>JAFZLB010000002.1 GCA_017551665.1 Lachnospiraceae bacterium
ACAGCTGCGCTGAGGCTCCCCTGTCAAGCTTCATCTTCTTCCTCTTCCTATTCCTCTACGTATTCCTCTTCTTCGTCCTCTGCGTATTCTTCTTCCTCAACCTCTTCATACTCGGCGTCATCGGACTCATCCTCGACTTCTTCGTACTCGGTTTCGTAATCCTCCTCCGGATCACCGATGTACATGCCGTCCTCGTCGTAGTAGCCCTCTTCCTCGTCGTCATATTCATCGTCCAGATAATCCTCGGGACGGAAGCCGGGCGCATCCTTGGCCTGCGTCTCGGACTTGATGTCGATCTTATAACCCGTGAGCCTTGCGGCCAGACGCGCGTTCTGCCCCTCCTTGCCGATGGCGAGGGAAAGCATCTTGTCCGGCACGACCACATTGGCCGTCTGCTCCTCCGGATCCGCGAAGACATGAACCACCTTCGCGGGAGAGAGCGCGTTTTGAATCAGATTACCCGGGTTATCGTCCCAGGGAATGATATCAATCTTTTCGCCGTTCAGTTCATCCACGATCATGGAGACGCGGCTGCCGTTCACGCCGACACAGGCACCGACGGGATCCACGTTCGGGTTATAGGAATACACCGCGATCTTGGAGCGGCTGCCCGGTTCCCTCGCGATACCGACAATTTTCACCGTTCCGTCCTTGATTTCCGTCACTTCCTGCTCAAACAGCTTTTTCACAAGCTCCGGATGCGTGCGGCTGACCATGATGCGCGGACCGCGGTTGGAATCCCTGACCTCCAGCACATAGACCTTCATGCGGTCCATGATGCGGTAGCGTTCGCCGCGGATCTGTTCCTTTTCGTTTAAGAGCGCGTCCGTACGGCCGAGGTTCACGGAAACGTTTCTGCCGATGAAGCGCTGCACCACGCCGGTGACGACCTGATGCTCCTTGTCCGAATATTCACGGTATATCGCGTTGCGCTCTTCCTCGCGGATCTTTTGCAGAATCACGTTCTTCGCGTTCTGCGTTGCGATGCGCGTAAACTCCGTCGACTGGATTTCAATATTGACGAGATCTCCCACCTCGCAGTCCGGATCCGCTTCCTTAGCCTCGCTCAGGCAGACCTCCGTCATTTTATCAATCGGCTCATCGTCGTCCGGAATGACCTCCTTCTCTGCAAAGAGGCGGTATTCACAGGTTTCGTGATCGATTTCCACCTTTATGTTATAAGCCTTCTTGAAGTGTTTACTGCAGGCTGTCATCAGAGAGTTCTCAATCGCCTCGAAAAGACTCTCTTTGCTGATGTTTTTTTCCTTCTCCAGCATGTCGAGTGCTTCCATCAGTTCTTTGTTCATTTTTTCCGGTTCTCCTCCTTTTGGTGTGCTTGAACGATGCAGCTTAAAAATCCAGTGCGAGTTTGACGCTCGCGATTTCTTTTCTCAAAAACGTTTTTTCTCCCTGCGCGCCTGTGATCGTAATGCGCTCTTTATCAAATGAGTTCAGATTTCCGCGAAACAGCTTCTGTCCCTCCAGCGCCTTGTACAGCTTGACATCCACCTCGCTGCCGATCTCCTGCGCAAAATGCCGGTCCTTTGTCAGGGAGCGGCCCAGTCCCTTCGAAGACACCTCCAGCGTATAGGGATCATCGATAAAGTCTTCCTCGTCCAGCGCCTTGGACATCGCGTGGTTGACGGCCACACAGTGATCGATCGTCACGCCGCCCTCTTTATCGATGAAGCAGCGCAGAAAGTATTCGCCCGCTTCCCGCACATATTCCACGTCATACACACATACGCCGTTTTCCAGCGCAATGGGGCCGATCATGGCTTCCGCGCGTTCCTCAATTTGCCTCTTATTCATAAAGTCACCGTTGCATAAAGATCGGATATCGCTTGCGATATCCGCAGCGCACATGCGGGCGCGCAGCGCATCTTCCCTGCCGCATGTTGCGCATCGCACTGCCTTTGTTTATGCCAAAAGGGCATAAACAAAGCGGGCTCTTTGAAAGCCCACTTCGAAAATCCTTATCTAAAATACCACGAAACACCTGCGCCGTCAACACTTTTCGCTGAATTTTCGCGTAAAATCGCCGCTTTTTGTGGTATACTGTAAGAACACTTCTCACATTCACGAGGGAGCGCGCATGGCGGAACGCGAAGACATGGTCATCATCTATGAGGTGCAGGGGCACAAGGCGGAGTGGCGTCAGCTGAAAAAGGCCTTGAAGGAATCCGGCATTTCCAAAGTGAAAGCCTCCTCCTGGGAGGATGATCCCAATCTCTACGCATACCCCCTGGATCCGCGGGACTTCGGCGCCGGCGGCCGCATCGACCGCTGGATTCATTCCATCTCCGTGCCTGTGGAGGACGCGGATCTCGCAACGGAAATCGTGCTCCGGCTGTTCCCGGATTACACTCCCTACGAACGCAGGATCAACCGGGATCGGGATGAATTTTCCGGCATGGTGGAGCCCCAGCGGCTGAAACGCCAAAGCATCCCGAAGGATGATCCGGAAGACAAATTCACGAAAAAAGTCTTCTTCGGTCTCATCCGGAAAAACATGATCGGCGCCGTCATCGTGTTTGCCTTTTCGATTTATGTCATCTTCTACGCCTTTCTGTCCAAGGGCGATGAGACCTCGGAGATTTCCAACCCCATCCCGCGGGAAGAGACGGAAACGGAATCCGCGCAGGAAACAACGTTGCAGGCGCAGTACATCGAAGCAAAGGACGCAAACGGGGAAACCATCCGCATTCTTTATACCGAAGCGCCCGCCGCCGTGCAGGTGAGCAGCGTCAATTACTGGATGATCGCGCCGCTCATTGCCATGCCGGCCCTGTTTTTCATCATCATGCTCGCCAACATGCGCACGGCGCGCAACCGGATGGAGAATCCGCAGGAAACGGCCGGACAGTCCTTTTCCCTGGAAAAGACGGATGAGGAAAAGCGGAAAACCTTTGACGACATCGGCGGCCTGAAGCCTTTGAAGGAGGATCTGCGCGTCGTTGTGGATTTCCTCGGCAATCCGGAGAAATACCAGGAAGCCGGTGCGGATCTGCCGAAGGGACTGCTGCTCGTCGGTCCGCCCGGTACCGGAAAAACATTGATCGCCCAGGTCATGGCCAGCGAGGCCAAGGTCGGCTTTCTTTACGCGAACGCCTCGGACTTTGTGGAAAAATACGTCGGCACCGGCGCCTCCCGTGTGCGGGCGCTCTTCCGCAAGGCCAGGAAGGAAGTGCCCTGCATCGTCTTCATCGATGAGGTGGACACGCTCTGCGGCAAGCGCGGCGACGAAATGAACGCCGAGGACCGGAAGGCGCTGACGGCGCTCTTAACGGAAATGGACGGCTTCCGCAAGACGGACAACATCCTCGTCATCGGCGCGACGAACCGCATGGAGGATATCGACGAAGCGGCGCTTCGGCCCGGCCGCTTTACGGAGATTTATACCGTGCCGATTCCGGAGACCGTGGAGGAACGTCTGGAGGTCATTGACATTTACATGAAAAACAAAAAGTTCGCGGAGGATTTTGACCGCGTGAACTTCGCCCATGAAATGATCGGCCGCTCTCCCGCCGAAATCCAGGGCATCTTAAACGAGGCCGCCATTATCTCCGTCCAGAAGGGCATCCCTTACATCAACAAGGAATGTATTGAGGTGGCCATCTATAAACGCCTGATGCACGGACATCAGACGGACCACGACGAAACAGATCCGGAGGACCTGAAGACCATCGCCTGGCACGAGGCCGGGCATGCTCTGATCGCAAGGCTCACCGGCAGCAAGGTCACGAAGGTCACGATCATGCCCTCCACCTCCGGGGCCGGCGGCGTCACTTTCATCGCGCCCTTTGAGAAAAAGCTGCACACCAAGCAGATGATGGAAAACAAGGTCATGGAGCTCTACGGCGGCAAGGTCGCGGAATATCTGCTGCATGAGCGTGACTGGGACAGAACCTCACAGGGCTGTGCCAATGATATCGAACGGGCAACGCATATCTTGAAGGATATGGTGGACGCCTACGGCATGTCCGAAAACGGCCTTGTGAACATGCGCGTCTTAAAGCGCGAAACCGGCGACGCCAGCACCCGTTACATCGTGCAAATGTCGGAGGATTTACGGGAACGCTGTGTACAGATGATGGAAGAAAACATTCACCGCCTGGAAGCGCTGGCGGATGCGCTCCTGGAAAAAGACACGCTGTATGAGGACGAGATCAACGAGGTCCTCGGCCTTCCCGCATAAATAGGGTACGCCCCCGAAGACGCGTGACGCGTCCCCGGAGGCGTTGTATGCAAATGGGTTGTCTTATGATCCGTTAATTCAGTGTATCGCGAGGGAATTCACGTACCCCTTGATCCCCGAAACGGAACCGATCACCTGATACTCTCCCTCATCCCCGTCCGGCACGAAGAGCGTGGGGGCGGTTTTGATGTGATATTTCGCGGCGTATTCCGCGCCTTCCTCCTCTTCCGCGCTTAAGATGCGATGCTCCACACCGGCCTCGTTCAGCATCCGGTCCGCGATCTTGCAGTTCGGGCAGGTGCTGGTGGTGAGGAGAATCGGCAGCGGTCCCATGTCGGCACTCTTTGTTTCCGTCTCTTCCGCCGGCGTCAGGTCAAACAGGAGCTGACCGTCCGTGCCGATGCCGAAGTCATACGAGGGATGTCCGAAGGACGGCTCCAGCGTGTCCGCGGCAAAGTTCTTGATGATGATCTTCGGCATACGCAGTGCCCTTGCGCGGGTCTCCGCTTCCGCGATTTCCGGAACGATGGACTGCACATCTTCACGTCCGGCCGCGGCCGCCGACAACGAAGAGGCTTCGTTTTCTTCCTTGACGCTGCGGTTTTCCGGCGTCACCTTCGCTGCCTTTCCTTCCGTGACATAGGTTCTGCGCTGATGGAATTCCGCGGTCTTGCCGTCGTTCCAGTTGCGCACCGGACGATAATAGCCGGTGATGCGGGAATAGACTTCGGATTCCTTGCCGCAGGTCGGGCAGGTGAAGTGCTCACCGCGCAGATAACCGTGCGTGGCGCAGACGCTGTACGTCGGCGACATCGTGTAGTAGGGCAGCTTGAAGTTTTCCGCGATGCGGCGCACGAGGATGGCAGCGCTCCGCCAGTCGGAAAGCCGCTCCCCGAGAAAGCCGTGGAACACCGTGCCGGAGGTGTAAAGTGTCTGGAGATCATCCTCTTTTTCCAGTGCGTCAAAGATGTCATCCGTGTAACCCACCGGCAGATGCGTGCTGTTGGTGTAATAGGGGGCATCGCCCTCCATGCCTGCCGTGATGATGTCCGGGAATTCCTCGACATCATGGCGGGCAAAGCGGTAGGTCGTGGATTCCGCGGGCGTCGCCTCGAGATTATACAGATCACCGTACTGCTCCTGGTAATCCGAAAGGCGCTCGCGCATGTGCTCCAGCACTTCCTTCGCGAAGTCATGGCCGGCATCCGTCGTGATGTCGCCCTGAAGGAACTTCGCGTTTAAGATGGCCTCGTTCATGCCGACGATGCCGATGGTCGAGAAGTGATTGTCAAAGGAGCCGAGGTAGCGCTTCGTGTAAGGATACAGTCCCTCGTCCATGAGCCTTGTGACCACCTTACGCTTCACGGCAAGCGAACGTGCCGCGATGTCCATATAGCGGTCCAGCATGGCGTAGAAATCTTCCTTTGTTTCCGCGAGGTATGAAATGCGCGGCAGATTGACCGTGACGACACCGATGGAACCGGTGGATTCGCCGCTGCCGAAGAAGCCGCCGCCTTTTTTGCGCAGCTCCCTCAAATCCAGGCGCAGTCTGCAGCACATGGAACGCACGTCGGAGGGCTGCATGTCGGAATTGATGTAATTGGAGAAATACGGTGTGCCGTATTTTGCCGTCATTTCAAAGAGCAGGCGGTTGTTCTCCGTCTCCGACCAGTCGAAATCCTTTGTGATGGAGTACGTCGGGATCGGGTACTGGAAGCCGCGGCCGTTGGCGTCGCCCTCGATCATGATCTCGATGAAGGCTTTGTTGATCATGTCCATTTCTTTTTTGCAGTCGCCGTAGGTGAAGTCCAGCTTCTCTCCGCCGATGATCGCGTTGAGATTCTTCATGTCCTCCGGTACCGTCCAGTCCAGCGTAACATTCGTGAACGGTGCCTGCGTGCCCCAGCGCGACGGCGTGTTCACACCGTAGATAAAGGACTGGATGCACTGCTTGACTTCGTAATAATCCAGATTGTCCACCTTCACAAAAGGCGCGAGATAGGTATCAAAGGAGGAGAAGGCCTGTGCGCCCGCCCACTCGTTCTGCATGATGCCGAGGAAATTGACCATCTGGTTGCAGAGCGTGGAAAGGTGCTTGGCCGGCGCGCTCGTCATGCGGCCGGTGACACCGCCCAATCCCTCTTCGATCAGCTGCTTTAAGCTCCAGCCGGCACAGTAGCCGGTGAGCATGGAAAGGTCATGCAGATGCAAAAAGCATTTGCGGTGCGCTTCCGCGACTTCGTCGTCATAGACTTCCGTCAGCCAGTAATTGGCGGTGATGGCACCGGAGTTGGAAAGAATGAGACCGCCGACGCTTAAGGTGACCGTGGAGTTTTCCTTGACACGCCAGTCCTTCTCCGCGCCGATATACCCGTTGACCAGGGTCTTGTAGTCCAGGAGCGTATTCTTGGTATCACGAACCTTTTGATGCTGTGAGCGGTAAAGGATGTAGGCCTTTGCCGTCTTCTGGTAACCGCATTTCATCAGCGAGGTCTCCACGGCGTCCTGAATCTGCTCCACCGTGGGCTTCGTCAGTCCCGCTTCCTTCAGGGAAGTATCGACGATGAGCGTCACCGCCCGGGACATGGTGGAAAGATCCCTTGCCTCCACCTCGTTTGTCGCAACAAAAGCCTTTGCTACCGCGTTTTCGATCTTGGACTGGTCAAACGGCGCTTCCTCTCCGCTCCGTTTGACAACGGTCTGAAATGATGCCATAAAATCCTCCTTGTTTCCGCTGAAGTGAACCTGCAGCGGACTTCTCCCCTGCAACAAGTGTCTTACGCGAGCTTCATTCCCAGCTCCCGCCAGAGCACGACATGTCCGGCAATGAGGCTCTGCCTGACGTCAATGAGACGCTGGTTGGAAGAGCCGCACCAGACCGGCGTGCCGTCGGTGATACTCCCGTAGGCGCGGGACGCGATAAAGCGTCCGTCCACAAGAACATCCACCTCCTGCAAAAGCTGAAGCGCACCGATGCCCGCGTATCCTTCACGGATTTGTTCGAACGTGTAGCCGGTATACATCCATACACTCAATCCCAGCGCCTGTGCCTCTTCCGCGATTTCCAGAACCGCAAACGGCTGCAGCAGCGGCTCTCCGCCGGAAATCGTAATCCCGTCCAGGTAATGCGTCGAGCGCAGCACCCGGATGATTTCCTCCGTATCCGTCAGCATCCCGCCGTGCTCATCCCAGGTTTCGGGATTGTGGCAGCCGGGACAACCGTGAGGGCAACCCTGCGTAAACAGGGCGAAACGCACACCCGGTCCGTCAACGAAAGAATGCTTTTTGTATCCGGCGATCCTAAGAATAGACACTATTTCGAACATCCCCTAACAAAAATCCGTAAAAGCAACTATCCCAATTATAGCAGGTTTTGCGTTTTCGTCAAGAGGGAACACAAGATATTGTAGTAAAAAGACAGTTGTGTCATAACTATCAAAAAAGCCCGATTTTATCAAGAAAATCCGGCTTTTTCTGATATTCATGTCAGAAATAAAATTTTTTTCCTGTCAAAAAATGATTCGTTTTTTACTGTTTTTTCGTCAATCGGCGCTCGCCTGAACGCTGATCCGCGTGAAATTATGCTACGGTTCCTGTAACTGTTCCCGCATGGAATCCATCAGAAAACGCAGCTGATACCGCACCGTCTGCAGAAATGGCAGCTCCACGGAAAGCTCTGTGCTGCCGCTGCCGGACGCTTCGGAGGCCGGAACGGTGAGCGCTTCCCCGGCCTTGTCCTTTGCTTGTGCCTCTGCGGGCGCGCGCGTTGCTTCGCTTTGCGCATAGGCGGCCGGGCTTTCCTTTGTCCTGCCCGTGTTGGGACGCGCGTCCGTGCGGAACACGCCGGAAACCGCAAGGATCAGGAGAATGGAACACAGCAGCGTCGCCACGCCGGAAAAGACCGCAAGCACCGGCGGGATTTTGGTATGACGGTTTTTGGGATTCTTCGCTACACTCATAACGTTATCTTATCGCATTCCTTTTGAAATGAACACCCTACAAATGGGGGGTTTTTCGTCTGTTCAAAAAGCAGATCACTTCTCATGTATCACAAACTCGCAGTCTACGGAGAGGTCGCCGTTGCGGTAGCCGCATTTGAGGCGCAGCTCTCCCTTCTCCAGCGCGGCGGTCAGCCCCGGCACATCCGAAGCACTAAGGGACATATCCATCAGCAAGGCGGTACCGGCCTCGAGATCCGGAACGAAACGGCCCGGATCGCTGTTGTCGATATAAAGGCTCAGCAGGAGATTCTCTTTCATTTGCGGGTCTTCATACAGCTGGAAAAATACACCGTTGGCATCCTTCTCAAAATAACCGTAGACCGCCGCCGTACGGTCCGCGTTGTCGCTTAAGCCGGAGATTCCGCTGTAATAGGCCACGCCCTCCCAGTCACTCGGAACCCGTATGCTTCTGGTGTAGGACAAGGGCCCCGCGAGGAACAGCCAGAGCAGCGTCCCCGTGACTGCCAGAACAAAGAATAAGACCAGCGTGATGATCAGCGGCGCCCTGCGCTTCTTCTTTGCGGGCGGCTGCATGACGGGCTGCTGCATCACGGGCTGTTGCATGACAGGCTGTTGCATGACGGGCTGCTGCATGACAGGCTGAGGCTGCGGTACGGGCTGTGCCTGCACCTGTTGCACAGGACGCGCCTGCACCGCGGACTTACTGCCGCAGACGTGGCAAAAGGCGCTTCCCTCCGGCAGGGCCGTGCCGCAATTCATACAAAATGCCATCTGTTCTCTCCTCCCGGAAGCGAACTCTCGCTTCAAAAAAACCTGTCATTCCACTGACAGGATATCACATTTGCATTCCTGTTGTATATCCTACAAAAGGGGGGTTTTAGGGCTGTGCGGGGCGCGTCATCAGCTGGTGGATCCTAAGGACGGCTTCGTCCAGTTTTTTGCGGCTGTACGCGGAATCCCCCGCCGCCAGAAAAATGGTGATCAGATAATCGCCCTGCGGACAGCGGACGATTCCGGCATTGCAATAGGCGCCTTCGTCCCTGCCGTATTTCTGGGTGATGACAAGATCCGGCAGCGCGCGGCCCAGGAAATTATGCTTATCGCTGGTATTCGACTTATAAAAGGCCTTCGCGTAAACCGAATCCGTGGCGAGATAGTCATAGATGGCCTTCAGACATTTGATCATGTCTTCGCTGCTCACCCCGCTCTTCCACTGGGATCCGGTGAACTTCAGCGTCGGCGCGCCGATCGTGTCCATCATTTCGTTAAAGCCCTCCGCGCCGAAGCGCTCATAGAGCATGGTATAGCCGGTGTTGTCCGATTCATGACCCGTGCGGTACATGACGTCTCTCAGCGTAAACTCGGTCCCGACACGCGACTGGTTGATGCTGCCGGCACCGGTATTATAATGATAGCCTTTGTAGGTGATTTTTTCGCTGAGCGGAATGCTGTTCTTCTCCATATAGCGGTAACAGTACAACAGATAGGGCGCTTTGATCACGGACGCGATGTAAAAGCCCTTTGTGCTGTTGAAGCTGATGCCCTTTGTACCGTCCACGGAAACGGCCTTGACGGTGACGCCGCCGGGCAGGGACCGCAGCAGGGCTGTCAGCTCATCCATCTCCTGTTTGTTCGCACCAAGAAGCCCCAGCGCGACGGCCATATTGGTATCATCCTGCGCCCGGTTGTAAATCTGGTTGACAGAGGCGTTTTCCGGTGCGCACTGCATGCCCTCTTTTTTCCCGGTCATCCGGTAATGCTGCCAGAGCGCTTCTTCATTGAGTCCGAAAGTCCCCATCAGATCCGGATACCGGTTGGCGTAATACACAAAATCAAACACGGTGCCGTCTTCCTTTAACACGGCACTGGAGGGCATGGCTTTTTGCAGGGCGGAGGTGTCAAAATCCGGCGAACAGGCCGCACGTCCCTCTTTCTGCCCGAACATGACATAATGACGGTAAAGATCATTCTCCGCCGTACCGAAGGCCTCGACAACATCCGGATTCTGCTCCGCGTAGTATTCCGCGTCAAAGACGGTTCCGTCCGGCATGCGCTTAGGCTGCGCATGGCTTTCCGTCGCCGTCAGGGGCGAGAGCAAAAGGCTAAGTACAAGCGCCCATGCAAGGATTTTGTTTTTTCCTTTGGTTCTACGGTTCATCCTTCCAAACTTCTTCTTTCGTTTCGCGTAAACTTCCCTTACATTGCGGCCGCCACGGCGTCCAGGAATCCCTCCGTGTTGACGACCTGAACGTTTTTCAGGGAGGTGATCAGCGCGAGGTCCTTCGTCATGCAGCCGGAGGCGATGGTTTTTAAGGTCGCCTTCTCCAGCTTCTCCGCAAAGCGGACCAGGGCTTCCGTGCCGTCCAGCTCTCCCCGTTTCTTCAAAGCGCCCGTCCAGGCAAAGATCGTTGCGACGGAATTCGTGCTCGTCTCCTCTCCTGCCAGATGCTTGTAATAATGACGCTGCACGGTGCCGTGCGCCGCCTCGTATTCATACACGCCGTCCGGGGATACAAGGACGCTCGTCATCATGGCCAGGGAACCGAAGGCACTGCTGACCATGTCGCTCATGACATCGCCGTCATAGTTTTTGCAGGCCCAGATCATGCCGCCCTCGGACTTCATAATCCTCGCGACAATATCATCGATGAGGGAGAAGAAGTAGGTGATGTCCGCCACCTGAAACTTTTCCCGGTATTCCTGCTCATAAACATCATCAAAGATGGCACGGAAGCGTGCGTCGTAGGTCTTGGAAATCGTGTCCTTCGCGCCGAACCAGAGATCCTTCTTTTCCGAAAGCGCGTAGGTAAAGCAGGCTCTGGCGAAGCTTTCGATGGAGCGGTCCGTATTGTGTACGCCCTGCAGAATGCCGGAGCCGTTAAAGGCGTGAATTTCTTCTTTCTGTACCTGACCGTCCTCGCCCTCAAAGCTCAGATAGGCCTTTCCGCCGCCCGTGACCCGCAGCTCCGTGTTTTTGTAAATATCGCCGTAGGCGTGACGCGCGATCGTGATCGGCTTTTTCCAGTTGCGCACGCAGGGCTGAATGCCCTTCACGGTGATCGGCGTACGGAAGACCGTGCCGTCCAAAATCGCGCGGATCGTGCCGTTCGGGGACTTCCACATTTCTTTTAAGCCGTATTCCTTCACCCGGTCCGCGTTCGGCGTGATCGTCGCGCATTTGACCGCGACGCCGTATTTCTTCGTGGCGTTCGCGGAGAGCGTCGTGATCTGGTCATTCGTTTCGTCACGCTTCTTTAAGCCCAGATCATAATACTCCGTCTTTAAGTCAATATACGGCAACAGCAGCTTGTCCTTGATCATCTGCCAGATCACGCGTGTCATTTCGTCGCCGTCCATCTCCACCAAAGGAGTGATCATCTGTATTTTACTCATGCTTTCTCCCTTCAGGCATTCGCGTTAATTCTGTTGATCAGTCCGCCCGCGTTGATAATCTCCTGCATGAACGGCGGGAAGGCCTGTCCCTGATACGTCTTCCCCGTCGTCTCGTCCGTGATGAGACCGCTGTCAAAATCGACGCTCACGGTATCTCCGGCGGAAATCTCCCTCGCCGCCTCGGCGCACTCAATGATCGGCAGACCGATGTTGATCGCATTGCGATAAAAAATCCTCGCGAAGGTCTCCGCGATGACGACGGAAATCCCGCTCGCCTTGATCGCGATCGGCGCGTGCTCCCGCGAAGAACCGCAGCCGAAATTCTTCTCCGCGACCATAATATCGCCGGCTTTTACCTTATTCACAAACTCCTTGTCAATATCCTCCATGCAATGCGCCGCCAGCCCCTGCGGATCCGTAATCGCCAGATGCCGCGCGGGAATGATCACATCCGTATCCACATTATCCCCGTACTTAAATACGGTGCCTCTCGCTTTCTCCATGTACACTCCTTTCCTCTTCGTCGTAAACGTCCATACATGCGGACGATTTCGAAACCGATTCGACCGAGCGACCGTAGTTCGCCGTCGTTGCTTACGAGCGTCCCGTGCGAGTTAGCAACGCAACGAGCGAACTCCGAGCGCAAGCGTGTCCGAGGACGAACGGTTCAAATCGGTCGCATGAACACAGCTTACCCCGGACACGCAAGCCGGCCCGCCACCGCACTCGCCGCCGCCACCGCGGGCGACGCAAGGTAGATCTCGGAATCAATCGCGCCCATGCGTCCGACGAAATTGCGGTTCGTCGTCGAGACGCAACGCTCGCCGGAGGCCAGGATCCCCATGTACCCGCCGAGGCAGGGGCCGCAGGTGGGCGTAGAGACCACGCAGCCGGCCTCGATGAAGGTTTTGATCAGCCCTTCTTCCAGCGCCTGCAGATAGATTTTCTGCGTCGCCGGGATGACGATGCAGCGCACGCCGCTTGCGACACGCTTTCCGGCCATCAGCTTTGCCGCCATGCGCAGGTCGGAAATATGCCCGTTCGTGCAGGAACCGATGACGACCTGGTCAATCGGAATGTCGCCGATTTCATCAAAGGTCTTCGTGTTTTCCGGCAGATGCGGAAAGGCAACCGTCGGCTGCAGGGCGGAAAGATCGATCGTGTAGCTCTCGTCATAGACCGCGTCCGCGTCCGCCTCGACCGCCGTATATGCTTTGCACGGCGCGACTTCTTCAAGATAGGCCTTCGTCACCTCGTCCACCGGGAAGATGCCGTTCTTGCCGCCGGCCTCAATGGCCATGTTCGTCACGGTCATTCTGTCGTCGATGTTGAGATACTGTATCCCTTCCCCCGTGAATTCCATGGAGCGGTATAAAGCACCGTCCACGCCGATAAGCCCGATGATATGCAGGATGAGATCCTTGCCCATGACATAGGGCCCCGGCTTTCCCGTGAGTTCGAAGCGCAGGGCACCCGGCACCTTGAACCAGGATTTGCCCGTCGCCATACCGGCCGCCATGTCCGTCGAGCCGACGCCCGTGCTGAAGGCACCGAGCGCGCCGTAGGTGCAGGTATGGGAGTCCGCGCCGATGATAAGATCGCCGGGCAGCGCCAATCCCTTCTCCGGAATCAGCGCATGCTCAATGCCCATCTCACCGACATCAAAGAAATTCGTGATGCCGTGTGCGCCGGAAAAGTCGCGGACGCATTTGCAGTTCTCGGCGGACTTGATGTCCTTGGCCGGGACAAAGTGATCCAGCACCAGGGCGATCTTTTCTTTGTCAAAGACCCCTTCCTTTTTGAATTTTTCCATTTCCTTAATCGCGACCGGCGAGGTGATGTCGTTGCCGAGGACAAGATCAAGAGAAGCCTCAATCAGCTGTCCCGCCGTCACCCTCTCCAGGTTCGCGTGCTTTGCCAGAATCTTCTGGCTCATCGTCATACCCATGGGAAACCTCTTTTCTTTTTCTTATATTATAGAATGAACCGTAGCCCAAGGCAATCAGGACGCCAAGAATGGAAATGACGCGGCTGACGCTTTGGTGCGGCTGACGGTAGACGGCCTCGACTTCGTGTGTGCCGGCCGGCACCTTCACCGCCATCAGGCCGTAATCCGCGGTGATCGTTTCCGTTTCCTTCCCGTCCACGTAAAGCGTAAAGCCCTGCACCGCCGGAACGGAGAAGAACAGCAGACTCTCCTGCTCCAGATGGGCGGTTCTCGCGTAAAAGCCCTCCGTGTCCGTTTCAAAGCGGACGCAGGCAGTGGCCGCGCGTTCCGCACAGAGCTCGTCAAATTCTGTGTTGCCGATGAAGGCCTCGATCTTTTCTGCCGGCAGTTCTTCCATCAGATGACCGTATTTGTCGGCGTCCGCATCCGAAAGAATCAGCGCCTTGACCAGAAGCTTGTCCCTTGCGGATTTTTTCTGTTCGTCAAAGACGGATTCCCGCACATAATAGCGGAAGGTGAAACCGGGCGGGATAAAGTTTTTGTTCTCAAACACGGTCAGGCCGTGGTCCTCATAGACGATTTCGTCATAGCCGTAGACGCCCTCTCCCTTGCCGAATTCGCCGTCGCCGTAAATATCGCTGTTCCAGATATAATAACGGCAGGAAAGCAGCGCACGGATGCCCGGCCGGTCCAGGGACAGCTCGGACTCCACCCAGCGGGAAATCCCGGCGGCGCCGTTATAAAAGGCAAAGATCTCCGAAGGCACCGTGGAAAGGAAACAGTGCACCGTGGGAAAGCCCCAGACCATTTCGTAGTTTGTGGCCGTAT
>JAFZLB010000087.1 GCA_017551665.1 Lachnospiraceae bacterium
GCAGGATCCTGCGCGGGAGCCTCTTGTGTGGTCGCCGTATTGTCCTGCGCGGCAGGCGCTTCCGGCGCGGTCAGCTCCGTGGTGCTGATGCCGTCATTGCTTGTGGCGGTCTGGGCCCCCGTGACTTCCTGCGTGCCGTCCGCCTTTGCGATCTCCGTCACGCCGGTCGCGGCGCTGCCCTGTGGCATCCTGGGAATGTCCTCGCATCCCGCCATCAGCAGAATGCAGGCAGTTGTCATCAATACGCTTATCATCTTTTTCATGCGCTTTATCCTCGCTTTCTTTACAATGTCCGGTCTTTGGGACATCTTACCCGCCGAAGATTAAAACGGGATTAGAGCGGTACGGATGGCGGTGTTACGGAAAAATGTAGTATAATGTGAAAAAAACCGGGGAGGGCATGATGGACACATCCTGGATGTATGAACAAGTGAAGGAGCGGATGATCCGCTACGCAAAGATCGATACACAGTCCTCGCGCGTTTCGGAGGAGACGCCAACGACGGCAAAGCAGTTTGACCTCGCGCGGGAGTTGTATGAGGAGCTGCGGCGCATCGGGGCTTCGGAAGTGTTTCTGGACGAGGCGCACTGCGTGGTCTACGGCAAGCTGCCCGCGACGGACGCATCTTTGGAGGGCAAGGAACATGCCTTAGGCTTTGTGACGCACATGGACACCGCGCCGGACGCAAGCGGCGAAAATGTGAAGCCATGGGTGTTGGAACAGTATCAGGGCGGCGATATTGTCCTGAACGAAGAACTGCGGATTGTCATGGAAGAAGCGGTGTTTCCGCAGCTGAACAACTATATCGGACAGGACCTGATTCTCACGGACGGCACGACCCTGCTCGGCGCGGACGACAAGGCGGGGATCGCCGCGGTGATGACGGCGGCGGAATATCTTCTCCTGCATCCGGAGATGCCGCACGGCCTTGTCAGCATTGCCTTCACCCCGGACGAAGAGGTGGGCGGTCTGGCGAAGGACCTGGACTTACAGCGTTTTGAAGCGCCCGTCGCCTATACCGTGGACTGCGACTGGCTGGGTTATTATTCCGACGAGACCTTCAACGCTTCCGACGCGCTGCTGACAGTTGCGGGGACCAGCGTGCACACCGGGACGGCCAAGGGCATCATGGTGAACGCGGCGGAAATCGCGGCGGAGTATATCGCCATGTTTCCCGAAAACGAAAAGCCGCAGACGACGGAGGGCAGAGAGGGCTTTTATCACCTCGTCGCGGTGGAAGGGGACTGCGAAAACGCAAGGGTCTGGCACATCGTGAGAGATCACGACAGCGCGTTGTTTGCGCAGCGGGAGGACTTTATCCGTTTCTGTGCGGAGGAACTGCGGAAGAAATACGGGGCGGAGCGGATTGCGCTGGAAATCCGTCCGACCTACCGCAACATGAAAGAGGTGATCGACACCGTGCCCTTTACGGTGACGCGTCTCGAAGAAGCCTTCCGCGCGGCCGGCATCGAAGATCCCGTGCGCGTCGCCTTCCGCGGCGGCACCGACGGCAGTGCGCTTTCCTTCCGGGGACTGCCGACGGTCAATATCAGCGCGGGATACGAGAACGCCCACGGCCGTTTTGAGTTTGTCCCGGTACAAGCCATGGTGAAGAATACGGAAGTTCTGCTACATCTTGTGGCGGCCTATAAAAAATAAAAAAAATCAAAAAAAAGTCTTGACAAATCATATCCACATCGGTTATCGTTGCAGCAGACGGTAATCCGTTTTCCTGCGTCAGCCTTCCGCTGATGTCATTCCACAGAGAACTGACTGTTGTGTAAAACATGTAGGGGAATAATGCAAACACAAAGGAGGGGGAGTCTATGGGAAGAGTCCGGAATCAGATGATTTCCGTACGCGATCTGCTGCGGAAGATGAGGTCCCATGCCGTGATCAGCGTGCTGTCCGCCGTGGGACTGGCGACGATCGGCTGCGGCTTTGTCGTCTTTTCCGCCATCGGCGGTCTGGATACGGCAACGTACGCGACGAAGGTGATTGAGGAAGGCGATCAGATCAACGTTTACGCGGATGAAGAGGGAACGGAGCAGGTGAAGAACATGCTCCGGATGGTGCAGGACACGGTCGAGGAAGTGAGGCTGCAGGCGGCCGCCAATTTCAACGCGGTGGAGCGTGCGGAGGATGCCGTGGTTCTGGCGGACGAACGGGCACAGCAGGGCTTTGAGAGCACGTCCGAACAGATCGCGGGGATCAACGCGCACATGAACAATTCGCTGGAAGCAGTGCAGGAAGTGGGCCGCAAGGTGGAGGAAGGAAACCGCGCGGGCGAGAACTTCTTTCAGAATGTGCTGAACAACATGTCGACGGTGAACGAAAGCCTGGCCGCGTACCAACGGGAATTCGGAACGGTCAATGACGGCATCGCCGGTGTGAACGACAGCATTTCCGGCGTCAACCGGGACGTGACCTCGCTGCAGGAAAACCTAAATGCCTTCGGCGCCAGCGTCAGCGGACAGTTTACGGATTCCAACGACAAGCTGAACCGTCTGCTGGAGCAGCTGGAATTGTCCAATCAGAACATCATGGTGCTGCAGACGCAGCTGGATGAGGCGAGGCAGGAAATCGAAACCCTGAAGGGGATGGTGACGAATGTTTCGGACGCGCAGAACGCGCTGGGCATCACGATTGCAGAAACGGAAGAAAAACGGATTCAGGATTACGACGAGTTGAAAACGATGATTGACACGAACGCGACGAACATCACGAACGTGTCCAACCGGGTTCCCTTTGCCCTCGGTGTTGACGGCGAAGGCGAGTACGGATATGTAAAGGATGGTGCAGATGCAGTAATCCCTTTTAGACATCCCGGTCCGCAGACCGGGGACGCCGTCGGCGTCGTACACAAGCATGCGGAGGGGTCGGCCTGTTATCAGACTTCACTCGTAACGGAAATGGTCAGCTGCGGCGGAAGTACGCACCCTTATGCTTACAGCAACTGCAGCAAATGCAACGAAGGCCCCGATTACTGCGCGGCCAATCCGGCCTGCGCGGCGGGCGGTGCGCACAGTATTGGCGCGACGCTCTATGAATGCAATCGATGCGGCTCCGTTTCCGCAAGCGAAGGCTACTGCGGGAACCAGATCAAAACAGAGGTGCAGCGTTCGACGCTCGTCTGCAATCACAGCAGCTGCGGACGGATGCAGATTGAAAACGGTTATTACCGGACGGGGCGCAGGGAGTGCCCGCTGACCGTTGTCTGCACCGGCGAAGGCGCGGGGATGAGCGTTGTCTCTTATTCCTGGCGCGCCGCCGAAAAAGGCGTCATCAGCGGCAAAACAAATGCCGCCACCGCGACGGCGGCCCATAACGGCCTGTATATCTGCACCGTGACGCTGCGGGACAACACCTCAGGCTTGACCTATCAGGAAGAGGTTTCCTACCGGGTGATCAATCTCATCAAATAGGGCGGCGCGGAAGAAACGTCCCGGCGGTTGCAAGATTGGCCAAATAGTGTAGAATAGAACAGACGGCGATTTCTGCCGTCTGTTTATTCTTTTTCGAACGGAGGATATGCGAGATGCAGACAAAAATCGATATTATTTCCGGCTTTCTCGGCGCGGGAAAGACGACCCTGATCAAAAAACTTTTAAGCGAGGCGCTGGCCGGGACAAAGGTGGTGCTGATTGAGAACGAATTCGGCGAGATCGGCATTGACGGCGGATTCCTGAAGGAAGCTGGCATCGAGATCACGGAGATGAACGCCGGCTGTATCTGCTGCTCCCTTGTCGGAGATTTCGGCACATCGCTGAAGGAAGTGATGACGAAGTTCGCCCCGGAGCGGATTCTGATTGAGCCCTCCGGCGTCGGCAAGCTTTCCGACATCATGAACGCGATCAAGAATGTCGCGGACGAAAGCGGCAATATGGAGCTGAACGCGGCGGTCACGGTGATCGACTGCACGAAGGCCAAGCTCTATATCAAGAACTTCGGCGAGTTCATCACGGACCAGCTCGAAAACGCCGGCACGATCATTCTGACACGCACGGACAAGGCCGATCAGAACAAGATCGAAGAAGTGGTCGCGCTCATCCGCGAATACAACAAGAAGGCAACGGTGATCACGACGCCGCTGGCGGAACTTGACGGAAAGACCATCCTCGAAACCTTCGAGGGCACGAAGGACCTCGCCGCGGAAATCCTCCGCATGGCGGTCGAGGCTTATCATCACGATGAGCATGAGCATCCTCATCACGAGCATCACCACCATGAGCATGATGAACACGAACATGAGCATCCTCATCACGAACATCACCACCATGAGCATGATGAACACGAACATGAGCATCCTCATCACGAGCATCATCACCATGAGCATGAGGAACACGAACATGAGCATCCTCATCACGAGCATCACCACCATGAGCATGAGGAACACGAACATGAGCATCCTCATCACGAACATCATCACCATGACCACGATGATCACGATCACGACCATGAACATCACCATGAGCATGAGGAGCACGCCCATGACGACGACGGCATCGTGGTACACAATACCCACGACTACCAGCACAGGCACGGCCATCATCACGACCATGACCATCATCATCATCACCACCACGGCCATGACGCGGACGAGGTCTTCGGCAGCTGGGGCATGGAAACGCCGCACCGCTACTCCGAAGAGAAGATCGCGTCCCTGATCAAGGCCCTGGAAGACCGCGACCAATATGGCTTCGTCCTGCGTGCCAAGGGCATCCTGCAAGACGAGTCCGGCGTCTGGCACGAATTCGACCACGTCCCGGAGGAAACCGAGATCCGCAAGGCAAGCCCCGACGTGACCGGCAAAATCGTTATCATCGGCGCCGACTTACGGGAGGACAACCTCGAAAAGCTTTTCCGCGGCTAAGCTCAGCTTTGCCGCCAAACAATCTGTCACTTATTGACACAACGCAGCGACTTCCGCGGAGCTTTGTACCAAGGATGCGATTTGTTGCGAAGCAACTCCGGAGCATCCGGGTACAAACTTCGCGGCAGGCGCGTATTAGAACAATCAGGACGACGCACTCTGCTGCGGAGTCCGTAAGAACGTGTTTATTGAGCCAAGAGGCGAACCGGGCATCGCAGAGCGATTCGGAATGCCCGGTGAGCGTCATTGAGCGACTGAAAGGAGCGAAATGAACAAACCGACGTATGTGATCAACGGCTTCCTCGACAGCGGCAAAACCAGCTTCTTCCGCTACACCCTGACGCAGCCTTACTTCAAGACGAAGGGCCGCACGCTCTTAATCCGCTGCGAGGACGGGGAGGAAGACTATGACGAAAAAATGCTCGGGGATGTGAGAACCGATCTTGTTACGATTGAGGAGGAAGCGGAGTTTACGACGCAGCGCCTGTCCGCGCTGGACAAGGAGTATAACCCGGAGCGGATTCTGATCGAGTATAACGGGATGTGGGATTTTCGCAATATGAAGCTGCCGCCGGAATGGAATCTGGAGCAGCAGATTTCGATGATCGACGCTTCGTCCTTCCAGATGTACTTTACGAATATGAAGTCGCTGCTGGCGGAGCAGATCAGAAACTCCGAGCTGATTATGTTCAACCGCTGTGAAGAGGGGATGGACCTCGCGTCTTACAAGCGGAACGTGAAGGCCATCAA
Organism: Lachnospiraceae bacterium; assembly: GCA_017551665.1. Taxonomy (GTDB): domain Bacteria; phylum Bacillota; class Clostridia; order Lachnospirales; family Lachnospiraceae; genus Butyrivibrio. Next base: position 5,625 of record JAFZLB010000087.1, read on the forward strand.
CCAGAAGGCGGAGATCATTTTTGAGGATGAGAACGGCGAGGTCAACGTCACGCTGGATGAGGATCTGCCCTTTGACGTGAGCGCGGATCCGATTGAACTGAACGGCTTCGGCTTCGGCATGTTTTATCTGGACGCGCTGGACAATCTGGAACGTTATGAAGGGAAGAACATTCACTTCCGCGGCATGGTTTTGAAGCCCAAGCAGTTTCCGAAGAACCGCTTCGTGCCGGGACGGATGGCCATGACCTGCTGTGCGCAGGACATGCAGTTTCTGGGCTTTGTCACGGATTATAAGGGGGCGTATAAGCTGAAGGATAAGGAGTGGGTGGAGGTGACCGCCCGCGTCGGCCGGGGCTATGTGGAGGAATACCACGGAGAAGGGCCGGTGCTTACGGCCATAAACGTTGAGAAATGTGAGGCGCCCGGCCAGCCGGTCATAGACTTTTCGAATCCTGACGAAAACTGAGGCCTTTCAGGCCTCAGTTTTTCCGATCTCATTGACACTTTTCGCCAGCCTTGCCACCTTGCGGGAGGCCGTGTTTTTCTTGATCACACCCTTGGCCTTCGCCTTGTCGATGGAGGACGTCGCCGCAAGCAGCGCCGCGGAGGCGGCTTCTTTATCACCGTTTTCCACGGCCGTACGAACCTTCTTCACCGCCGTCTTAACGGAAGACTTTACCGCGCGGTTTCTTGCGGCCGCTTTTGCACTCGTCAGATTACGCTTTTTCTGTGATTTGATGTTTGCCATTTCTTTCTTTTCTCCCTGTGAATCACTTTTCAAACAGCACAAAATATATTATCGGATTTCCTCCCCTGTGTCAAGCGTTTTTTGCGGAAAACAGGGCGAAAAGGGCATAAAACGGCGTTTCACAAAGCCACAGGATGTGTTATACTAAACGTAGTATGTCAACTTTGAAGGAACAACAGAAAAACATCCGCAATTTTTGTATTGTGGCGCATATCGACCACGGGAAGAGCACGCTGGCGGACCGCCTGATCGAGCATACGGGCGTATTGACGGACCGCGAGATGCAGGATCAGGTCCTGGACAATATGGACATCGAGCGGGAGCGGGGCATCACGATCAAGTCCCAGTGCGTCCGCATGGTGTACCGCGCGCAGGACGGGGAGGAGTATATCCTCAACATGATCGACACGCCGGGGCATGTGGACTTCGGCTACGAGGTTTCCCGCTCGCTGGCGGCCTGCGACGGTGCCATCCTTGTCGTGGACGCGACCCAGGGCGTCGAAGCGCAGACGCTGGCCAATGTGTACATGGCGCTGGATCACGGGCTGGATGTGTTTCCCGTCATCAACAAGATCGATCTGCCCAGCGCGGAGCCGGAGAAGGTCAAGGATGAGATCGAGGATGTGATCGGCATTGAGGCCCAGGACGCGCCGCTGATTTCCGCCAAGACCGGAACGGGCATCGAGGAAGTGCTGGAGGCCGTGGTGACGCGGATTCCGGCGCCTACGGGCGATGCCGGGGCACCCTTGAAGGCCCTGATCTTTGACTCGACCTATGACTCTTACCGCGGTGTCATCGTCTTTGTGCGGCTGACGGACGGCGTGATCCGAAACGGCATGCGCGTGCGCTTCATGCAGTCCGGCGCGGAGGAAGAGGTCGTGGAAACCGGCACCTTCGGTCCGGGGCGCTTCATTCCCTGCGAGGAGCTGTCCGCGGGCATGGTCGGTTACTTTACGGCGTCCATCAAAAACATCCGCAACGCCCGGGTGGGCGATACGGTGACGGAGAGCGCAAGACCCTGCGCGGAGGCGCTGCCGGGCTATAAAAAGGTGCTGCCGATGGTGTACTGCGGCTTTTATCCGGCGGACAACGCGCGCTATCCGGAGCTCAGGGACGCGCTGGAAAAGCTGCAGCTGAACGACGCGTCTTTGCTCTACGAACCGGAGACATCGCAGGCACTGGGCTTCGGCTTCCGCTGCGGATTCCTGGGGCTGCTGCATTTAGAGGTGATTGAGGAACGGCTTTCGAGGGAATACAACATGGACCTCGTCACCACGGCGCCCAGCGTTATTTACAAGGTGCACAAGACGGACGGCTCGGAATTTGAACTGACGAACCCGTCCAATTTGCCGGATCCTTCGGAGATCGAATACATGGAAGAGCCGATGGTGAAGGGCGAGATCATGGTGACGCCGGAATACGTGGGCCCCATCATGCAGCTCTGCCAGGAGCGACGGGGCGTTTACGTCAGCACGGATTATATCGAGCAGAGCCGCGCGGTGCTGAAATACGACCTGCCCCTGAACGAGGTGATCTATGACTTTTTCGACGCGCTGAAGAGCCGCTCCCGCGGTTACGCGTCCTTTGATTATGAGTTAAAGGGCTATGTCCGCAGTGATCTGGTGAAGCTGGACATCCTGATCAACAAGGAGCAGGTGGACGCGCTTTCCTTTATCGTGCACGCGGACGGCGCTTATGAGCGCGGCAGGAAAATGTGTGAAAAGCTGAAGGAGGAGATCCCGCGTCACCTCTTCGAAATCCCGATCCAGGCGGCCATCGGCGGCAAGGTGATCGCGAGGGAGACGGTGAAGGCACTGCGCAAGGACGTTCTGGCCAAGTGCTACGGCGGCGATATCACCAGAAAGCGCAAGCTTTTGGAGAAGCAGAAAGAGGGAAAGAAACGGATGCGGCAGATCGGCAGCGTCGAGATTCCGCAGAACGCCTTTCTGAATGTCTTAAAACTGGGTGACGAGGATTAAACGGGATGAAGGAACTTGCCCTTTACGTTCATGTTCCTTTTTGCGTCAAGAAATGCTATTACTGTGATTTCCTTTCCTTTGCGGAAATCGCGCCGGAGGACCGGACGGCTTATGTTGACGCGGTTTTGGAAGAGATCAGCGAGGCGGCGGCGGCCCTGCCGAAGCAGTCGAACGCGCAGTATGAGGTGAGCAGCATTTACTTCGGCGGCGGAACACCGTCGAGTATGGACCCGTATCAGATTGCGCGTCTGCTGCACCAGATGCAGGATTATTACCGCGTTTCGCCGGAGGCGGAGATCACGCTGGAGGTCAACCCCGGCACGGTGACGCTGCCGAAGCTGCAGGAATACTACAAGATGGGCATCAACCGGCTGTCCATCGGCGCACAGTCCATGATGAATCACGATCTGATGCATCTGGGCCGGGCGCACAGCGTGGCGGATTTTTACGAGGCCTACCGCAACGCCCGCACGGCGGGCTTCCGCAACATCAGCGTGGACGTGATGATGGGGCTGCCGGGGCAGACGGTGGGCGAATACATGAATACGCTCAGAGAGCTTGCGGACTGTCATCCGGAGCACATTTCGGCATACAGCCTGAGCGTGGAGGAGGGCACACCGTACTATGAGATCTACGGCACGGGCCGGGAAGCCGCGGACAACATCCTGGGGCTTTCGAAGCTGCCGCTGCCGGAGGAGGAAGCGGAACGGGCCATGTACCATGCCACGGTGAATTTCCTGGTCAGCATGGGCTATCACCGCTACGAGATCTCGAACTTCGCGAAAAATGATGACGGTAACGGTCGTTATGAATCGCGCCATAACAAGGCTTACTGGACGAGAGGGGATTACCTGGGCTTCGGGCTGGGGGCGTCCTCCATGATTGCCAACGAACGCTTCTCGAATCTGCGGAACCTCGCGGATTATGTGGAAGCGAAGGGAGATACGAAAACGCTGCGCAAGGACAGGACGGAGCTCGGTCTGAAGGAACAGATCGAGGAGTACATGTTTCTCGGACTGCGCATGGCCCGCGGCATCAGCCCCGCGGCCTTTGAGGAGACCTTTGACGTTTCCCTGAAGGCGCTCTACGGAGAGGTGATTGACGCACTGGCCGCGGAGGGGCTTCTGGCCTGGGAGAATGATGCCCTTGTATTAACAACGCGCGGTATTGATGTAAGCAACCGCGTGTTATCGTACTTTTTGCTGGAAGACGAGGAGGATACGGCGGAAGCGCCGGAGGCAAAGGAAGAGGCTTAGGGAAGCCGAAGGAAAGGAGCGGTCGTGAGATTCATCAGAATGGAAGAACTGAAACCGGGGATGCGGCTGGCAAGACCCATTTATTCCAAAAAGGGCGTGTTGCTGTATGAGCGTGCACAGACGATCAAGGATGAGCAGGCCATCCAGAACATCCGGGGTTTCGGTCTGCTCGGGCTCTTTATCCTGGAGCCCGCGGAACCCGTGCCGCCCTTTTCGGAAGCGGATATGGAATTTGAACGCTTCCAGACCATGATGAGCTTTGAGATCGCGGACGAGCTGGAGCTGATGCGCCGCTCGAAGAAGACGGAGCGGCTGCAGGTCATCGTGGCCTCCATCATCAAAGCCTACGGCAATGAGACGAACAAGATCAATTTCTTCCAGAGCCTGCGCAGCAAAGAAGACTATATTTACAAGCATTCCCTGAATACGGCCATCCTTTCCGCCATCATCTCTCATCAGATGAATCTGCCGCTGGCGGTGCAGAACAACGTCGTGACGGCGTCGGTGGTGCATGACATCGGCAAGCTGGACGTGCCGCAGGAGGTGATGTATAAGGGGGAGCATTCGGGAGAAGAGCAGGATTCCATCCACGCCTTCGAGCGGGCGGGCTTTGAGACCCTGCGCAACATCTTCCTTTCCACGCCGGCCATTCCGCGCGCCTGCCAGCAGGCCGAACAGAACCTGCGCATCATGGAGCGGAAGGAGCCGTCCATCCTGGAAACCATGCAGCCCGCGTCAAAGATCCTGCAGGTGGCGGGCATGTTTGACAAACTGACGGCGGTGCGCCTGGAGGAACAGCCCATGTCGGAGCTGAAGGTGTTCCGGATGATGCTGTCGAACGATGCCTATTATGACAAGCCGACGGTGGAGGCGCTGCTGAATTCCGTCACGCTCCTGACCCCCGGCACAAGCGTTGAGCTCAGCGACAGGAAAAAAGCGCTGGTACTGACACAAAACGACGATCTGATGCGCCCCGTCGTCCTGCGCTTTGATGACAACCAGATCGTCAACTTAAGTGACCGTTTCAGCTATCCGGACCTGGAGGTGGAGGACATCATGAAGACGATGGACAACCGCCATGTCATGGACAAGGAAGCGTTGAAGAGACTGGGGTTTGCCACGGACTGAGAAAGGAAGAATATGGACTTTACCGTACAGGACATTTTGCTGGCAGCAGGAGAACACAAGGCATCGGATGTGCATATCACCGTGGGCATCCCGCCGAAAATGCGCGTCAACGGAAAGCTCATCACCATGGAGCAGTTTCCGCGGCTGATGCCGGATGACACGAAGGCCTTTGCGGACGTGATTATGAACGAGCAGCAAAAGGAAATGTTTGCGCTCCACGGTCAGTATGACATGGCCTATTCCATCTACGGCGTCGGCCGTTACCGCGTGAATCTGTTCAAACAGAGGGGTTCCGTGGCCATCGCCTTCCGTATCGTGGCACAGAACGTGCCGGACGCGGAAAGTCTCGGCATTCCGGAGTCGGTGGTGGATCTGTATATGAGAAAGCGCGGCCTCGTGCTGGTGACGGGACCGACCGGCAGCGGCAAGTCCACGACGATCGCGTCCATCATTGACCTGATCAACAACAACCGCGACCAGCACATCCTGACGCTGGAGGACCCGATCGAGTTCACCTACCGTCATAATCTTTCCATCGTCAACCAGCGCGAAATCGGCATTGACTCCGAAAGCTATGCCCATGCCCTGCGCGCGGCCCTGCGTGAGGACCCGGACGTCCTTCTCGTCGGGGAAATGCGTGATCTGGAGACGATTTCCACCGCCATCACCGCCGCGGAGACGGGACATCTGGTGTTTTCGACCCTGCATACCATCGGCGCGGCCGCCACGGTGGACCGCATCATTGACGTCTTTCCGCCGCATCAGCAGCAGCAGATCCGCTTCCAGCTGGCGGGCGTGCTGGAGGCCGTCATATCCCAGCAGCTGTTGCCAACGGCGGATGAGAGCGCCCGTGTCGCGGCCTTTGAGGTCATGCACGTCAACGGCGCCGTCCGCAACATGATCCGCGAGGGCAAGACGCACCAGCTCATCACCGTCATGCAGACGAACCGCCGCATGGGCATGATCACCATGGACGAGGCCATCATCCAGCTGTATCAGGCGGGGCGGATCGAGAAGGATACGGCCCTGCAGTTCGCCCAGGACCAGGATACCATGCGCATGAAATTAGGCGGTGAAGTGAAAAAGTAAATTCCACTCTGAAACCAGGTCCATACGGAGTGGAATTTACTCTTACAAACAGCGCCAAAATAGAACATACGATCTGTAAAAAAGTGGAAACCACTCGTACATTTAAACATACGGCTGGATTA
>JAFZLB010000088.1 GCA_017551665.1 Lachnospiraceae bacterium
AAAAACCGCGCCTCCTCATGCAAGCATGAAGGCGCGGTTTCTTTGATTTTGCGCTCGTCGCTTATCGCTCAAATCTTAAACCGATATCCAACCCCCCAAATCGTCTCGATATACTGCGGATTCCCCGTATCGTACTCGATCTTTTCGCGGATCTTTTTGATATGCACCGTGACCGTCGCGATGTCGCCGACGCTCTCCATGTTCCAGATCTTGCGGAAGAGCTCTTCCTTGGAATACACGTGGTTCGGGTTTTCCGCGAGGAAGGTCAGAAGATCGAATTCTTTTGTCGTGAAGTTCTTTTCCGTGCCGTCGATGTACACGCGGCGGGCGGTCTTGTCAATCTTTAGACCGCGGATCTCCACGATGTCATTCATCTGCGGATTGGCACCCACCAGGCGCGAATAACGCGACATGTGCGCTTTGACGCGGGCCACCAGCTCCGAAGGGGAGAAGGGCTTTGTGATGTAATCATCCGCGCCCAGGCCCAGGCCCCTGATCTTGTCAATGTCATCCTTTTTCGCGGAGACCATGAGGATGGGCACATCCTTCTTTTCGCGGATTTTTTTGCAGACCTCAAAGCCGTCCATGCCGGGCAGCATCAGATCCAGGATGATCAAGTCAAAATCATCCTTCAACGCGTTTTTGAGACCTTTCTCACCGTCGTGCTCGATCTTGACCTCAAAATCAGAGAGTTCCAGATAGTCTTTCTCCAGATCGGCGATCGCTTCTTCATCTTCGATGATTAGAATCTTGCTCATGTGTTTCCCTCCTTTGTTCCGGTCTGCTTATTTTTTGCGTTTCTTTTTATCCTTCTCCGGCATGACGATTTCGCCGGGCTGTTGCTCTTCGTAATTCGGCAGGTACTTGCGCAGCACCAGATGCATGCAGGTGCCTTCGCCCTCATGGCTCGTCGCCCAGATGTAGCCGCCGTGGTCTTCGATGATCTTTTTGACGATCGAAAGACCGATGCCGGAGCCGCCGATCTTTGTGCCGCGCGCCGTGTCCGTGCGATAGAAGCGGTCAAAGATATGCGGGATGTCCTTTGCGGCGATGCCCTTGCCGTTGTCCTCAATCTCAATGCGGACGCTGTCCACCTCGTCCAGGATGCGGATCTCGATCAGCCCCGTGCCGTCATCGCGCTCTAAGTATTTCACACTGTTGCCGATGATGTTATTCACCACGCGCTTGATCTGTTCCGCGTCCGCAATCACCTCCGTATCCGGCGGGGTGAGATTGCTGTAATTGATGCGGATGTTGCGGCTCTCCATCTCCGTTCCGACTTCTTCCACGCAGTCCCCGAAATACTCCGCCACGTTGATGACGTGGAAATTATAGGGCACGCGGTCGGAGTCAATGGAGGAATACAGCGTCAGCTCGTTGATCAGCTTGTCCATATCCACCGCTTTGTTGAAGATGGTGCGCACATAGCGCATCTGTTTATCGGGCGTATCCGCGACGCCCTCCAAAAGCCCCTCCGCATATCCCTTGATTGCGGTGATCGGCGTCTTTAAGTCATGCGAGATATTGGAGATCAGCTCTTTGTTTTGTTGCTCATGATGCAGCTTTTCATCCGCGGATTCCTTGAGCCTCAGACGCATGTCCTCGTAGGTCTGATACAGCTCCGCGACTTCGTTTTCCTCATTTCCCGCGACGGCAAGGGAAAAATCCAGCTCCCCGTCCCGGATATGCCGCATGGCCGCGCTCAAATCATCAATCGGCTTGAAGAAACCGTCCCTGACCCAGAGGATCAGCAAAAAGGCCGTGATGATCAGAATCAGCGCCAGTGCGACGAACATTGTCGTCAGCAGCGAAGGAACATCCGTGATCTCATTGGCGGCACCGCTGTAAAAGAAGCGGCTGATACCGTTGTATGCCGCAACCATCAGAAGCAGCGGCAGCACCACCATGATGATGCCTGTCAGGATCAGTTTCGTTCTGAGACGCAAGGCGGCATTCCTCCCCTTAACAACTACTTCTACAGTATAGCATTAAGGACGGTCTGCTGACAATCGGTAAGCGCGTTTTTGTTCCAGCATTCTTTCCTCCGCCAGCGCGTAAACACCACGACCGCCGCCCATGGGGCGTTCCTCGCGGAAGGCGTAGCCGTAGGAGAAGGAGACATCCGTCCGGTAGGCCACGGGCTTCATCATGTCAAAGGTACCGGTGGCACGCATGAGCAGGGACTGCAGCTGCTGCAGCGGAATCCTGTTGATGACGACGAGGAATTCGTTGCCGCCCTGTCTTGCGCGGAAGCCGTGTTCGCCGAAGCAGTCGTTCAGGACATCCGCCAGGTTCCGCAGCATTTTGTCGCCGGCCTCATGGCCGTAGCGCTCGTTGAGCAGCTTCAGGCCGCCCAGTTCGATCAGCACGATGCAGTAATTGGAGCGCGTGCTGTCCAGCACACGGAAGAGATTGTCCACGCTCTTGCGGTTCTGGAGGCCGGTCAGCACATCCACGTAGGCCAGCTGGTTCAGCGCCCGGTATTCCTTTTTGCGGGCGTAGGATTCGCTGATGTGCAGGTAATAGTTGAGAATCAGCGTCACGGTGTAAGTGTTGCAGCCGATGACGAGCAGCATCAGCGTGAACTGCACGGCGAAGACCCCCAACTGCAGGTACAGATTGCGGAAGATGAGCGCCAGCGCGAGGCAGAGGCCGAGGATCAGGAGCCCGCGCTCCTGCATGGCAACGCCGGGTTCCGTGTAGACGCCGCTTCGTTTTTTGCGGATCAGCTGCAGGATGCAGGCGCCGAAGAAGAAGAGCAGCACAACGCTGTACGGCAGGAACAGGCGGTCTGCCGGCATCACATGCGTCAGATGCAGCAACACGGCCAGGATGACCGGCATAAAGGCAAAGAGGGACGCGTGCTTCAGCCAGCGCGCTTCCGGATGCAGATAATGCAGCAGCAGAAGCGTCAGCGGCAGCGCGAGGTAAAAGGCCGCGAGCGGCAGAATCCCGGAGGCGTTTCCGTAGGACAGCAGGATGAAGACGAGGTAATCGCCCAGCATCCAGACGCCGAGATCCGCGGCCAGCAGCGCACTGAGCACATGGGGCGCCGCACCCGCCGTCTGCAGGGAAAACAGCACGGTCAGGAGCAGGAACACGATGCCGAAGAGCAGCAGGAAGACGCCCGTAAGCAGTGCCGGAAGATGCTCCTGCACAAACAGACGGAAGAGGTTACGGTAATCGCCGAAGAGAGGTGAGGGGTAGTCCGCGGAGAACGAGGCCCGGTCCGCGAATATTCTCACCGTCATCAGGCGTCCGCCGAAGTCTTCCGGAAGATTCACGAAATGCAGGGTTCTGCCGACATAGGAACTGCCGTCGTAATTCTCCGGATACGCGTAAACGGTTTCGTCGCCGAGAAGCACTTCCACCGCGCCGTAATCCGTCTTCATCATCACGGAGGGGAAGGGTGTGTCAAAATAAAAACTGAGCCAGGAGGTCAGGACGGTTTCGCCTTCGCCATATTCGATGTTCCACTCATTCAGCGCCACACAGTTCGCACGCCTGGCCGCGGCGCTGGTCTGGCGGATGACGACGGAGAGCAGGATGAGGAGCAGTCCCGGCACGATGACAAGGAGGGCCCGGAAGCGTTTTTTGATCATGCGTCCGCCCTCCCTTCTTTTTCCTCTTTTTCCTTTTTGGCCACGCGGTGCGCCTCTTTCATTGCAAACATCCTGCGGTCCGCTTCCCTGAGCGCATCCCGCACGGTGACAATGCCGTCCTCATCCGTGGAGACCACGCCGTAGGACATGACGAAGGGTGTCAGGGAGCGGTCATTGTTTTTCTCCGCCAGCTGTTCCTGTAACATATCGATGCTGTGATCGGTCTTGATCTTGGAGGTGCCGCTCATGACGGCGATGAACTCATCCCCGCCCATGCGGCCTAAGAGCACCGCGTCCATAAAGCAGCGGTTTATGATTTCCGCCGTATCCGCCAGATAGCGGTCTCCCGCCGCATGGCCGAAGTGTTCGTTGATGAGCTTGAGCCGGTCCACGTCAATGGAGATCACGGTGCAGGGGAAGGACTCTTTGTCAAAGCGCTCCAGCATCTGTTCGCAGCGGCTGCGGTTGGCCATCCCCGTCAGCGGATCCGTGAAGGCGAGGCCGGTCAGGCGCTCGCGGATATCCTCGTCATAGACGCGCTCGATGTGGTAGTAGAAAAAGTTTAAGATCAGGCTGATGGCAAAGAAGAAGGCTCCCGCGGTGATGAAGTTTAAGTTTGCGTAGGCGTCTCCCCCCGCGCCGAAATAGCGCATATAGCTGTAACGTCCGATGTCGATCATCACCATCAGCACCAGGATAAAAAAGCCGCACATCAGAATCTGCTCCGAAACCTGCCAGGGATGCCGGTCTTCGCCTCTTTTCCGTTCCTGCAGCTTTTCGTGCACCGTCATGGCAATCAGCAGAAAGCTCTCGGCCAGAATCAGCATGTGAATAAAGGGCACGCAGTTGTTGATGTGCAGGAGATTTGCCGCGTGCAGCACAAGAATGAGAACGGCGATGCCCAGATCAAACAGCGCCATGATGCGGTAGGGCTTTCGCTTCTTTTCGTCCCGGATGGAGCCGAGGAAGGCGGTCACGACACTGGGCAGGAGAAAGAGCGTGGCGTATTCCAGCACGTTGTCCGGCACGACGGCGCTGTTGATGAACTGCGGCAGCTTGTTGTAGCAGAGGATGTAAAGCCCCAGCAAAAGCGAGAGCAGGCCGCTGTACAGGATGCGCCGCTCCGTCCGGTAAAACAGCCAGAGGAAGAAATGCGAAAAGACGAGCACCAGCCCCAGCACCATCAGGAAAATGCCGACGAGAAGCGTCAGGCGTCCCGCGTGCAGATAGGACAGGGAGAGCGCCTGCACATTGCCGAGGCGCACGGGGTCAATGCCCGAAAAGGCGCCGTCCTCGTTGGCGGTGAGGTGAATGGTCAGGGTTTTTCCGCCGTAGCCCTCCGGCAGGGGGATGTAGTGGTAATGACTGGGCGTCATGCGGTGTGCGGCGGTGTACTGCGCACCGTCCTCGTAAATCACCGTTTCTCCGACATAGACGCGGATCGTGGCGTGCACGGTCTTGACCTGCACACAGGCACCGGTCACTTCCTCCCCGGGGAGGACATGCGACATCAGAAAGGTGTCACCCTTTTTGACGGGACTTAAATTCACTTCCGAAAGGGACATGTCTTCCAGATATTCGCCGCGCACAATGACACGCCAGTGATCCGTCAGACGGGTGACGGACGCGTGCGCTGCGGAAGAGCCGCGCCCCGCGAGAATGATAATCCCCGCGAAACACAGCAACAGAACGATGAGGATGGCCAGATTCCTCTTTTTCGGTTCCGGTGCCTTGGGCATATACCCATTGTACCACAAAATACGGCAAAAGAACCGTTATTCCGCCATTTTTACAGGCAAAACAGCCGCTTTGCGTTTTCGGTGGTCTGCGCGATGACCGTTTCTTCGCTGAGACCCTTGATCTGTGCGACGGCTTTCACGACATACGCCAGGTACGCGCTCTCGTTGCGCTTCCCGCGGAAGGGCTCCGGCGCGAGGTAGGGCGCGTCCGTTTCCAGGAGCAGACGGTCCAGCGGCGCGTAGGCGATGACCTCTTTCAGCTTCTTGCCGTTTTTGAAGGTCGAGACGCCGCCGATGCCGAGGTAGCAGCCGGCGTCCAGAAATTCCCGCGCGCTTTCCTTGCTGTAACCGAAGCAGTGCATGTCGCAGCCGCTTTCTCCCGCCTTTGTTTCGCGGATGATGTCGAGCGTATCCTGCGCCGCGTCACGGGAGTGCACGACAACGGGCAGGTGCAGCGCCTGCGCCATCGCGATCTGCCGGCGGAAGAGTTCCTTCTGCACGCTGCGCGGCGGCCAGTTTACGGGGTCTTCGCCGTGGTCCCAGCGCTTTGCCTTTTCCTGCACTTCTTCCGGCGCGTCCGGCGCGGGTGTGCCGTAGTGATAATCCAGGCCGATCTCCCCGATGGCGAGGACTTTATTTTCGTCGGTAGCAAAGGCGCGGATCGTGTCCAGGTGCGCGTCCAATGCCGCTCCTTCCAAATCCGCCGCGTTCTCCGGATGCAGTCCCGCCGCGGTGTACAGCATCTCATGCCGCGGCAGCAGCGCCGCGATCCTTGCCAGCGAAGCCGCGTCCGAGGCGGCATTCACAATCCGCGTCACGCCGGCTTCCGCCGCCCGCGCGAACACTTCGCTCAAATCCGCTTCGAAAGCCGTATCATCATAATGTGCGTGTGTGTCAATCATGGCGCATCCCCTTCGTTTTTTCCTGCTACCACTGTAACACGACTGTGTTCTTTCGGTGAAGTGAAAAAGTAAATTCCACTCTGAAACCAGGTCCATACGGAGTGGAATTTACTCTTACAAACAGCGCCAAAATAGAACATACGATCTGTAAAAAAGTGGAAACCACTCGTACATTTAAACATACGGCTGGATTA
>JAFZLB010000089.1 GCA_017551665.1 Lachnospiraceae bacterium
GCCGCCTCCGCCGCCGCCGGAAGAGCTGCCGCCACCTCCGCCGCCTCCGCTGTTTGCGAGGATTTCCACCGCAATCCGCAGCGCAATCTTAGCCGCGGTCGGCGCAAACATACTGCCGGTGCCGGTCACTTCCGCGCCGTCAAACTTTTGCTGGCAACTTACCTGCATGGAAGCAATCTGTTCCTTTTGCGACGGTGTCCGCAGCCGGTGGAGACGCCGTAAAAGAAGGTAATTCAGGATGGCGGAGGTGATCAGCGCCAGCAGCGCGTTGGATGTGATCTTCATCGGCTCCGCAATTCTGCCTCCTTCCAGCAGCGTATGAATCTGCGAAAAGGCCGTGGACGCACAGGTATAGTATTCTTCCGACGTCGCGTAGGAATATACATTGTCCGTGATGGTATTGGCGCGTCCCTTCGTAATTGTCTTATAAACGGCACCGTCGCTGAAGATTTCCACACGGCGCTTATGCATATCAATCAGGAACACGGTGCCTGACCTGCTTCCAAAGTACTTCCGGTATGAAGATTCCGCGTAGGCCGCGGCGCTTCCCGTGTGTTCCTCCACGGTTACAAAGGCCGCACCGCCGTAAGCGGTAATGCCCTTCATATCTTCCAGCAGCGCCTGTTCCTCCTGTGCCGTCAGAAGATCGGCAGCGTCATCGATATAGACGGCATAGCCGCTTTCTTCATTGCGATAGACGGGTTCCTCTGCCGCCAGTCCCCGCGCGGGCAGCAGCAGTGCCAGTGCAAGGAGCACAAACGGAACGGCCCTTCCTCCCGTCCGCAGATGAAACTCCGGCAGCGGTCTTGTGGTCAGCAGATTGTATTTGCGAATCAGGACAACCAGCGTGACGCAGATGCACAGGTAGGCCGCGGTGGCCGCGCCGTAATACCAGTAATCTTCGACCGGGTCCCGGAAAATCACAACCAGTGCGACGGCCAAGGCAATAAAACAGGGCATGGCGTAGATCAGGCTCCTGTAGTCCGCAGGCGCTTTTTTTTCCTCCGGGCTCTCACGCTCTTTTGCATAGCCCGCGAGTTCCCTCCGGAAGCGAAGATCCCTCAGGGCGATTTCATTCACCTCTTTCCAAAACAGTAATGCGGTCACGATGGCACCGGCACCGGAAAGCGCGAGCGCTATTTTCGGCGTGAGTGTCAGGAAGAAATTGAACAGGAAAAACAGAGGGATCGCCAGAAGGAGGGAAGAGACCAGATATTTCACCTCACTCGCGGGAAGATCCGCGGCAATGCGCCCGGTCTGCCCGTTCATCACGGCATAGGCCACACGGTCTTTGCCGCCTCCCGCCTTTTTCCGGAAGGACAAAAACCAGACCGGAAAGAAGGCACGCTGCACGTTTGTTTCCTTCAGCTTCAGATGCGCGATTTTGGTTTTGTCGCTCAGCTTTTCCGTTTCGACTTCATATCCGCGACTCGCACCCGTGCCGGCCACGCTCCGGTACAGATGGGAGGCGATCATCTTTGTGGCGTTTTCCTTGTAGTTTTCGGGCGGCATATCGTGGATATCCGCGAAGAAACCGCAGAAATAGGCGGGGCTGAAGGGCTTGACGGCATTGCTGTCAAAGGGCGCGATGGCCTCCGAAAAGTCATCGGCAAAACCGCGGGACGCGTCACGCGATGCGCCGAAATAAGACGCCTGCACCTGTGTCCTTAAGGCGTAGCGCGTGACCTGCTTGTGATCGGAATCGATGCGTTTTGTGGTTTTGCCCGGCATTGTCACCGTGTCATCCACCTCCGCACCGAAGAGCCAGTAGGGCATATAAATGCCGATGAAGCGGTTTAAATGCGCCGGGTCACGCAGCTCCCCCGGAGCAAAAAGCGAGCGTCGCAACAGACGCTTGTATGCCTTAATACAGTCATTTTTATTTTTCCGGAAGGGAATGATATACTCCGGTTTCTGCTGTGCGCTCATCCGCTCCGTCAGCATGACATTCGCGCCGCAATACGCACAGAAGGTCGTGGCGGTCGTGTTTGTCGCCATGATTTCACCGGCGCACTGCGGACAGGAGTAAACGCGCACATCAAAGTCCGTCCGTGCTTCCACCTCCCTTCCCGCGTTGTCATACGTGACCGGATCAAAATGGGAACCGCAGCTGTCACAGACAAGTTCCTGTGTGCCGATATCAAAGCGAAGCGGTGCGGAACAGTTTACACATTCATACATATTCTTACCTCATTTCGCATATTTCCCGCCGTCACCACAGGGCAGGCAATTCATTGTTGACAAATTCCTCAAACGCATCCTTATGATACTCATCAATGGCCTGGTAATGCACCGATTCTTCCACTAACCATGGTCCGCCGCCGTCGGAAGATATGCGTGAAACCTCTATCACCATGTTTGCTTTCCTGCACACAAAACTATAGGTGCCGGCATCGGACATATAATACATTCCCCAAAAAGAATCCTCCGTTTCATCCCACGTCCTGTCCATTTTTTCAAAGACCCGCTCATAGAGTTGCTTTGCTTCTCCCACGGAAGTGCAGGGAAGGAGATACATATCCTGAAAGGGCGCTCCCTGCCCGTATCCGTTGATGTGTATGCCCTGTTGTTCCCCGACTTTCTGCCCGTTATAATAATTCTCCGGCTGCATCTCCTCATATTCATATCCCAGCTTCTCCTCCGCAATGGTTTTTGCATCCTTCAGCGAATAGGATTTGCCGCCGCAGCCTGACAGGATCAGGCAGATCAATATGATGATACATCCCCTTCTGCGCATGTTCCTTCTCCCTTCCTTCCAAAAACCGTTTCTTACGCCCGCCGTTTTAAGAAGCACTGTAATGACCGATGACCCAGTCCGTGTCGGACAAATGATACCCGCGCCCGCAGGAGCGGCATGTTCTTCCGGCAAGCAATGAGATCGAAGCGCCGCATCCCTCACACATCAGAAACGCCGGCGCGCATACGCTTTGTGTTTTGCAGGATGCCTTCTTGATCATACGAAGGCTGATACGTTCCGTCTTTTCCCGGAAGATATCGTCGCGGTATGTGAGCAACCGGCACTCGGCATCCAGAAAAATCTTTTGATACAGCTCGTCCGCTTCATATTTCCCGAGCGTCATGTTGTGCATCGTCATGTCGATGACATCCGCGTATCCCGGCAAACACGACGCAATCTGCGCCTCCGTGCGTTCGCTTTCCGTGAAGGCCGCGGCGTCCTGTTCATGGTCGGAAAAATGAATGACCGCAAGCTGATTGGCCGCATTTGCCAAAAAGCCCTCCAGAGAAAACAGCGGATCATGTTCCCGGATGGCTTCCGCAGCCTCACGGTTGCTTACCGCGTTCTCCCGAAGCCGCTCCAGTTCTTCCTTGTCGGGATATGCCGTCAGCGCGGCTCTCTTTTTTAAGAGCAGACCCGGGGCAATTAAAAAATAAAAAAGCAGCAGTGCGACAGCAACAAAGAGCCCTGCCAGAAACAGGCTGAAGATCACGCAGACAAGGATCTGACCTGCCGCATGAAGCAGATTCATCCAAAAAGAATCGTGATCGATGGCCTGCAGCTGCGCGCGCAGGAATCCGCGGTACATGGTCGTCCCCCAGTACAAAAACGCCGGTATCCCCGCAACGCAGGCGATGATCCGCTGATAGCGGTGCAGCACACTGTCAAAGTTCACCTTTTCCACATCGTAATCCGGAAGACCGGCAAAGTCGGACACCCTGGTCCCCAGGTCTTCTATCGTGAACTTCGTTCCGCAGTAGTCGCAGCCGTCCAGCAGGTTTTCGCGTGTTGACGCCGCGCCGCAGTTGGGACAGATGATGTGATCGCCTTCCGTCCGTTCCGCGTGAAGCAGCCGGTATGTCGCGGCATTCGGCAAACGGCAGCGGTGCAATTCCTTTGTTCCGTCCGCGGAAAGAAAGAGTTCTTCCCCCGTGACGGTTTCTTTGACATCGGTAACGTGGTACTTCCCGTCAAAAAAACCGCTCTGTGTCAAGGGAAGAATGTGCTTCAGCGTCTTGCGCTCCGTCTGTATCCGCAAAGACAGCCCCTTGTCGTTCAGACGCCGCTTCCGTAAATAAAGTCTGTGCCATAAAAACTGCGTGACATTTTGCTGCAGCGGCGTGTTTTCCGGATTCCCCGGCTGCCCGAAGAAATCCTTCAGGTGATCGCGGAACTGTCTGACCGCCCGGTCCGTGTCTTCATCGGCTTTCGCTCCCCGCGCCCCCGCTTCGTCCTTCGCAAGCAAAAAACCAATCCCGATCACCGCCAACACCGGGGCAGCCGCAAAGCCAAGCCAGTCATCGCCCGACGGATGACGGTTACCGGGTCTCAGCACCGTCACAAACACAATGACGACGGCGACAAGAGTCAGCCCGGTTCCTTTGATTTTTCTCCCTAAAGCAGCTGCCATATTTCTTCCCCTTTGTCCGCTGTCCGGAACCGGCGCGGGCTGTTCAACGCTTCGCCGATCTGCGCCAGATTTTCTGCTCTTCCGCGGCGCGGATGAGTTCCTCCCGGAATGACGGATGCGCGATGGAAATGAGCATCTCCGCACGTTCCCAGGTGGTGCGGCCCACCAGGTTGACACAGCCGAATTCCGTCACAAGGAAATAGGCCTGGGAGCGCGGGTCTGTTACAATGTCGCCCGCAAAATGCGGCAGAATCCGCGAACGCACTTCTCCCTGCGCGTCACGCCAGGTGCTTGTCATGCAGATGAAGGCTCTTCCGCCACGGGACATGGCGGCGCCCGTAAGATAATCCAGCTGTCCGCCGGTGCCGCTGATCTGCCTCAGTCCCACGCTCTCCGCGGAAATCTGCCCGTAAAGATCCGCGGCGATGCAGTTGTTGATGGAAATCATGTTGTCGATCTGTCCGATCACTTCCGGCGAATTCACATAAGACAACGGCGCCACCACAACGGAGGGATTGCGGTCCACCCAGCGGTAGAATTCCGCGGAGCCGAAGGCGATCCCCGTCACGCCTTTGTCGCGGTGGATGTTTTTCTTTTTATGGGTCAGCTTCCCCGCCTTGTGCAGCGCGTAATACGCGTCCGAACAAAGCTCCGTGTGCATGCCGAGATCCGTCAGATCGGACTCTGCCAGCAGCGTGCCGACAACATTCGGCATCGCACCGATGCCCAGCTGCAGCGTCGCGCCGGAGGGAATGTAAGGAAGAATCAGCTCCGCAATCTTTTTATCCTCCTCCGTCGCTTCCGCCGTCGGCATATGCGGCAGCGGTTCATGGGGACCCTCCACCACGAAATCCACGTCGGAAATATGAATGCTCTCGTCGAAGCCGCCGTAGAGATACGGCAGATGCTCGTTGATTTCCAGGATGACAATATCCGCCTTGTCCAGAATGCCCTTCATGACACCCGTCGCGCAGGACAGATTGAAAAAGCCGTGCGCGTCCATCGGCGTCACGGAGGCAATGGCAACATTGACCGTCAGAAAGTGCGTATAATACGGCACAAGGTTGCGGAAGATCATGGGAATAAAGTTGCAGAGTCCCCGGTCGCAGAGCCTGCGCTCATAGGCGGAGCAGTGCCAGGAATTATAAATGAAATGCTCTCTTTCGGGATCCGCCTCCACACAGGCAATCGGACCGAAGACCAGGTTGCTGCGGATCTTCACATCCGTCAGCTCCTCCCTGCGGGCCGCAATCGCTTTGTCCATCAGCGCCGGAAAGCAGACATTCGGGCCGAAATCCACCCAGTCCCCGCTTTTGACAACCGCCGCCGCTTCTTCGGGGCTACGCTTTTTCTGCAGATACAGTTCCTTTACGTCCGTCATATCTCCCACCGCCTTCCCGTTTCATTCTATTGTACTATGAAACCTTTGTTTTTTCTATGTGAGGGGAGTGTGGTATGCGTGCATGGATGCGCCATACTGATATGTAATGACCTTTGTCAAGAGGATATTTACAAAGATCAACACGCATTATTTAGTTGTTGCTGAACGTATCGGGTAAGAGCTATGTTTATCAGTTCTCGGCATTGGCCACTCTGATATAC
>JAFZLB010000090.1 GCA_017551665.1 Lachnospiraceae bacterium
TACTGCTACTCTGTAGTTGGCGGCTCGTTTCCGGAAATCTAAATCGCCTGTGGCGATGGCCGGAACCGACTCTTGGCCGGCGTTACACGCTCTTACGTCATCGCGCAGCGGAGTGCGCGATGCCTGACCCAAGAGGTGATCGAGGGAGGCTGTGAGCCGGCTGCCAGGGGGATTGATGTTTCCGCTTCGCTCTGATTTCGCCAAGCACTCCGCCGAGCCTGTAGTCTCGGCTCCGTGGCGAACAAGCCGCTCAGCGGAAATCATGCAATCCCCCGGCGCGCCGGATTCAATACATTGATCATTTCTTGCGGAAGGATTGTCTTTATCGGAATCATTGTTGTAGGACTTTACTTGTTGTAAAAAGGTCAGGGCGTTGACAGCTTCACCATATTCGAGATGTGCATCACCATGTGACCATGCGCCGACAGCGATCACGACATCTGTGAAGCCATCGTCAAGTAAGGTTTTAGGGTCAGTGATTTCATGCTCTAATTCAATGTGGAATAATGTTTTCGTATCGGCGGTTGGATCAGTATCATTAGCTGAATCATTACCGCAAATGGGAGGAAGGCAAAGCGCGATATCATTATCAATCGCTTCCGCAGAGATGCGGAAGTTCGGAATCACATGGCGGACAACACCTCCCAGTGAATCCGTGCGTTCGAAAATCGTGACGGGAATACCGGCACGGTTAAGAAATGCGGCAACCGATAATCCTGCCGGCCCGCCACCAATGATGGCAACATTACGATCATTCCGAGGATCGCTATATTCGAAAGCTTCGGCAGTTTCGTTTTTTTCAGTGAATGCTGTACCGTCTGGCGACACATCGGAACTGCTATCCGACGCGCCCGGCGGACGCATGGATTCCGCTGCGCGATTATTGCGCCATGGAGCCGAGACTACAGGCTCGGCGGAATGATTGGCGCAACCGGAGCGAAGCGGAACCATCGGCCGCCGAGGCAGTCGGTTCACAATCTTCAACTCCCCAGCCACAGCCCCAAACGCATTCTCAGCCGCAAGAAGTTTTGCACCACGAATATCCACCGCCGATTCGTAATAGTTCCGCATACACTTATTCCCGCAGGTATGCGGACAAATCGTCCCGGTGATGAAGGGGAGCGGGTTGCGTTCGAGAATGATTTGCAGGGCTTTGGCGTAGTCTTCGGCGTCCACCGCGGCGAGGTAGGCGGGAATGTCCTGATGGATGGGGCAACCGTCTGCGCAGGGCGCGGTGAAGCAGTCCAACAGCGGTACCTTGCGGTCGAGCTTGCGCGAGGGCAGGGGCTTGACCGGCTTGCGGTAGTAGGGGTCGGTTTCGGCGGTGTCGCTTAGGGCGGCGACAGCGGCGGGATCGATTTGCCCCGGCGCCTGTGGCTCGTCCGCGAAGAGTTCCGCGATCTGCGACAGGCGGTCGTAGCCGCCGGGCTTTAAGAGCGTTGTCGCCATCGTGACGGGCTGAATGCCCGCGCGGATCAGCGGCAGGATGTTGGCGGCGTCCGCTCCGCCGGACCAGGAAATCGGCAGCCTGCCGTCAAAGGCTTCCGCCAGGCGCTTGGCCAGCTCCGCGGTCAGGACATAGAGGGAGCGTCCGGACATATACATTTCTTCGGAGGGGAGTTCTCCGCGCGTCACATCGACGGGGAAGGTGTTCGTCAGCTTAACGCCGAAGGATAAGCCCTTTTCCCTGCCGAGTGCGAGCAGTCTGGTGAGCATGGGGACGGCGTCTTCCCACTGCAGGTCTTCCTTGAAGTGATGATCGTCAAAGACGATGTAGTCGTAGCCCAGGCTGTCGAGGCGTTTTCTCGCGAAGTCGTAGCCTAAGAGCGTGGGGTTGCATTTGACGTAGGTGTGCAGACCCTTTTCCGTCAGGAGGTAGGTCGCGATGCGTTCGATCTCGTCCGGCGGGCAGCCGTGCAGCGTGGACTCCGTGACGGAGCGGGAGACGACGGGGCTGATGTTGTTCACATAAGCCTCGTCGATCTGCGCAAAGCGCGAAAGGTTCGCAAGCGTCCAGTCTCTGCATTCCTTCCAGACCGCCGTCGCGGAAGCGTCCTTCATGCCTTCGAGGTAGCGGTCGATCTTTTCGGACTGAATGCCTTTCAGGTCATAGCCGACGGACATATTGAAAACAAAGGCGTCCGGTGCACCGAGCGAAAGCTCCACCGCCAGCAGCTTGCAGGCAAACCAAGCCTTCACATATTCGTTAAAGGCCTGCGGCACCGTCAGCTCTGTGGACCATTCGCAGTTGTAGCTCTCGTCGTACGCGATGATGCAGGGCTTGTTGACACAGGCGGAAAGCTCTTCGCCGTCCATGATCTGCACGGTCTTCAGTTCAAAGAAGCGGGCACCGGCGACGTAGGCCGCGATGATGTTCTGTGCCAACTGCGTGTGCGGACCCGCGGCCGGGCCAAAGAAGACGGCCGGATGCTTCGCATCCGAAAACGTCTCCTTCGGCCTGTGCACACCGCGCGGTTCGGAAATTGTGCTGTCGCACCCGCGCGGGCGCACGGAACCCTCATCCGGGTTCCGATCGGTATGCGTTTTTGAATTACCGTAATACGGGGTAACCCCGAAGATCTTGCCCTCGCGTTTGTACTCCGCGAGCATCCAGGTCATCAGTCGCGCAAAGGGGATCGGTCGCATGATATCGCTCATGTTGGCTCCTTTCAATAGCTCCGGTGATTCAGTTCGCCCCAAAGTGTCTTGGCCTGTTCCATTGTCCAGGCGTTGAGTTTGTCTTCGTCAATGTCAACAAATTCGCGGTCCTTCCAGATCACGCGTCCGTTCACGATTGTCGTGCGGCAGTTTTTGCCCATCATGCCGAAGATCATGTGGCCGTCGATGTTCTCCGCGGAGAAGGGCGTGAAGGGCTTATAGTCCATGACGATGACGTCCGCTGCGGCACCTTCCTTCAGAACGCCGAGCGGGACGCCGAAGTACTGCTCCGCGATCCTGGCGTTATTTTCAAAGAGCATGGTCACGCCTTCGCCCCAGGCCACATTCGGCATGCAGGCGTTATGGCGCTGGATGCAGAGGAAGGCTTTCAGGGATTCCAGCATGTCATGCGTATAGGCGTCCGTGCCCATGCAGACCGGAATGCCCTTTTCCATCATCTTCAGCACCGGCGCGCAGCCGACGGCATTGCCCATATTGGACTCCGGATTATTGACGACCCAGGTGCCCGTTTCTTTGATGATGTCCATCTCCGCGGGATTGATGTGGATGCAGTGGCCGAGCATCGTCTTTTCGCCGAGGATGCCGTTGTTCAGAAGGCGGTGCACGGAGCGCGTGCCGTATTTCTTCATGGAGTCATAGACATCGTCCAGTCCCTCGGAAACATGAATGTGAAAGCCGGTGAGGCCGTTGTTTTCCTCCACCATCTTTTCGAAGGTTTCGTCGGAGATCGTAAAGAGCGCGTGTCCGCCGAACATCGCGGCGATCATGTCATCCCCTTCCTTTGACGCCCAGCGGGCAAATTCGCCGTTTTCCCGGATGCCCTGCAGGCATTTTTCTTCGCCGTCCCGTTCCGAGACCTCATAGCAGAGGCAGGCGCGGATGCCGAGCTCCTTTGCGACGTCTTTGATCGCGAAGAGGGAACCGGGAATTTCCTTAAACGACGCGTGATGATCAAAGAGCGTGGTGACGCCGTTCCGCAGCGAGTCCAAAATCGTCGCGTAGGCGCAGGCCCTTGTGCCGTCCAGCGTCAGGTGCCGGTCGATGTTCCACCAGGTACCGTCCAGAATCTCGTAAAAGTTCGTGGGGTTATTGCCGTCGATCGCCAGGCCTCTGGCGAGGCCGGAATAAATATGCGTATGCGCGTTGATGAGACCAGGCATGATGACGCCGCCTTTTGCGTCGACAACAGAAGCCTCCGGGTACCTGGCCTGCATGGCGTTACGTTCGCCGACTTCCCTGATGCGTGTGTCTTCCATGACGACAGCGCCGTCTTCGATGTAGGGATTTGCAGGGTCGCGTGTGATGACGGGGCCGTTGGTGATGAGAAGCATGATGTGTCCTCCTGTACGGCGCGGCTCGCGGGACAGTTCCCCCCGGGCTCCGGAGTTGCTGCGCAACAAATCGCCCGGTGGGAAGCTGTGCCCGTTCGCCGCGCGTGATATGGTTTCGTCTGTGTCTCCACGGGACGTGGCAGAAATGGAAATGCGGGGTCCGTGGGGTATATAATACATGATATAATGATTTATACAGGAAAAGCAATCGGTTTTCGGGAATAAGCAGTGCTAATAAAAAGAACAGGTTAATAAAAATCAGTTGACAGCGGGGGGAATTTGCGCGAAAATGTCACTTTATTGAGGTAAATTGTGAAAGGATGAGTTTGTCAGAGGAACGGAGGGAAGGAGAGTTATGTTTGAAATCGTCAAACGCCAGGAAATAGCGCCGGGGATTTACGAGATGATCGTAGAGGCTCCTTATGTGGCGCGCGCCTGTGAGCCGGGGCAGTTTCTGATTGTCCGGGTGCACGCGGACGGGGAGCGGATTCCTTTGACGATCTGTGACTATGACCGCGAACAGGGTACGCTGCAGATCGTGTTCCAGGTGGTCGGTGCGGAGACATACAAGATGTCTCTTTTGCGGGAGGGGGACGCCTTTGCGGATATCGTGGGTCCTCTCGGAAGACCCTCCGATCTTCTGGAAGCATCCGAAGAGGAGCTGCAAAAGAAAAAGATTCTGTTCATCGCCGGCGGCGTCGGCACGGCACCGGTGTATCCGCAATTAAAGTGGCTCAAGGAACGGGGCATCACGGCGGACTGCATCCTCGGTGCGAAGAACAGGGACTTTGTGATTCTGGAGGATATGATCAGCGCCGTTTCCAACCTCTACATCACGACGGATGACGGTTCCTACGGACGTCAGGGCATGGTGACGAAATGTCTGGAAGACCTCTGGGCGGAGGGAAAGCGTTATGATCACTGCGTTTCCATCGGCCCCATGATTATGATGAAGTTCGTCTGCCAGCTCACGGAAAAGTTAGGGATTCCGACGGTGGTCAGCATGAATCCCGTCATGGTGGACGGGACCGGCATGTGCGGCGCCTGCCGCCTGACCGTGGGCGGGGAAGTGAAGTTCGCCTGCGTGGACGGTCCGGAGTTTGACGGGCACAAGGTGGACTTTGACCAGGCGATGGCCCGTTCGAGACAGTACAAAGAACAGGAAGAGCGCCTCTATGCGCTGGCGAAAGCCTGCTAATAAAAAGTCAAGCACAAAATGAAAAGTATTGCAGGCAGTTTTTGGGACATTGAAAACAGACCGTCAGCACAGGACGGTCACATCTTAAACGTTGATAGCGTGACTTACTCTTGGTCTGCCTGGGCA
>JAFZLB010000091.1 GCA_017551665.1 Lachnospiraceae bacterium
AAAAGGTTGCTGAAATCTTTGCCCGTCCCAAGCCGGCGCCGATATCCTCTCAACCAGTTTAATACACAGCAACATGAACGGTCGGTGTCACAATGAATGACACCGGTCTTCTAAATCATGGCTGGGCGCTGAATTGTAACGATGGCGAGGAAACCCCACACCCGCCATCCCTTCTTTTTTTGACACTGCCCCCGTAATTCTATATACTTTATTATATGAAACAGACAAGAAACGACGTGCGCAACGTCGCGATTATTGCGCATGTCGACCACGGCAAAACCACGCTGGTCGACGGGCTGCTGAAACAAAGCGGCATATTCAGGGAGAATCAGGAAGTCGTCGAGCGCGTGATGGATTCCAACGACATCGAGCGCGAGCGCGGCATCACGATTCTGTCCAAAAACACTGCCATCTCCTACAAGGACGTGAAGATCAACATTGTCGACACGCCGGGACATGCGGACTTCGGCGGCGAGGTGGAACGCGTCCTGAAAATGGTGAACGGCGTCATTCTCGTTGTCGATGCCTTCGAAGGCCCGATGCCGCAGACGCGCTTCGTGCTGCGCAAGGCCATGGAACTGAAGCATCCGGTCATCGTCTGTATCAACAAGATCGACCGTCCGGAAGCGCGGCCGCAGGAAGTGATCGACGAGGTGCTGGAGCTTCTCATTGATCTTGGCGCGGACGACAAGCAGCTTGACTGTCCCTTCGTCTTCGCGAGCGCGCGCGCCGGCGTTTCCTCGCTGGACGCGGAGGAAGAGGGAACGGACTTAAAGCCGCTGCTCGACACCATCATCAACTACATCCCTGCACCGGTCGGCGATCCGGAGGCCGGTGTGCAGATGCTGATCTCCACGATTGACTACAACGAATATGTCGGCCGCATCGGCGTCGGCAAGATTGATAACGGCGTTCTGCATGAGGGGCAGGAGGTTCTGATCGTCAATCATCACGAGGAAAACAGACAGATCAAAACCAAGGTCTCCAAGCTCTACGAATTCGAAGGACTTGAAAAGAAAGAAGTGAAGGAAGCGCGGATGGGCGCCATCGTTGCGCTTTCCGGCATTTCGGACTTAAAGATCGGCGATACGCTCTGCGCCGCCGACAGCCCGAAGGCCATTCCCTTCCAGAAGATTTCGGAGCCGACGATCTCCATGTTCTTCTCCGTCAATGATTCTCCCTTCGCCGGTACGGAGGGCAAATACGTCACGAGCCGTCATCTGCGCGAGCGCCTGTACCGCGAACTCAACACGGACGTTTCGCTGCGTGTGGAGGACACGGACACGACGGAAACCTTCAAGGTCTCCGGCCGCGGTGAGTTGCACCTTTCCGTGCTGATCGAAAACATGCGGCGCGAGGGCTATGAGTTTGCCGTCAGCAAAGCGGAGGTCATTTACAAGGAAGACGAAAACGGCAAAAAGTTAGAGCCGATGGAGCGCTGCTTCGTGGATGTGCCGGAGGAGTTTTCCGGCAGCGTCATCCAGAAGTTAGGACAGCGCAAGGGCGAGCTGCTGAACATGTCGGACGCCTCCGGCGGCAGCACGCGCCTGGAGTTCATGATCCCCGCGCGCGGCCTCATCGGCTACCGCGGCGAGTTCATGACGGACACCAAGGGCAACGGCATTATGAACACAGTCTTTGAGGAATACGCCCCTTACAAGGGCGATATCACCTACCGCAGGCAGGGCTCGCTCATCGCCTTCGAAACGGGCGAGGCCGTGACCTACGGCCTGTTCAACGCACAGGACCGCGGCCCGCTCTTCATCACACCGGGCACCAAGGTCTACGCCGGCATGATCATCGGCGCGAGCGGCAAGAGCGAAGACATCGAACTGAATGTCTGCAAAACGAAGCACCTGACCAACACCCGCTCCTCTTCCGCGGACGAGGCCCTGCGCCTGACACCGCCGCGCATCATGAGCCTGGAACAGTGCCTGGAGTTTCTGGAAGCGGACGAGCTGCTCGAAGTCACGCCCCAGACCCTGCGCTTACGAAAACGCATCCTTGACGCGACGCAGCGCAAGCGCGAAGCCTTTAAGCAGAAACAGCAATCGGAGAACGCAACATGAAAACATTTGTGAAGGGATTTCTTGCCTCCGTCCTCGGCATCGTGTTTTTCCTCGCGGTGCTGGTCGCGTGGATTGAACTGACGGACCCGAACCGCGGGCTCGAAACGGAAGATTCCGCCATCAGCGGAACCGCGGGTGCCTCCGGAAGCGGCGGCGTCATTGCCACGCAGACGGGAACGGGCACAGGCACCGGTGCTGCCCCTTCGACCGGCACGGGCAACGCAACGGGCGGCGCTGCCGTCTCCAGCGTCGCGGAAAGCGTCACGGATGCCTACGCGGGTGCCTCCGCTTCCCGCGAAGCGGTGATGCGGGATTTCCTTGCCATCATCGAACCGGAGGTGCGGGAAACCTTCGGCAACAATGTCACCGTGGAACGCAGCGACATGCGCATCGTCATCTCCTTCTGGGTGGACAATCTGATCACGGACCTCTCACAGGCACAGGTTGACGATTCCACGATGAACCTCTGGATCAGCACCAAGGAAAAAGCGGACGCCCTCTGCACTACTTATTACAACCAGCTGGCGGGCTTCAATATTTCCAACGCCCACATCACGGTCAATCTTCTGAACGAACGTGACCGGGACAAGATCATCCTGTCCTACGAGGACGGCCGTCTCGTCCATGACGGTCTGCCGGATTCCCATCTGCGCTCACAGATGGAGCGTTATACGCAGGCGGATACCTCCGCGACATCGGGGGGGAGCAACTAAAAAGCGCCTGAACATCAGGCGCTTTCGGAAAGCTGCTGACGGGAATCGGACCCGTGACCTCCGCACTACCAATGCGACGCACTACCGACTGTGCTACAGCAGCTTATGGTAAAAAACCACGTCCACTATTCTATCAAACGGTATTTGCTTTGTCAATGAAAGAAGACTTCTGCCGCAGCGTGGCCGCGTACGCCACCGCGGAAATCATCGAAAAAAAATCCCGCTTCATCGGCGAGATCTTTCCCGTTGCCTCGGAAGAGGAAGCGACGGAGCAGATTGCCGCGGTCAAAAAGAAATACCATGACGCGCGTCACCACTGCTTTGCCTTTGTCTGCGGCATGCGCGCGGAGCTCTTGCGCTTCTCCGACGACGGCGAACCCCAGGGCACGGCGGGCAAACCCATCCTGGCCGTCCTCACGGGGGCGGAACTGACGAACACGCTCATCGTCGTCACCAGATACTTCGGCGGCACGCTGCTGGGCACCGGCGGTCTCACACGCGCTTACACGGAAGCCGCGCAGGCGGCGTTGCAGGCGGCGCAGATCCACACCCATACCCTCGGACGGGAGCTGACGTTCCGGGTGGCCTACGGCATGAGCGGCAGCGTGGAACACTATCTGCGCAAGAACGACATCGCGATCGGCAACCCTGTCTACGAAAACGACGTGCGCTACACGGTCTTCATTCCCCTGGCGCACGCCGATACGGTCGTAAACGATTTAACGAATATTTGTAGTGGAAATATCGATATAACCTCCGGCGATCCTCTCTACCGGGTGCTCTGAAATTTATCCGCCTTCTTCTCCGCCGCCCGCGTTCGGATCAGGTTCCGGCTGCGGTTGCGGCTGCGGCTCAGGCTGCGGCTGCGCGTTCGGATCCGGCTGTGCGTTCGGATCCGGCTGTGCGTTGGGATCCGGTTGCGCGTTGGGATCCGCGTTCGGATCCGGCTGCTCCGCCGCCGTATCCCGGAACAGATTGAAGACCGTTCCCGTTTCCTGGAAGCGCTGGAAGGCAACCGCGGCCAGGGTCTGTGCCTGGTTGCGCGCCGTCTCGTCATCGGCCCCCGCTTCCTTGAAATAATTATAGGCCTGCTGGTACAGCGTCTGCGGGGATTCCGGCAGCGTCCAGAAGGAAGCGTCGTGATTGCACTTTTTACGCACAATCTGCTGCTGCCCGTTTTCATCCACGATCATTTCCGTCTCCGCGCCCGCCACATCCGTGCGGTTGCCGGCCTGGGAGCCCCTGGCCACCTGATCCGGCTCAATCGGCGGCAGAACGGAAACCTCGTCCACGGCAAAGGGACAGTGCGTATTCGCCTGCAGCTTTGTGGCGCGGCAGATGCTGCCGTTGAAATGCTGGTCACAGCTCTCCGTCGGCACCGTGCCGATCGCAAAAAGTTCCGTGCGCACATGCCCGTCGCAGAGTCCGCCGACCGGCAGCTTTCCGGAAACGCCGCAGACCGCGGCCGACGTCAGTCCTTCCGCGGGCGGAATGAAATTGAGATACTCCTTGCCCTCATGCACCTGCCCCATGATCTTGCCCCAGAGCTTTGTGGCCATCTGGGTATTCGGGAGCACTTCGTTATTATCATAACCCACCCACACCGTGCAGGTGTAATATCTCGTGTAGCCGGAGAACCAGCTGTCCCTGTCGTCCGATGTCGTGCCGGTCTTTCCGGCGATGGCCGTCGTACCGAAATTGGCGTTCAAACCGTTGCCCCAGCCCACGACATCCTGCATGGCGCTGGTCAGAAGGTATGCCGTTGTTTCCTTTAAGACACGGCGCGTCTCCTGATTCTGCGTTTTGTCGATCAGGACGTTGCCCTGATTGTCCACGACCTTGGTGTAATACGTCGGCTTCACGTAGACGCCGCCGTTGGCAATCGTGGCGTAGGCCGCGTTCAGCTCCACGTTTTTCACGCCGTGCGTCAGGCCGCCGAGCGCCATGGACTGCGTGACGTCGGAATAAATCTCGTCCCCGACACGGAGGGATTCCACCAGCGTCGTGAAGCCGAAGCGCTGCAAATACTCATAGCCCAGCTGCGGCGAAATCCAGGTCAGCGTCTTCACCGTGACCACATTCGCGGAGTCCTTGATGGCGTTCCGGAGCGAATACATCCCCCGGTACTCCTGCCCCCACCAGTTGCGGACCAGGCGTCCGTTGTCATAGGCGTAAGGCGCGTCGTTGATCGTCGTCGCGAGGCTCATGCCGTAATCATCGAGCGCCGGCGCGTAGGTGCTGACCACCTTGAAGGTGGAACCGGGCTGTCTTGTGGTGTCACTGGCGCGGTTCAGGGTACGGGAAGCCTCCTTGGGCCCGCGTCCGCCCACCATCGCCACCACATGTCCGTTCGTCTGGTCACTGATGACAACGGAGGTCTGGGGCTGCAGCGTCAGCGAGATGCGTTCGTCGAAGACCCTGTCCCCTTCCTGCAGCACGGCTTCCTTATACTGCTCCACCGCGGCATAGGCATCCTCTTCCGTATTATAAAGACGGTTGTAATTGACATTGAACTGCTTGAAATAGGTTTCCAGCATTTCCTGGGAGTGATTCTCCAGCGTGCCGTCCGCCTTTTCGATCGTCAGGGCGTAGGACAACAGCACCAGGGTATAGGGCGGATAGTTTTCCGGATCCGCCACGATCTCGTCCGCGATGCGCTGGATGCGCGGGTCCTGGGTCGAATAAATCTTCAGGCCGCTGGAATACATCAGCGTGAAGGCCTGGGTTTCGTTGTAACCCAGTTCCATCAGGTCTTCCTTGAGCTGCACGGTCAACGCGTCCACGAAATAACTCGTGACGTCGGAACCCTCCTGCTCCGAGTTGACCAGCTGGATGCGGGAATACACGTCATCCGCCTTGGCCGCGTCGTATTCCTCCTGGGTGATCATGCCCTGGTCCTTCATATTGCCGAGCACGCGGTTGCGGCGCTTCTCGTTTTCCTCCGGATAAGAGATCGGGTTATAGCCGGAAGGATTCTGCGTAATTCCGGCGATGCAGGCACATTCCGAAAGGGAAAGCTCCGAAACGGATTTGCCGAAGTACCGGAGAGAGGCGGCCTGCACGCCCAGCGTGTTCTGGCCAAGGTTGATCGTGTTCATGTAATTCAGCAGGATGTCATCCTTCGACATGTGCTTTTCCAACTCGATCGCGAGGAACTGCTCCTGGAATTTGCGCTTCCACTTGGCAAAGCCCGTCTGCCCGATCCAGTCCGTAAAGACGTTGTTTTTGAGCAGCTGCTGCGTGATCGTGGAAGCACCCTGCGAGAAATCGCCGCTGCGGATGCCCTCCACGCCGGCACGCATGATACCGTAGATATCAATGCCGTTGTGCGTGTAAAAGCGCTCGTCCTCAATGGCGACAAAGGCGTTCTTCAGATTCTTGGGAATCATGTCCCATGTCACGGGAATGCGGTTGGAATCCTGGGACACGAGCTTCGCGATCTGATTGCCGTCCGCGTCATAGACAAAGGTAGAGTATCCGCGCGGCGTCACGGTGATGCCGGTGATGTCCGGCGCCGAAGACAACACGCCCCGGAAGGCGCCGATCCCGGCCGCGAGACCGATGGCGATGACGGCCACGGCGGCGATGATGACCACATGAAACACCAGCACGGTGATCTTGTGGTACAGCTTCTCCGTGTGGCTCAGCAATGCTCTTTCCTGTTTTCTGATTCCTCTTCTTGTGAAGTCCATGTCCATTTAGCTTCAAGCCATGCGGCGTGATGTCATCAAAGACGCGACATGCTTGCATGTAAGCGGCTTTGCATGACAGACACGCCATAGGGCGCAAGCCCTGAACGAGGAAATCCTTCAGGATTTCCGAGTGCATGGCATATTATACCACAATCCCGCACCACCCGCATCTCTCCTGCGCCCTTTTGTGTTTTTCGTCACATAACACGATATAATTTTGTGCAATCTGCTTATTTTTTTATTTTCCTCTTGCGTTTTTTTCATGCATGTTTTACAATGATTTCCGTAACCAGTCTGTCGCGTGATCACGCGACAATTCTACCAGAAGGAGGGAAGTATATGGCAAAGTATGTAATGGCTCTGGATGCGGGTACGACCAGCAACAGGTGTATCCTCTTCAACGAGAAGGGTGAGATGTGCTCTGTTGCGCAGAAGGAATTCACGCAGATCTACCCGAAGCCCGGCTGGGTCGAACACGACGCCGAGGAAATCTGGTCCACGCAGCTCGAAGTCGCGCAGGAAGCGATGAAAAAGATCGACGCCAAGGCGGAAGACATCGCTGCGATCGGCATCACAAACCAGCGCGAGACGACGATTGTCTGGGATAAGAACACCGGCAAGCCCGTCTACAACGCAATCGTCTGGCAGTGCCGCCGCACATCGGAATACTGCGATTCCCTGAAGGAAAAAGGTCTGACGGACAAAGTCCGCGAAAAGACCGGTCTCGTCATCGACGCGTATTTCTCCGGCTCCAAGATCAACTGGATTCTGGAAAACGTCGAAGGCGCGCGCGCCAAAGCGGAGGCCGGCGATCTTCTGTTCGGCACGGTCGATACCTGGCTGATCTGGAAGCTGTCCAAGGGTCGCATCCACGTCACGGATTATTCCAATGCCTCCCGCACGATGGCGTTCAACATCGTCGATCTGAAGTGGGACGACGAGATCCTTGCGGAGCTGAACATTCCGAAGTCCATGCTGCCCGAAGTCAAGCCCTCAAGCTGCAACTACGGCGACTGTGATGTGGAATTCTTCGGCGGACCGATCCCGATCGCGGGTGCCGGCGGCGACCAGCAGTGCGCACTCTTTGGCCAGACCTGCTTCACGCAGGGCGAGGCAAAGAACACCTACGGCACGGGCTGCTTCATGCTGATGAACATCGGCGACAAACCGATTTATTCCAAGAACGGTCTTGTCACCACGATCGCCTGGGGTGTCGACGGCAAGGTCGAGTACGCGCTGGAAGGCTCCATCTTCATCGCGGGTGCCGCGATCCAGTGGCTGCGTGACGAGCTCAAGATGATCGACGCTTCCCCGGATTCCGAAGCGGCGGCGAAGGCAGTGGATGACACGGCAGGCTGCTATGTGGTGCCGGCGTTTGCGGGTCTTGGCGCACCGTACTGGGATCAGTATGCACGCGGCACGATCGTGGGTCTCACCCGCGGCGTCTCCCGCAATCACCTGATCCGTGCAACGCTCGAATCCCTGGCTTACCAGACGGCGGACGTCCTCCGCGCGATGGAAGCGGATTCCGGCATTCATCTGTCCGCTCTCAAGGTGGACGGCGGCGCCTGCAAGAATGATTTCCTCATGCAGTTCCAGTCCGACATCATCGGCGCGCCGGTCAAACGTCCGGAATGTGTGGAAACCACGGCAATGGGCGCTGCGTACTTCGCGGGTCTGGCAGTCGGCTTCTGGTCCAGCAAAGAAGACGTCATCAAGAACTGGACGATCGACAAGACCTTTGAGCCTTCCATGGCGGAAGACAAGAAGAAGGAAGCGCTGGCCGGATGGGACAAGGCCGTCAAGTGCAGCTTCGGATGGGCCAAAGAATAAACAGAAAGTGTTGTTGGGTGTTTTTTCAAAAGTATAAGGAGGAACAAAATGACAGCTTATATTGCGGAATTTGTAGGGACGATGTTTCTTGTCATTCTGGGCGACGGCGTATGCTGTAACGTCTCCCTGAACAAGTCAGGCTTTAAGGGTGCGGGTCCCGTCCACATCCTGATCGGCTGGGGTATGGCGGTTATGGTGCCCGCTTACACCTTCGGCGCGGCCTCCGGTTCGCACTTCAACCCGGCCGTGACGATCGGTGCGGCGGTTCGCGGCGGCTTTGCGTGGGAAATGGTACCCGGCTATATCATTGCGCAGCTCGCCGGCGGCTTCTGCGGTGCGATTCTCCTGATGATCCTCTATCATGATCACATCAAGGCAACGGAAGAAGACGCCGTCATCCGCGGCTGCTTCTGCACCGCTCCGTCCATCCCGAACCAGGGCCTGAACTTCCTTTCCGAGTTCTTCGCCACCTTCATGCTGGTCTTCACGCTGGCGGCCATCCCGGGCGGCGCAGGCGAATCCCACGTCAGCTGGGTGCTCGTGTACGGCGTCATCGTATCGATGGGCGCTTCCTTCGGCGGCCTGACGGGCTATGCCATGAACGCAGCGAGAGATTCCGCACCGCGTCTGGCCTATCAGCTCTTCGGCCCGAACAAGGGCAGCAAGAATCCCGACTGGGGCTATGGCTGGATTCCGCTGATCGCGCCGGTCTGCGGCGGTATCGTCGGTTCCCTTGCCTACATGGCGATCCTCGGATAAGGAACCGTACCTCGTACCGGACAACTGAACAATCTTAGCTATGAGACTGGGGAGCCGGCAAAGCACACATCTTAAAGGCGTTTTGCCGGCTCCTCTTACGTAAGGAGACATGTCGTATGTATGATATTATCATCATCGGTGCGGGCGTCACGGGCGCCGCTGTCGCGCGGGAGCTCTCCCGCTACGACGCGCGGATCTGCGTGCTCGAACGGGAAGAGGATGTCTGCTGCGGAACCTCCAAAGCCAACTCCGCCATCGTCCATGCCGGCTTTGACGCTGCCGAAGGATCTTTGATGGCGCGTTTTAATGTCCGCGGCAATGAACTGATGGAGGGGCTTGCGAAGGATCTCGACATCCCCTTCAAACGCAACGGCTCCCTTGTGGTCTGCATTCACAAAGAAGAACTGGACGGCCTGAAGGATCTGTATGACCGGGGCGTGAAGAACGGCGTTCCCGACTTAAAAATTCTCTCCCGCGAGGAGCTTCTGGAAATGGAGCCGAATCTTTCGGAGAACGCGGAAGGTGCGCTCTACGCCCCGACGGGGGGCATCATCTGTCCCTTCAAACTGAATATCGCACTGGCGGAAAACGCCTTCGTCAACGGCGTGGAATTCCGCTTCAACACCCGCGCGGAGCAGCTGACGCGTGACGAAGAGGGGCTTTGGCACATCCGCACAAATAACGGCGAATACGTCACACGCTACGTGGTCAACGCGGCGGGACTGTATTCCGATTACTTCCATAACATGGTCAGCGAGAAAAAGATTCACATCACTCCGCGCCGCGGAGATTACTGCATCCTGGACAAGGAAACCGGTGATCTCGTGGAAAAGACCATCTTCCCGCAGCCTTCCAAAATGGGCAAGGGCATCCTGGTCGCGCCGACGATCCACGGCAATCTCTTCGTCGG
Organism: Lachnospiraceae bacterium; assembly: GCA_017551665.1. Lineage (GTDB taxonomy): Bacteria > Bacillota > Clostridia > Lachnospirales > Lachnospiraceae > Butyrivibrio. The sequence goes on from JAFZLB010000091.1 coordinate 9,977, forward strand.
GCCGACGGCCGTGGACATCGAAGACAAGGAATCCACCGCGACAACGCAGGACGGCATCGCGCAGCTCATCGAAAAGGGCGGCATGTACGTGAAGGATCTGCCGATCAAAAAGGTCATCACCTCCTTCGCCGGTCTGCGCGCGCATGAGGACGGCCATGAATTCATCCTCGGAGAACCGGAAGACGCGCCGCACTTCATTGACTGTGCCGGCATCGAATCTCCGGGTCTGACCTCCTGCCCCGCCATCGGCGAATACATCGCGGAAATGATGCGTGACATGATGGATCTGAAGGAAAAGGAAAACTGGATCGGCACGCGCAAGGACGTGGTCAGCACGGAAGGGCTTTCGCTGGAGGAACGCAACGCGCTCATCAAAGAAAACCCGGCCTTCGGCACCATCATCTGCCGCTGCGAATCCGTGACGGAGGGAGAGATTTTGGACGCCATCCACCGTCCGCTCGGCGCGCGTTCCCTGGACGGCGTCAAGCGCCGCACGCGTGCGGGCATGGGACGCTGCCAGGCGGGCTTCTGCTCCCCGCGCGTCATGGAGATCCTGCACCGTGAGCTCGGCCTTCCGATGGAAGAGATCAAAAAGAGCAGCGGAAAGAGCAACATGGTCTTTTACCGCACCAAAGAGGAAGGAGGGCACACCGCATGAAATCCTATGATATCGTGATTGTCGGCGGCGGCCCCGCCGGACTCGCAGCCGCTGTGGCCGCCAAAAAGGCGGGCAATGATTCCATCCTTATTCTGGAGCGGGATCACGAACTCGGCGGCATTCTGAATCAGTGTATTCACAACGGCTTCGGTCTGCACACCTTCAAGGAAGAGCTGACCGGGCCGGAATACGCCTCGCGTTATATTGATCAGGTGCTGGAGCTTGGCATTGATTACCGGCTCAACACCATGGTCATGGACATCGCGCCGGACAAGACCGTCACCGCCATGAACCGCGAAGATGGCATGTTCACGGTTCCCGCGAAGGCGGTCATCCTTGCCATGGGCTGCAGGGAGCGTCCGAGGGGCGCGCTCAACATCCCCGGCTACCGCCCCGCCGGCATTTATTCCGCCGGCACCGCGCAACGCCTCGTCAACATCGAAGGCTACATGCCCGGCAAGGAAGTCGTGATTTTGGGCAGCGGCGACATCGGCCTCATCATGGCACGCCGCATGACCTTTGAAGGCGCGAAGGTACAGTGTGTCGCGGAGATCATGCCGTACTCCGGCGGTCTGAAGCGCAACATTGTCCAGTGTCTCAATGATTACAACATCCCGCTGCTGCTCTCCCACACCGTTGTGGACATCAAAGGCAGGGAACGCGTGGAGGGTGTCACGATCGCGGAAGTGGACGGGAACATGAAACCCATCCCCGGCACCGAAAAGTTTTACAGCTGCGACACGCTGATGCTCTCGACGGGTCTCATTCCGGAGAATGAGCTCTCCCGCAGCGCGGGCGTTGCGATGAACCCCGTAACGAGCGGCCCCGTCGTCAACGAATCCTTCGAGACCAGTATCGAAGGCGTCTTCGCCTGCGGCAACGTGCTGCATGTGCATGATCTCGTGGACTACGTCTCCGAAGAAGCCGCCAAGGCCGGCGAACACGCCGCGGCCTATGTGGCGAACGGACGTGAGGAAGCCGCGGAGGACATCACGGTCACGGCCAAGGGCGGTGCGCGCTACACGGTGCCGTCCACGGTTTCTTTGGATCGTCTCGGCGATCTGCTCACCATCCGTTTCCGTGTCGGTGCGGTGTACAAGGACGCCTTCGTCAGCGTTTATCTGGACGACGAACGCGTCACGCACCAGAAGAAGCGCATCATCGCGCCCGGCGAAATGGAGCAGGTGATTCTGAAGAAAGAGCAACTGACATCACACGAGGGACTGAAGAACATCACAGTCACCGTGGAAACGGAATAAGGAGGGCGGCATCATGGAAAAAAGAGAACTGACCTGTATCGGCTGCCCCATGGGCTGTCTCGTCACGGCGGAAATCGAAAACGGCGAAGTCGTCAATGTCACGGGCAACACCTGCAAGATCGGTGACACCTACGCGCACAAGGAAATCACGAACCCGACGCGCATCGTCACCTCGACGGTGATCCTGGAGGGCAGCGGAAAAACCAGGCTTCCCGTGAAGACCGCGACGGACATCCCGAAATCCTCCATCTTTGACGTGATGGAGGTCATCAACCACGCACGCGCAAAGGCGCCGGTGAAGATCGGCGACGTCGTGATCAAGGACGTCTGCGGCACGGGCGTGGATGTTGTTGCGACCGGTAACGCTTCTTAGCAAACAATTCGCATATTCTTATTCAGAGGAGGGAACAGTACATGAAGAAAATCATCAACGCAGTCGATCAGGTGGAGGAGCAGATGGTAGAAGGCTTGTGCAAAGCCTTTCCGCAGTACCTGAAGCGTGTCGGCGACACACATGTGGTGCAGCGTGCCAACAAAAAAGAAGGCAAGGTCGCGCTGATTTCCGGCGGCGGCTCCGGCCATGAACCGGCGCACGGCGGCTATGTCGGCGAAGGCATGCTGGATGCCGGTGTCGCGGGCGCGGTCTTCACCTCTCCCACCCCGGATCAGATTTTTGAAGGCATCAAGGCCATTCAGACGGACAAGGGCGTCCTCATGGTCATCAAAAACTACACCGGCGACGTCATGAACTTCGAGATGGCGGCCGACATGGCGCGCGACGAAGGCATTGAGGTCGATCAGGTTGTCGTGGGCGATGACGTGGCGGTGGACGGCTCCCTGTACACCGTCGGCAGACGCGGCGTGGCCGGCACGGTCTTCGTGCACAAGATCGCCGGCGCAAAGGCGGAAGAAGGCGCATCGCTCGCGGATGTCAAGGCCGTCGCGCAGAAGGTCTGCGACAACGTCCGTTCCATGAGCATGGCGATCTCCCCCTGCACGGTGCCCGCCTCCGGCAAGCCCGGCTTTGAGCTTGCGGAAGACGAAATGGAAATCGGCATCGGCATCCACGGCGAACCCGGCACGCACAGGGAAAAGCTGCAGGAAGCGGATCAGATCGTGGATCAGCTGATGACAAAGATCCTCGCGGATCTGGATTTCACCGGCTCGGAAGTCGCCGTCATGATCAACGGCTGCGGCGCGACACCGCTGATGGAACTCTTCGTCGTGAATAACCACGTCGCGGATGTTCTGAAGGAAAAGAACGTCACGGTGTACAAAACCTTTGTCGGTGAGTACATGACCTCTCTTGAGATGGAGGGCTTCTCGATCTCGCTGCTGAAGCTGGATGACGAGCTGAAGAAGCTGCTGGATGCGAAGGCGGATACGCCGGGGTTCAAGGTGGTGTAATTATGGCAAGCAAAGATCAGGTCATTGAGATCATTCATAAGGTTGCGGCTGCGATCGAACGCGAAGCGCAGTTCCTGACGGATCTGGACAACGCCATCGGCGACGGTGACCACGGCATCAACCTCTCCCGCGGTTTCAAGAAGGTGGAGGAAGAGTTGCCGGTCGTCGCGGACAAGGACATCGGCGCGATCTTAAAAAAAGTCGGTATGACGCTGGTATCCACCGTCGGCGGCGCTTCGGGGCCTTTGTACGGCACGGCCTTTATGAAGGCCGGGGACGCCGTCAAGGATCATGTAAGCATCAGCGCGGATGACTTCATCGCGGTGCTGGAAGCCGCCATCGGCGGCGTGCAGCTGCGCGGCAAGGCGGAGAAAGGCGAAAAGACGATGCTGGACGCCATGCTCCCCGCGCTGGATGCCATGAAGGCGGCGGGCACGGCGGACGCGAAGGCAATGCTGGACGCCGGCGTCAAGGCCGCTAAAGAAGGTGTCGAATACACCAAAACCATCATCGCGACAAAGGGACGCGCCTCTTATCTCGGCGAGCGTTCCATCGGACACCAGGATCCCGGCGCGACCTCGTTCACGGTGATGCTGGAGACGATCGCGGAAGCGATTTGAAACGGGAAGCATCTCGTCACTACGCTCGAAAGAACCTCGCCAAGTGACGAGATGTACATTCGCACGTAGGCGGATAAAGAACATCCGCCAAGTGCTCATAGCAGAGGGAGCAAGCATGGTAGGGATTGTTATTGTGTCTCATAGCAAAACACTCGCGGAAGGCGTCGTGGAGTTCTGCCGCGTGATGGCCGCCGAAGCACCGCTGGTGGCGGCCGGCGGCATGGAGGACGGCTCCTTCGGCACGAGCTTTGAGCGCATCAAAGCGGCGGTCGAAAGCGTCAATCAGGGCGAGGGCGTCCTTGTGCTGATGGATGTCGGCTCCGCCGTCATGACAACGGAGATGGTTCTGGAAGACATCGGTGACGATACCGTGCAGATGGTGGATTGCCCCCTCGTCGAGGGCGCAATCGCCGCGGCCGTCGCCGCCGAAGGCGGCTTAGATTTCGCCGCCGTCAAAGAAGAAGCACTCTCCGCCTGGGACGCACGAAAGCTCTAAGCGCCGTCTCATCGAAACAAAAAAAACAACGCCCTGCGTCGATGACTCTCATCCGCAGGGCGTTGCTTTATTGTAAATCTTCGAAATTTGTACAGTTTATGAAAAATTTATATTTCGTCTTCCGCGTTTGCGTCGGGTAAAACCCTTATGGCACAAGGCTTTGACGTTTTTATTCTGAAAACTCCACGAATTGAAAGACATCATTTTTTTCGCGTTTTATGATCGGTTCTATGATAGGTGATATGGTATGATGTTTTTACAACAACATACACTGTGGAAGCAGCACACGCCCTGTATCGATGATTCTCATCCGCAGGGCGTTGCTGTTTCTTGCTGTTAATTGCTGTTTGTCCGCGACAGGCTGCGCGTCAACTGTTCTCATCAATGTAAAGCTGCAGCCTGCTTTGCAGAATCTTCGCGCATTCCTGCGCGCTTTTCTGGCCCGCGAAGAAGGGCTTTACCTCTTCCTGCACGATGTTCATAATCGTCTCGTTGTAGCTGTATGCGGAATCGACGCTTTCGAGGAAGGTCATCAGCTCGTCCGCTTCTTCCTTGGACAGGGGCGGGATCGTGATTTCCTCACCGCCGACATAAAAGGTCTCGTCAAAGTACACCGTCTCACCGGTCAGGGCATCCACATAGGAATCCCGTTCCATGGACCGGTCCGCTTTCGTGCGCAGCTGCATTCTGGAAACGGGGAAGGCCCAGCCGGTGACGAAGCGTTCCTGATAATCATCCATCAGGAAGGTGCGCATGAAGGCCCAGCAGCCGTCCTTGTTTTCGCTCTCCGCACTCATGGCGATGCGGGAGGTTGCCATGATGGTGTGGCCGCCCTCGCCCTCTTCGCGCGGGAAGCCCACAAAGACCACTTCCTCTCCGAAGGTGCCGTATTTCAGCTGGGTATAGGCCTTAAAGCTGCCCATGAAGGTCTGGGCAATCAGCGCCTGTCCGTTCCGGTACAGCGCGTCCTGGTCCTGATCCCACCAGCTGTCGTCGATGTCCTCCTCCGAGGGAAACTTCTTCGCCACGTCCAGAAGGTCGATAAACTGCTGCGTGTCAAACTTCGCCTTCTGCGCGTTCCAGTCGATATAGCTGCTGCCGTCAAAGACCAGTGCCTGGAAAACAAGGTTCATGTTGGTGATCGGATAGCCGAACATGGTCTGGGTGGAGATCCGGCGTGCCTCCGCAATCCGCTCCATTTCGCGGAAGGTCCAGTCCGTCACCTCCTCCGCGTCCGAAAGCTTCATGGCATAGGTGCGCAGCGTGAAGGCCGGCACCAGCAGATACATCTCTCCCTTGTAACGGTATGCGTCAAAGACGTTGGTCATATAGTCCTTCAGATCCAGCTCCGGATCCTGTTCGATATACGCGTCCAGCGGTTCAAAAACGCCCTTCGCCTCATAAGATTCGATCTGCGCCTCGTCCGCCAGAATCATAATGTCCGGCGCCTCTCCGGTGATGATATCGTTGTTCATCTGTATCAGCGCCTGCTCATAACTGCCGTCCGAAGAAAGACGGGAATACTCCTTGACGCGGATGCGGCAGTCCCTGCTTTCCTTGTTGAAGGCAAAGATCGCGCTGCGAATCTCCGAATCCAGCCAGAAGCAGCCGAGGGTCAGCACCTGTCTGTCCGGCACTTCCGCGGGCGGCACCTTCTTCAGCCGCGCCAGCCGGTAACTGCCGCTGCCGCCGCCGCTTGCGTAATAATACGCGATCAGCTCCTCATCGCTGATCTGCACCATGGATTCCAGGGAATCGATATTCAAATCGGAATCAATAAAGCCGAAGAGCTGCGCGGGTGCTTCCGAGGACAGCTTCCAGGAATACACGCCCGTATTGTCCGAAAGCAGAAATCCGCCGTCCAGCGCCGGCTGCAGATTGTACAGGTTATAAAGATTGGACATCGTCGGGACAATCGCGAAATCCTCCGTGGCCTCGCCCGTGGCATTGTCCACCCGGAGCAGATGCTCACCGTCCTCTTCGTAGGCGCGGACAAAGACTTTGCCGTCACCGCTCATCACCATGTCGGACCATTCCTTCGACGCGTACACGGTTTCCACGAAGGCGCCGTCCTGCTCGTCATACAGGGACACGCCGCGGGTGTCGCTGACGAAGACCCCGCGCTCCGCGCTGTACAGCACGGTGCTGACGCTGTACCACTCGACCGTTTCGTCCCTCAGCTCCGTTTCCCAGACGACCGTTCCCTGATCATCGAATTTCACCAGAAAGAAACGCTCCGCCTGCGTCACGTCGCTGTCCGGCGGGATCTCATCCGTGATGACACGATCCTGTTCCGCCGGGTCTGCCGTCGTGGTATCGGTCAGCACCGGTCCGACCCATGTGCCGTCTCCGGAGGAAACGGTTTTCACGGCATAGGTTGTGCCGTCTTTTCCCGGCACCATGGCGCCGTACCAAATGCCGCCGTCGGTAATGCGGTCCAGGACAACGGTCTCCGCCTTCGTGCCGTCCGGCGCAAAGCGCAGGGTGAAGACCGTGGTGACACTCGTCATCCCTTCCACCATGCCGGGATACATCTCCGGTGTTTCCGGCTCCGCAGGCGTCTCTTCCTCCGTGTCTTCTCCGGGCGCGTCACTTCCGCCCGTGCCTGCCGTATGCATCTGCGGCTCGTCCGTTGCGTCCGTTCCTGCGGAAGCACCACCGCCGGCCACATGCATCGTGCCGCCCGTTCCGGCGCTGTCACCTTCCGTCGCTTCGTCTCCGGGCGCGTCGGAAGCGTCTTCTCCCGGCGCGTCTTCCGAAGGCAGCGTGAAATCATAGTGCATGCCGAAGGCGCGGATTTCTCCGTCCAGATAATACAAACGACCGGAGATATCCTCCGTCGGATATTCCAGTCCCGTCAGTTTCAGTTCCTCTTCGCGGTAGACCTTGTTCTTGTCAATGCCGCCGGGCGTTTCCGGCACCGCCGTCTCTTCGCTGACACCCTCCGACGCCGTCGTGCCGGAGGTCGCGGCATTCCCGCCGCAGGCCGTCAGTGATAACATGATGGCGAATAACACGCCGTTCCGAATGCTCTTTTTCATTTTCTCTCCCTGTCATGCGCGCTTCTTATTGCGCTGCTGTGCGTATGTCTTTGCGCGTAGCTCATAAATCCTGTCGCCGATTGCCGTAACGATGCCCTGCGCCGTCCACTCCTTGCGACGATAGCGGTACACGACCTCCCAAATCACCAGAACCGCCGGAACCAGAATACACAGGGCCTGCAACACCACCAGCGGTGCCAGCACATCCTCCGTGCCCCGCGCCATGTTTTCCCAGTACGGATAACTGATGGCGGAACCCGTCATGGAACGCGTGCCGTAATCCCGCAGCACCGAAAGCAGCGGGAAGGAGCGGAAGCGTTTCGTCTGGTCCACGATTTCCATGCTGTCCGCGTCAAAGCCCAGCGTCTCCCGGATCAGCTTTTCCGCAAAGCCCGACACCGGATCCGGCAGGATCAGTTCATAAGAACTCATCCGGTCCGCGCCGTAGCGCAGCGTCCCGTATTCCTTCAAAGCGGAGGCCGGCAGATACACCAGCGCACCGTCCGCGCCCGCCGCCTCACGCATACGTCCGCTGCCGGTCTTCACCACACCGCTGATGATAAACGAGGATCCGCCGATCGTCACTGTCTGTCCCGCGATGTCGGTTCCGCCAAAAAGCTGCCAGGCAATCGTCTCGTCCACGAGGATCTGGTCCTTCATCAGCGCGTCCGCCATGTAATACATGCCGCTTCTGAGCTCGACCGGATGCAGGAAAAAGAACTCTCCCCCCGTGCCGATGGCCTTTGCTTCGACGCTCTTTTTGTCATGGAGCAGCGTCACGCTGCCGTCCACGCTGTAACAGTCAAGGAACAGACGTCCGCCGTTCTCCGCGTCCGCTTCGATGGCGTTTGCCGTCAGGGCGCTTTCCACGCGGTAGGTGAATTCCTTATACCGCTCCGGTTCCGCCGTCACATGGTCGGCAAAGTAACAGCCGATCTGCGCGTACCCGCCCTCCGGCGCAAAGCGTTTTGCGCCCGCCACATCGGGCAGTGCCGATACCAGGCGGCTCCGGAAAATACTCAGCCCGACAAACAGTATACCACAAAGCAGCAGAACAATCAGCCTGCGACGCAGACGCCGGTCCGGTTTCGGGAATTTGAAGTTTTTCGGAAAAGAGAGTTTCATCAATAACCGGACTCCGCAAGTCTCACTTCCTGTCCCGCCGTGATCATGGCGGTGGAGGTGGTAATCACGTATTCATAGCCTTCAATGGCCGCATTGATCGCGGTGGTGGTGTCATCCTGTGCCAGCACCTCCACATCCACGCGCCGCGCGATATAGCGGTTGCGCAGGGGAGAGGACTTCGACTGCACGATCAGGATAAACTTTCCGTTGTTGTCTTCCTTGATGGCGGAATTCGGCACGGTCATTTCATAATTCTTCTGTGCCTCGCCGATGCGGATGTTGACCGTCTGTCCGGCCTGCACCTCCGGCGAATCAATGGAAACCGTCACCTGTCTTCGGTTGCCCGGATCCTCCGGGTCCGGACGCACGGCGGTGATGACCGCCTTGAATTCGGAATAGCGCCAGGAATCCTGCGGGTCCACCACATCGCCGGTTTTCAGGCTCTTGGCCTGCTCCGCCGTGACGCTGAATTTCATGGTCATGGCCTTGCCGCTGATCTGGATGACGGCAGCGGTCTCGCCGGCCTGCATGGTCTGCCCGGCGGCATAGTTGATGCTGGTGACACGGCCGTCCACGGGCGAAACCAGCTCGCTGCCAAGGCTTTGTTCCTGCAGCTTCGTCACCTTTTCCACCGCGGCGGAAAGCGCTTCGTATTTCCCCGAAAGCGTCAGTTCCGACTGGATGTTGGAAATGGCCGCTTCCCGGCTCGTCTTTGCCGTTTCCACGGAAACGCCGGTCTGCGTCTTTCTGGCCTCCAGCTCCAGACGCTTTGTATTGTATTCCTGTTCCAGGATCGCTCTTTGCTGTTCCAGCTGCGCCTTCTGCTGTTCCGCGGCCAGTCTTTGCTGCTCATTCTGCGCGGTCGCGGTGGCGATATCGCGGGTGTTATTGGCGATGGCGTTTTGCAGCTCCTGTCTTCTCGCACTGATTTCAGACAGGCGTTTTTTCGGCTTCTCCAGTTCCTTTTCAAGTTTATCAATCACCTTTTGATCCGGCACTTCCGGCGGTACTTTATTGTTTTCCGCGTCCAGTTGCGCCTGCAGCGGTGTCACCTTCGCCTGTAATTCCGTTTCCTCTGCCGACAGCTTTGCCAGCTCCGCCTCCGCTTCCGCATTGGCAATCGTATACCCCGTCGTATCCGCCGCGGCAACCGGCGCAATCGCGCTGATCTGCACATCATACTCGCCCAGCTTCACATCATATTCCGCCTTCAGCAGTTCCAGATCCGAGGCCGCCTGCGTGTCCGCCGCCACGGCGTTGTTGTAGGCGTCGTTCACTTCCCGCAAACGCTGCTGGTAACTGGACGTCGTTCCGCTCTGCCCGTTGCGGACGCGGGTGATGATTTCATCCGTGACGTCGCCCGTGAAGAGCGCCAGATCAAACTGGTTTTCCAGCTCCTGCAGTTCTTTCATGGCGGCTTCCAGTTCCTCGGACTCCTGCCCCTCCAGCACGAAGAGCACATCGCCCTGCTTGACCTCATCCCCGACCTTGACGGCCACGGAGGCAATGCGCCGCGTTTCCTTCGGTTCGATGTTATACGGGTCATCCGCTTCCACGACGCCGCTCGCCCTGATCTGCGGCGAAACATTGCCGGACTGCACATAGGCCGTCGCCACCTCCGGCAAAGACCAGTTCTGTATCGTCCCCGAGAAAAAGGTGAGCGCCAGCATCACCGCAAGAAACACGATGAGAATGTTCTTGACCAGATCCTTGCGCTTCTGTGCACGTTTTTCCTCTCTTGATAGTGCCATCGTTTGCCTCCTTCAATATGCTTCCCGATTGGGAATGCTTTGCATTCCCACCGCCGCGGGACGTGTGTCGTGCTTGCACGACATCTTCCTTAACACGTCCCTGCGATCCCATCGAGGGATGATCTCGCAGAGATTATCCCTTGATACCGCCTTGATAGGTAATGCCTTCAATCAAATACTCTTCCCCGTACAAAAACATCAGCAGGGGCGGGATCATGTAAATGACCGCCACCGCAAAAGCCAGTGAAATCTCACCGGCATTGATCTTCGACAAAAACACGGAGAGCGGATGCAGCGCGTCGTCCGGCAACAGAATCAGCGGTTGCTCCACCATGTTCCAGTAATCGATAAACAGCAGGATCGCCACGGAAAAAATCCCGCTCTTGCACAGCGGCATGCAGATCCTCGAAAACATCTGCCACTCTCCCGCGCCGTCAATCTGCGCCGCCTCGAAGACCGAGGTCGGGATCCTGCGGATAAACTTCGTCAGCAGATAGACCGCAAAGGGACTGAAGATCCCCGGCAGCCAGATCGCCCACCTTGTGCCGAGGATGCCGAGCCAGTTCGACACAAGAAAGTTCGGCACCAGCGTCACCTGATACGGCATCAGCACGAGAATCACGTAGGAAAAGAAAATGATCCCGCGCACCTTTCCCCGGTATCTGGCAAAGCCGTAGGACGCCAGCATCGCGACGAAGAGCTGGAACACCACAATCGGCACGACATAGATCACGGCGTTCCAGAATTTCAACAGATACTCCGGACTGCGGAACAGCACGCTTCCGTACTGCGCGAAACTCACCATGTCCGGAATGAACTTGAGCGTCACGGTTTTGGAAATAAACACCTTGCCGCCGGACTCCGTTGTCGCGAAGACCGCGCCGTAATTGGCGTTGATCTCCGAGGCGGACATGAAGGAGTTCGTGATCGTCAGGAGGATGGGAATGAGGAAAAGCACGGCAAAGAACAGCAGGATCACCGTACGCGCGCCGATCCGGACACCCTCCCCCATCTCTTTCCTTCGTTTCCTGCGGGCGGCCAGCAGATGCGCCGCGTTCCGCTCAGTCTTCCACGTCTCTTCCAAACTTATCTTCCGCCTTGTACATGATAAAGAACAACACGATAATCACCAGCGACATAATGATGGCCGCGGCCGACAGCTTCTGGTAATCCAGCGACCGGAAGGTGTTGTTCATATAATGCTGCAACATATAAAGCGAGCTCACCGGATAGTCCCCCGCCAGAAGGTACACCTCCCGGAACACCTTGAAGGAACTGATCAGGGACATGATCGTGACAAAGACAACCGTCGCCGACAAATAACGCAGCTTGATCCGGAAAAAGATCTGGCGCTTTGTCGCGCCTTCCAGCTGTGCCACTTCGATGAGATCATGCGGGACGCTGGAGAGCGCCGCCATAAACAGGATCATGTTGTAGCCTAAGTTCTTCCACAAAAAGAGCAGCATGACCGGGATCTGCGCAAAGTCCGATTTGAACCAGTCGGTTTTCGTGCCGCCCAGCGCCGTGAATACTTCGTTGATCAGGCCGTTGTAATGAAACAGCACCTGCCAGATCAGAACCACCGAGGCGATGGGCACCATGATCGGCGAGAGGAAAAAGGTGCGAAAACGGCTTTTGAAGGGGATCCTGGATTCCATGACCGCGGCGAGGTAAAGGGAACCGATGACCGCCAGCGGCACCGCCGTAAAGGAAAAGCGCAGGGTGTTCCCCGCCGCCTGCCGGAAGGCGTCATTGTTCCAGACGCTTAAGAAGTTGCGGAAGCCCACAAACTTTCCCTGCACCGGATTGTTCACCAAGGAGTAATAAATGACCACCAGAAAGGGAATTACAAAGAACACCAGCACGCCGATGATGCTGGGCGACAGATACAGCAACGAAACAAAACGTGTGCGTTGCTCACGCCTCGAACGCCGGACGCGGTTTCCCCTGCCGCTCCCCGGCTTTTTGAACTTTTCGATTGCCCTCATAAAACCCTTTATTTCTGCCATGATGGTGGGGACTGACTCCCCTTGTGTTTTTTTCAGTCCGCCACCATCATACCCTCAGGATGTTACAAATATGTGACTTACTCCGCCACCACAAGATAGGCCAGCTCACCGCGCGTCACGGTCTCGCTCAACGGATACTTATCCCATTCGATCTCTTCCGTAACCTGCTGCATGGACAGCACCGTCTCCATCGTGTCGATGACCGTTTCCTTCTTCAGCGGATCCTCCGCCTTGCCCTTCAAAAGTCCCGCCTGCTGCAGTGTGCTCAGTGCGGATTCCGCGTCCATCATTCCGCCCATCAGGATATACGCAAATTCTCCGATCGTCGATGCTTCATCCACACCGAAGGCATCCTCTTCCAGCGGTTCCATCAGCCCCATGCCGACCACGGTCTGCACGGCCTCGTAGAATTCGTGATCCTCCGGCACGTCGGTGAATTCCGTGTTCACTTCCGTTTCCTCTGTCGAGGCACCGAAGGGATTCAGAATCTCCTCGAAGAGCTCCTCGTTATCGTTGATCTTCGCGGCACTGCCGGAGGTCCCGACGCGGCCGGCTTCCACAATCTTGTCATAGAGATCCGCCAGTTCCCGGATCCGCTCGGGCGTCACGCTCTTCACGCTGCGCATATCCTCCAGCGTATCCTCCGGACTGATGCCCAGAAGCACGTTATTGAGCGATGTCATCGCGCCGGTGAGCTCACCCTGGGGCATCGCGTAGCTGACATAGGTGCTCATGATATAGCCGTCGATGGTCTCCTGATCCAGTTCCATCTCCCTTAACTTCTCCGCGATCGTGGCGTACACATCAAAGCTCTCCTTGACATTCGGATCACGGTAGGTGTACAGATACGCGCCCTCATTCTCCAGGAAGGACGAGAAAGCACCGTAGGCACCGTAGCCGTCACGGATTTCCGGAAGCAGAATCTGGTCCGTTACGATCTGGCCCAGCACCATCAGATCCGCGCTGTAACCGTCCTCCAGACCCAGGTCCTCATACCCGGCCACCATGGAATTGTACTGCACGCTCGACTCCGCGATGAACGCTTCCTTCGTTGCGGGCGAAGGCAGATCATAGACCGCCGCCTCCGTCTCCTCGTATTCGAGGTTCTGCAGGAAGAGATCCGCCAGCTCGCGGTTTGCGGTGATATCCGTTTCGTTGCCCGCGAAGAGCACGATGGCGCCGTAACGGTTGCGCAGTTTCTCCTGCACGCCCTTCATCCGTTCCACAAAGGCCTGCGTCGCTTCTTCGTCCTCTTCGGCAAACATTTCCTGCAGTTCCGCAAGATAGGCGTAGTATGCGGGACCGGACAAATAATCCAGGAAACGTCTCTGTTCGTCATAGGTGGCAAAGCCGCGGAACAGCTGTGTCAAATACGGTGCCTCATTGTATTCGTTGCGCATCTGCGTGTAAACCGCCTGTACGCTGTCCGCGAGTTTCTGCGTATCGTCAAGCTTCAGTTCAAAGACGATCTGCCGCATCAGGTCATAGCCCTCTTCCAGATCCTCCTCTGCCGCAATCCAGCTGATCGCAAGATAAGGATGCGCACCGCCTTCCTCCGTGCGGATCGTGGAAAGGGCGATCTGCGGATTATAGGTGTATCTCGTCAGCTTGGTATCGATTTCCGCGCGGCTCAGTTCCTTGGTTTCCAGATGCTCCGTCAGATGACGGAAGAGCATAAGGTCATGCAGCTCCTCCGTTCCGAAGGACTGCGCGTCAATCAGAAGATTCACCATGCCCACGCCGTCCACGCCGGCAACGGCATCCAGATAGCGGACTTCCTCTTCCTCCGCCTTCTCGTCGCGAATCTCGTACCTGCGCACTTCCTCCGGCAGGTCGGAAACCCCGACCACCTTCAGCTTCGCGATGAGCGCGGCGGTGACGTCATCCATGCCGTCTTCTGCGGCTTCTTCTTCCGTCTCTTCCTCTGTTCCTTCTTCCGCTGCTTCCTCTTCCGTCACGCCGGTCGACGCGTCATCCGAGGCGTCGGTCGTCGCTTCATCGGCGGCGTCTGTCGTCGCTTCGTCCGCCGCGTCTGTCGTTGCTTCATCCGCCGCGTCTGTTGTTGCCTCATCAGCGGCGTCTGTTGTCGCTTCGTCGGCGGCGTCTGTTGTCGCTTCGTCCGCCGCGTCTGTTGTTGCTTCGTCCGCCGCGTCTGTTGTTGCTTCGTCCGCCGCATCTGTTGTCGCTTCGTCCGCTGCGTCTGTTGTTGCTTCGTCCGCCGCGTCTTCCGTCTCTTCTTCGGATTCTTCTTCCGCAGCTTCTTCCTCTGCGGCTTCCGTTACGCCGGACGCCGCGATGATCGCTTCGATTTCCTCATCGCTCATGCCGGCCTTGATCTTCGCCAGCTCCTCCGCCAGCGCAGCGTCTTCCTTTTCCTTCAGACCCGGTTCGGGATAGGTGGTCACGAGCGTCGTCAGCGTCTGCTCCTCGTCCAGCAGTGTTTCCGCCAGCGCGGAGAAGGTGCCGTCCTTGTTCCATTCCATCAGGCTGTCCGCCGCGTCATACTGTGCCATCAGATTCCAGGGATCGCCCGTGACGGCGTAAGCGTACGCGAAGGAATAAATCACATTGACATTCGCTTCGTTGCTCTCGCGCACCAGACGATTGTTCAGGGACTGCGTCGCCATCACGCCGTCGATCAGTTCCTCCGGGAATCCGTTTTCCTTCACATCTTCCAGGGCTTCCCGCACGATTTCCTGATACTTCTCCGCGTCTTCGCGATTGACGTTCTGAATATAGAACATCGGCAGAAGCTCCGGACCGGCGATTTCCACACCCGCGCCGGCGGTGCCCGCGGGGAATTCCTTCTTCAGTGTCTGCGTCAGCGGTGAAGCCTCCGCGCCCATCAGAATCGCCAGCATCTGCAGCGGCTGGGCGTCCTCATCCGTGAAGGCGGAGCCGACAAAGTTGTAATACACGATGGAAGCATTTTCCGTCGCGGCACTCTCTTCCGCAGCGAAGGCAAATTCCTCCACCTTCGATTCCGTGATCGGTTCGTAATCCTCTTCCACAAACCAGGGTTCCGCTTCTTCTTCCGCGGCTTCCTCTTCCGTCGACGCCTCGTCTGCCTCGTCTGCCGCGTCTTCCGTCGATGCTTCATCCGCAGCATCAGCATCCTCCGTCGATGCCTCGTCTGCTGCGTCCTCCGTCGAAGCTTCATCCGCAGCATCAGCATCCTCTGTCGATGCCGCGTCTGCACTGTCCTCTGTCGAAGCTTCGTCTGCCGCGTCAGCGT
The DNA here is from genome assembly GCA_017551665.1 of Lachnospiraceae bacterium. Lineage (GTDB taxonomy): Bacteria > Bacillota > Clostridia > Lachnospirales > Lachnospiraceae > Butyrivibrio. Next base: position 25,578 of record JAFZLB010000091.1, read on the forward strand.
CCTCTTCGGCGTCAGCTTCTTCCTCCGCGTCCGCGGCATCTTCCTTACCGAAATTCGTGAACACATTATCCAGCATCTTCAAAAAGGCCTCATACTCCGCGATGTCACCGTAGAGATAGGCCACGCAGTTTTCCGGCGTGTAGAAACGGTCGTGATAATCCTTCAGATCCTGCCAGGTCATGTCCGGAATGTACGCGGGATCTCCGCCGAAGGCATAGCAGATGGAGCTGCCCGGCAGCGACGCGCGGACCGCGTTTAAGTTGGCCCACATGTCCTTCGTCATGGCACCCTGCATTTCGGAATACACCGTGCCTTCCATCGTGAGTTCACCCTCCGGATCCTCCAGGCGGTAACGCCAGGCTTCCGTGCGGTAGATGGACTCGTCTTCCATGATCATCGGGTAGAAGCAGCTGTCCGTGTAATAATCCGCCAGCGCCAGCAGCTGCTTTTCGGAAAGCGAAGCGACGGGATACGTCGTCATGCGGTCCGTCGTCATCGCGTTCATAAAGGTGTTGTAGCTCTGGTAAATCAGATTCATAAAGAGCGTTCTGGAAGGATAGTTCTTGGAACCGCCCAGTGTCGCGTGTTCAAACACATGCGGCAGACCCTCGTTGTTGATGGCATGGGTCAGAAATGTCAGATCAAAGGCACGGTTCGTATCATCATTGTGAATGTACATGAGCTTCGCGTCCGTTTCGTCATGTACAAACCAGCCGACCTCCGCGCCGAGAATCTCAAAATCACGGACTTCCAGCAGGGTAAATCCCTCGACGGTCTCACCGACCTCCGGGAATCCCGCGAAAACAGGGCCTTCCGGGGCCTCTTCCGTTTCGGCCTCTTCCGCTTCCGTCTCTTCTTCGGCTTCTTCCGCTTCTTCCTCCGGTGCTTCCTCTTCCGTTGTCGCGGAAGACGCGCTCTTCGGCGGGATGACGACCGTCGAACTCTTGGAACTCGCGGCGCTGGACGAACGCTTACTCTCCGTTTTCCCTCCGCAGCCTACGAGTAATGACAACACAAGAAACAGCGCCCATACGGACGCAAGCCTTCCAAAGCCCCTGGATTTCATTCCCTTACTCCTTTCAAAAAAACACATTTTATGCCCCTTCTCGGGGGACACATACCATACATATAGTATTATAAGTAAAGACGGCAGTCCGGTCAACCGTTCTGCCGCCTAATTTTCATATTTCATTTTATGTCTTCTTTTTAGTGGTTATATCCGAACTCCATGACCCAGTAGCTGACGCCGTTTTCCGTGTATCCTGCGATGCCGATCGTGTCATAACTGCCGTCGAGGATCAGGTCTCTGTGGCTCGGGGAAGCCATCCAGCGGGCCACGATGCCGGCCGCGTCACGATTCTTCGTGGAGCGATAAAGGTTTTCGCCGTACATGACTCTCGCGTTCACCGTGTACCAGGGCTGTCCGTTGGGTCTTGTGTGAGAGTAGTAGTTCTTCATTTCTACCGAGCGCACCGCCGCGCAGTCATACAGTGTGCCGTCCCATTCCAGTGCTTTTAATCCGTACTGCGCACGTACCACGTTCATTTCGTTGTAAACATCCTGGATGGTCACCGCCTTTCCCGCCGCGTCCGAACGGATCGACTCAATGTGGAACAGTGTGAAAATAAGCAGAACCGCCAGAATAAGCAGTATGATGTTTTTGTGCTGGTTTCTTGTCATTGTTGTTGTCTTCATAGCGTTTCCTCCTTTTCCAGGATTTGCATCCCGCTTCCTTGCGCTTGTTGTTTGGCATCCTTGCCTTACCACTCTCTATATCGAATCATTATTCGGCAAAGTTTAGAAAAAAAATTTGAATCTGTGATAATATCAAAACCTACGTCAAATTTACATTTATTTTTGAGTTAATTTTTTATTATGATTCGAATTATGATTATTTATAGTTGGTCACCGACTATGGTTATTGGAATTTTAGAATTCTATAGACGTTATTTCGACACTGCATGGCAAAAAAATATGTCAGGGGACACATCCCCTGACATATTTTCACTAACTAACGCAATATGTGGTGCCAAAACCTCTATCCGCCGTGCCCGGTGGTTGCATGATTTCCTCCGAGCGGCTTGTGTGCCACGGAGCCGAGACTACAGGCTCGGCGGAGTGTCCGGAACAATAGAGCGAGGAGGAAACATCAACCACCGCGGCAGGCGGCTCAATGCCCTACACGCTTTGTACCGCGTTACTTCTGATCCGTCGGCACCTTTCCGTCGCTGTAATCATAGAAGCCGATCCCGGTCTTCATGCCGAGCTTGCCCGCACGCACCATCTTGCGAAGGAGCGGCGCCGGACGATACTTGTCATCGCCCGTTTCTTTATGAAGGACTTCCATGATGGCCAGGATGACATCCAGACCGATGAGATCCGCGAGTTCCAACGGCCCCATGGGATGATTGCAGCCGAGCTTCATGGCCGTGTCAATGCCCGCGATGTCCGAGACGCCTTCGGAATACACGAAGATGCCTTCGTTGCAGAGCGGGATCAGGATGCGGTTGACGACAAAGCCTGCTGCCTCGTTGACCTGCACCGGTGTCTTGCCGATCTTCTCGGAGAGGGAGATGACTTCCTTTGTAATCTCCTCCGGCGTGTTGAGACCCGCAATGACCTCCACGAGCTTCATCACCGGCGCCGGGTTAAAGAAGTGCATACCGACGACCGGGTGCTTCAGGCCCGCGCCGATCTCCGTGATGGAGAGAGAGGAGGTGTTGGTCGCGTAGATGCACTTGTCGTTCTTGACGATGTTTTCCTGGAGGTTCTTGAAGGTTTCCTTCTTGATCTCCATGTTCTCGATGGCGGCTTCCACGATCAGATCCGCGTCCGTGCAGATGTCCGCGAGACCGGTTTTGATCTTGCCGCAGATGCCGTCCGCGGCATCCTGTTCCATCTTGCCCTTGCTGACCATCTTGTCGAGGCCCTTTTTGATCTTGGCCGCGCCGCCGTCCGCAAATTCCTGCTTAATGTCACACAGATAAACCGTGTCGACAAAATCCGCCTGCGCGAAAACCTGTGCGATACCGCTGCCCATGGCGCCCGCGCCGATGACTGCTACTTTCATAAGCATATCCCCCTTTAGTTGTTCGTGAATGTTTTCTCTTTGCGCTTCTCGAGGAAGGCGCTCATGCCTTCCTTCTGGTCATGCGTGTCAAAGCAGGCGCCGAAGATCTTTTCCTCCACGACGATGGCTTCATCCATCGGGAGATCCAGACCCTTGTTGACCGCTTCCTTGCAGCCGCGCACCGCGATGGGTGCGTTGGCCGCGATGCCCGCCGCGATTTTTTCCACGGTGGCCATCAGCTCCGCCTGGGGCACGACCTGGTTGACCAGACCCACGCGCAGCGCTTCGTCCGCCTTGATGTTGCGGGCGGTGTAAATGAGCTGCTTCGCCATGCCGGGGCCGATGAGACGCGCAAGACGCTGCGTGCCGCCGAAGCCCGGCGTGATGCCGAGGCCCACCTCGGGCTGACCGAACATCGCGTTGTCCGAGCAGATGCGGAAATCACAGCTCATGGCGATCTCGCAGCCGCCGCCCAACGCAAAGCCGTTCACCGCCGCGATCACGGGGATCGGGAAGGTCTCCAGCTTGCGGAAGACGTCATTGCCCTTCTTGCCGAAGGCCTCGCCCTCTTCCTTGGAGAGCGAAGACATCTCCGCGATGTCCGCGCCTGCGACAAAGCTCTTTTCTCCCGCGCCCGTGAGAATCAGGCAACGGATTGCGCCCTGGTCCACGGCGTCGAGTGCCGCGGAAAGCTCCTCCAGCACAGCGCTGTTCAGCGCGTTCAGCGCTTCGGGCCGGTTAATCGTAAGAATGCCGACGGCATCCTTTACTTCATATTCTACAAATGCCATGTGTTTTCTCCTTATGCTTTTTCAACAATCGTCGCACATCCCATACCGCCGCCGATGCACAGCGTCGCAAGACCCTTCTTCGCGTCTTCGCGTTTCTGCATCTCATGCAGCAGGGTGACAAGGATACGGCAGCCGGACGCGCCGACCGGGTGACCGAGGGCGATGGCGCCGCCGTTGACGTTGAGCTTGCTCAGATCGAAGTTCAGGTCTCTGCCGACCGCGATGGACTGGGCCGCGAAGGCTTCGTTCGCTTCGTAGAGATCAATGTCATCGATCGTGAGGCCGGTGCGCTCAAAGACCTTCTTCGTGGCAGCAATCGGGCCGACACCCATGATTTCGGGCTTCACGCCGCCGAGTGCGCCGCCGATCCATGTCGCCATCGGCTTCACGCCGAGCTCCTGGGCCTTCTCTTCGCTCATCACGACCACGCAGGCCGCGCCGTCGTTGATACCGGAGGCATTCGCCGCCGTCGTTACGCCGCCTTCGTTAATGGCACGCAGCTTCGCGATGGATTCCGCCGTGACGCCCGCGCGCGGGAATTCGTCCTTATCGAAAACGACGGTGTCCTTCTTGACCTTGACTTCCACGCCGACGATCTCTTCCTTGAAGCGATCCGCCTTCTGTGCCGCCTCGGCCTTGTTCTGGCTGTTCGCCGCGAATTCGTCCACCTGCTCACGCGTGATGTTCCATTCCTTCGCCACATTGTCGGCCGTCTGGATCATGTGGTAGTTGTTGAACGCATCCCACAGCGCGTCCTTGATCATGCAGTCAATGAGCGTGCCGTTGTTCATGCGATAGCCGTAACGCGCCTTGTCAAGCGCGAACGGAGCCATGGACATATTCTCCATACCGCCGGCCACGACGATATCCGCCACACCCGCCATGATCTTTTCCGCTGCCATGTTGACGCAGTTCAGACCGGAACCGCAGACAACGTTAATTGTCACCGCCGGCACTTCCACGGGGAGCCCCGCTTTGATCGATGCCTGACGCGCAACATTCTGTCCGAGGGACGCCTGGATGACGCAGCCCATCAATACCTCATCCACCTGCTCGCCTTTGACGCCTGCCCTGTTCAGCGCCTCTTTGATGACGACAGCGCCCAGATCCGTTGCCGGCGTATTGGATAACGTTCCACCGAAGTTACCAATCGCTGTTCTTACCGCACCGGCAATTACTACCTTTTTAGCCATACCCGTTTCTCCTTTCAATACTGTGAATAGTTACTCTTCCGGTTCCAATATACCATAAGTCCCGCCCTTGCGTTTGTAGACGACGTTGGTTTCGTCCGTTTCCGCGTTGACGAAGACATAGAACCCGTGGCCCAGCAGTTCCATCTGAATACAGGCATCCTCCGGATACATCGGCTTGATGTCGAAGCGCTTGACGCGCTCGATCTTGATCTCATCCTCATCCGTGAATTCCTTTTCGATGAATTCTCTTTTGAAGTTCACGGACGCATCCTGATGCTTGTCAATCAGTTTGTTCTTGTACTTCTTCAGTTGACGTTCGATGACTTCTTCCACCAGATCGATGGAAACGTACATATCATTGGAGACCTGTTCGGAGCGGATGATCTTCCCCTTGACGGGAATCGTGACTTCGATCTTGTGACGCTCCTTGTCGACACTCAGGACCACATTGACCTTGGTGTCGGGAGAGAAATAGCGCTCCAGCTTTCCGAGCTTTTCCTCCACCGCACTGCGCAGTCCCGCGGTCACATCGACGTTCTTACCTACCATTGTAATGTTCATATCTGTCCTCCTTAGCCTGCATGACTTTGGATACATGTATCAAGTATACCCGATTGCTCCCCCCTGTTCAAGGGAAAAAAACTGAAAATAAAAGGAACACCGTTCGAAAACAGTGTTCCCTGTCTGTTCCAAAAAATCACGCGGCACAAAACGATCAGAACATCCTGCGGATGGCTGTCGGCGCTCTGTAAGAAGCGTTGCCGATGATGATGCCGGTGCGTCTGCCGGAGGCATGCACGATCTGGCCGTTGCCGATGTAAATCGCCACGTGACCGGGGTACACCACCACGTCGCCCGGCAGTGCGTTGGCGAGGCTGTCCACCGGCGTGCCGACGTTGCCCTGCGCTTCCGGAATACGGGGCAGGCTGATGCCGAACTGCTTGTACACGGACTGTGTGAAGCCGGAGCAGTCCGCGCCGTTCGTTAAGGACGTGCCGCCGTGGACGTAAGGATTGCCGACGAACTGAATCGCGAAGGCCGCCACCGCTTCGCCCTGGCTTCCCGAAACGGCCAGGAACTCTTCCGCGGACTTGTAATTCGCGGGCGTTGCCGCGGGCGCGACCTGCTTGGGTGTGCTGGCCGGCGCCTGTCCTCCTGCTGCCTGCTGCGTCGTGTTCTGGCCCGCCGCCGCTGCCTGTGCCGCACGTTCCGCCGCTTCCGCTGCCAGTCTCGCTTCCGCCGCGGCGCGTTCCCGCGCCAGACGGGCTTCCTCTTCCGCTCTGGACTCCGCCGTGCGGTAGGTCTGCTCTAAGGATACAAATTCCTTGGAAACAAAGGCCGTGCGATTGTCATAAGAAAAGCTGATCCAGCCGTCCAGTTCCTGCACGTCACGGAGCAGTTCTCCCTCCGAAAGCTGCGTCAGCGCCTCGGCATCCGTGGACGCGTCCGCGCGGACATTCAGAGAACCCGCCGTCACTCTCGCGTTCAGCACATTACAGGACGCCTCATGCTCCATGGCGAGCGTTCCGGTCATACAGAACTCCGCCTTGATATAACCGGTGACCTCACCGGATTCCATCTTGTACCAGTCTCCCTCGACGCCGATCATGCGTCCCTTGGAGCGGTCATACATCTTACCGACGATATCATAATCCGTGCCGGGGCCGGAACGCACGTTGACGTAGCCGTCTCCGCGCACCACGATGAGATCAATGCCCGGCACCACTTCCGCCGTGACAGTCTCCTCCGCAACCGCTTCGGGAACTTCCTCTTCGACGACCTCGGGATCCGTATTTTCTTCAATAATATTCTCTTGCGCAGCGGTCTCTTCTTCCGCGGGGACCGCGTCATCCGCAACAACTTCCTCTTCGGCGGCCGGAATGTCCGTCAGGCTTGCGGAAAGCGCGCCCCAGACATCCTGCTGCCCTTCCGTCGTACCCGAAAAGAACATGCCGTCCTGCGGCGATGCCGCAGCCGCTGTCCGATCCTGCGGGACTTCCTGTACCTGCGCCTGCGGAACTTCTTCCGTCTGCGTCGCGGCAAGCTCCGCCTGCAACACTTCGCGTTCCAGCGCAGCCGTTTCAATCTCTTCAATCTTTTCCTGCTGTACCAGTGCGAGCTCCACCGGCTCCGTGATGACCACAGCCGTGTCCGTCACCGTCGCGGCCGCGCCGGCGCTTAACAGGTTCTCCGTGCCGGGTCTGGAAAGCTCCTCCTGACGAAGGGAGGCAAGGGAAACATGTTCAAAGGAAAAGTAATAACCCGCACCGGCGGAAGGAAGCACAGTGGTGACGCTGACCTTCTGTGACGCGGCCGACGCAACCGCCGGACAAAGCATCACCGCTACCGCCAGAAGCAGCGCCGTGGGTTTGGTTCTTGTTTTCTTCATAATGGAAAGAACTCCTCCAAATTACAATATGTTACAAATATGTTACGTCCGCAAATTATGTTACTACGCAAAAACAGGCTTGTCAAGCCTGTTCTGCGAAAAAAATCATACGATAATTGTTGCAAAATGATTCATGTGATTGTTATGATTTACACCTTTCCCGTCAAAAAATCCGTCACGGAAGTGATCGCGCAGGCCCCGTCCGCAGCCGCCGTAATCACCTGGCGCAGCCGCTTCGTGCGAATGTCCCCCGCAGCGAAGACGCCGGGCCGGTTCGTCTGTGTGCTCTCGTCCGCGCGGACAAAGCCCTTTTCGTCTGTTTCCACAAGGTTCTTGCAGTATTCCGCACGGGGGGTGATGCCGACCGCCATAAAGCAGGCGCTGCAGTCGATGATACGCTTTTCCCCCGTCTTCACGTTCTCCACGGTCACGCCTTCCACGGAACCCGTGCCGAGGACGCTCGTCACGACGGAATCCCAGACCACCTCCGCGTTCGGCAGCGACAGCAGCTCCTTTTGCAGGATCTTCGCCGCCCGCAGCTCATCCCGGCGGTGAATCAGATACACCTTTTCGCAGCCCCTTGCGAGGAAGATCGCGTCCTCGACGGCCACATCGCCGCCGCCGACCACCACGGCTGTCTTGCCGCGGAAGAAGGCACCGTCACAGGTCGCGCAGTAGGAAACGCCGGCACCGGACAGCTCCGCTTCGCCGGGCACGCCCAAATGCGCGTGCGTCGCGCCCGTGGCGAGAATCACCGTCTTCGTGTCAAAGCTCTCTTTTGTGGTCTGCACCGTATAGCAGGGGGCCGTCGTCTCATCCCCCTCCGACTTGCAGATAATGTTCGTCACGTCTCCCGTTTTGAACATCGCGCCGAGCTTGTCCGCGTGGTCCCGCATGTTCTGCGCGAGGTCAAAGCCGCTTAAGCCCGGCAGCCCCGGATAATTGTCCACCTCATAGGTATCGACAATCTGTCCGCCGCTCATGGGATTCTGTTCCAGCACAATGAGACGCAGCTGTGCGCGGATGCCGTAGATGGCGGCGGAAAGACCCGCCGGACCCGCGCCGATGATAATGGTATCGTACATTTCTTTCCTCCCTGTACCTGTTCAGGATTTGAAGCTTGCTTCCGAATCGTTTTTGTATTCCAGTTCCTGCGTGCTGACGCTCACACGCGTGCCCGGTTTCACGGACGAGGTGATGAAGACATTGGAGCCGATGACGGCGTCATGCCCGATGACCGTCTCGCCGCCGAGGATGGACGCGCCCGCGTAAATCGTGACATGATCCTCGATCGTCGGATGCCGCTTTTCGCCGCGCAGCTTCTGCCCGCCGCGCGTGGACAGCGCGCCGATCGTCACGCCCTGATAAATCTTGACATGCTCTCCGATCTGTGCCGTCTCACCGATGACAACGCCGGTGCCGTGGTCAATCATAAAGAATTTGCCGATGGTCGCGCCGGGATGAATGTCAATGCCCGTCGCGCCGTGGGCGTACTCCGTCATCATGCGCGGAATCACCGGAACGCCCAGCAGATACAGCTCGTGCGCCAGGCGGTTGATGCAGGTGGCGTAAAGCCCCGGATAGGACAAAATCACCTCCGCCACGTCTCTGGCCGCGGGGTCACCCTCATAGGTCGCCTCGACATCCGTCGCCAGCAGCGCGCGCACCTGCGGCAGACGCTCGAAGAAGGAAACGCAGAGCGCCTCCGCCTTCTCTTCCTGCTCTGCCTCGCTGTTGCCCGCATTTTCCTCGTCAAAGCTGAGCGCGATGCGCACCTGTTTGCGCAGATTGAACATCACATCCTCGATGAGCACGGAGATGCGGTTGCGGTCGGAAAAGCTGCGGTATACGCTGTCGCGGTAATAGCCGGGGAACACGATGATAAGCAGCTTGCGCATGATGTCCAGCACCTGCTCCCGGTCCGGCTGTGAAAACAGATCCAGCCGGTCGATGTCCCTGTTCTTTTCGTAGTCCGCAAGTACCGTCTCCACAAGACGGGTGATGGTTTTTTCTTCCATAAGATATTCTCCCAAAAAAAGAAGGTCTGCCGTATATCATACAACAGACCTTCGAAAACCGCAATCAGTTTGAACGCTACGCAATCCTCAGGACGCCTGCGCCTCCGTATCCGTGGCACTTGCGGCCTCTTCGGAGAGGGCGCTGTCCATCAGCTTCATCAGCTCCAGTGCGGAGCGGAAATGCTCACGTTTGTTTTCCTCCGCCCAGATCACCTGTCCCTGCCAGCTGGAATTCTGACGGTACTGTACCTGAACGATGAATGTGCCCTGTTTCCCCCGTTTGTCCTGAACATTGTGTAAGTTCATTTTCTTTCCCCTTTTGAAATTCGGCGTGCGATCCTGTTTCTCCGGAAGCTGTTTGAACGATCTGCACTGCGTCGAACGCTGCGGAAAATTCCACTCGTCAAACAGATCTTCCATGCGGAAGAGCAGCTCCATTGCCCCTCTGAAGGTCACAGGGCGCGTGGCGTATTGATGCCATAACTCACCGCTGTAATCCCCATCCTTCATTTCATCCACGCAAACAGTGATCAGGTTCGGTGAAAAAAAGCGAATCGCTGCGTCTCCCATGAGCTTATCTCCTTCACTATTGTAACAGTTCTGTAAAAAAAGTCAATATGATTATACCACATCACCTATCATAAAACCAATCATATTTCGGATTATTTTTTTCGAATTTCGGACGGTTTTTCCGAAAGCTGCCAGACCGGGAAAAAGCTGCTGAGAAACAGTCCTTTGGTCGGAATCTCCGTTTCTTCCCTGGACCAGCCGTCCGCGGCCACAAGAAACATCCGCTTTTTGCCCTTCTCATCGCGGCGGATCCGGTAGCCGTAAGCGATGGCGTGATGATTGCCGTAGGTCGGATGCCGCAGCAGAATCAGGTACAGCAGCGCACCGCGATCAATGGACCTGCGCAGAAAAAAGGGCCAGGCCGGGCGGAAGCGCCCGAGCTTGAAATCATGGCGGCCGTACAGCCGGAGCGCCGCCCGCAGATACACCCTGCTGACAAGATTCAGGGTTCCGCCGAAAAAGCGGAAGCGGTCGGTGTTGAAATAATAATGCTTTTGTTGGCCGTAGGATACGATGCGGCGGAAGGCCTGCACCGGGACGATGCGAAAACCGCGGCGGGAGGGATTGCGGTGATCGAGGCTCAGCAGGATATTGACCATCGCGGTCGGTGCGCAGTGCTTCACATAACCGCCGTCCAGCTTTCCGAAGCCGCCGGTGGTCCGGAAGGAAGCGTCTTCTGCCCACGGTTCCGCGCTTTTTTCAATTCCTGACATTCCCGTCATTTCACTCACGGCGTCCCCTGTGCGCGCTTCGTGCGCTTCGCGGGCTTCATCAGATCGAACATGCTCATCTGACGATATTCGCCGCGGTCCAGCTTGGTAACACTGACGCCGATCAGGCGGATCTTGACATTGCGGGAGAACATTCCCTGTTCTCCGAAGAGCAGCCGCTTCAGCAAAAGCGTCGCGATCTCTTCGATCTTATCCGCGCTGTTCGTCGAATCCGGCATCTGCATCTGTCTGCTGTGCCGCACGAAACGGTCCGTTTTGATCTGGATGGCCACGGTGGACGCGAAGACGCTGTCCGCCTTGAGGCGTTCCGAAAGCTTCCCGGCGATGGTGTGCACACTGCGCGGCACCTCCGCCTCGTAGTTATCCGCGGTGACATCCTTGGGCAGCGTTGTCTCGTGGGAATAAGCCTTCGCTTCTTCCTTTGCGCCGCTGACGGCGGAATCATCCATGCCGTTGGCACTGTGATAAATATAACGTCCGGCACGCTCTCCCAAGTGGGCGCGCAGAATGGCCTCGTCCATACGGGCGGCGTCACCGATCGTGCGCACATCAAGCGCGTTCAGCTTTGCCGCGGTCGCTTCCCCGCAGCCGTACAGCCGCGCGATCGGCAAAGGCCAGAGCTTGTCCCCGATCTCTTCCGGATACAGCGTATGCACGCGGTCCGGCTTTTCAAAATCACTCGCCATCTTCGCGAGCAGCTTGTTGGAGGAAATGCCGATATTGACGGTAAAGCCCAGCGTGTTGCGGATCTCGTTTTTGATTCGCGCGGCCGCGTTCAGCGGGAAGGGGTCATCATCGCCCTCGGCTTCAAAGATGGCCTCCGTTCCCGTCATGTCCACGTAGGCCTCGTCGATCGAAGCCTGTTCCACCGTCGGGGAATAGGTTTTTAAGATTTTCATCAGCGACGCGGAATAACGCCGGTAGGTTTCAAAGTCCGACTTGACGATGACCAGCTCCGGACACTTGGCCAAGGCCTTCACGACCGGCTCTCCGGTTTCCACGCCGTATTTTTTTGCGGGGATGGATTTTGCGGTGATCACACCGCGCCGCTCTTCGATGTCCCCCGCGACCGCGGCGGGAATCGTGCGCAGATCAATGCTGCCCGGTGCTTCCTTCAGCCGTTTCACGGCCGACCAGGACAAAAAGGCGGCATTGACGTCGATATGAAAAATGGTTTTGCGCGCGTGCGGGATCATATTAGGTATTATAAATGATGGAAGGGAAATGGTAAAGCGGTGCAAAAACTCGAAAACGCTGCGCGTTTCCTCGTTGCGCTTGTGCGCGCTATACGTATGCAAAAAAACAAGCGGCCTTGCAAGCGAGCTTGCCGGCCGCGTGTTTTTTGCATACGTGCACCGCTTTACTTTAACGTCACTTTGGCTCCCTCGGCTTCCACCTTGGTCTTGATTTCCTCGGCCTCTGCCTTCGGCACGCCTTCCTTGATCATCTTCGGTGCGCCTTCGACGAGGTCCTTGGACTCCTTCAGGCCCAAGCCGGTGATCTCGCGGACCACCTTGATGACCTTGACCTTGTTCGGGCCGACATCCGTCAGCTCGACATCGAAGTCTGTCTTCTCTTCCGCAGCCTCACCGCCGCCGGCGCCTGCCGCTGCCACGACGACACCCGCCGCTGCGGACACGCCGAACTCTTCTTCACAAGCCTTTACCAGTTCATTTAATTCCATGACGGATAACTCTTTAATCACGTCAATGATTTCCGCTGTGCTCATCTTAGCCATTGTATTTCTCCTTTCAAGTATTAACGTTGTGTTCTTTCACAAGGAGGTTCTTTGCAATAAGCTCGAACTTCTCCTTTGGCTCGTTCCGGGCTCAGCCTTCGCTTTCGCTCGGCTTCTCCTCGGAACTTTCGGCCTCCGCAGCAGGTGCTTCCTCGGCCGCCGGTGCCGCTTCTTCCGCCTTCACTTCCGCAGCAGGTGCTTCCTCGGCCGCCGGTGCGGCTTCTTCCGCCTTCACTTCTTCGGCTGCCGGTGCTTCGGCTGCGGGTGCTTCTTCAGCAGGCGCTTCCGCTGCGGGAGCTTCCTCTGCCGGTGCGGCTTCCTCTGCCGGTGCCGCTTCTTCGGCTGCCTCCGCCTTCGGTGCGGGCTCTACGCCGCTTTCCTTCTGCTCCGCGATCTGCTTCACGACGCGCGCGAAGTTCGCGATCGGGGACTGGATGGAGCCGAGCAGCTTGGAGAGCAGTTCGTCTCTGGACGGGATCAGCGCGATTTCCTTGAGCGCGTCCGCGTCATAGAATTTGCCTACGACCACGCCGCCCTTCAGTTCCAGGGCCGGATTGGTCTTGGCGAACTTCATCAGCACGCGTGCCGGTGCCGCGGGATCTTCCAGGGACACGGCCAGTGCGGACGGACCGTTCAGCAGATCATCCAGCTGTGCGAAATCCGTTCCCTCAAACGCGCGGCGCATCATTGTGTTCTTGTAGATCTTATAGAACACGTTCCCCGCACGAAGGTCACGGCGCAGCTGCGTGTCCTGCGCGACGGTCAGACCTCTCGCGTCCGCGAGAACCACTGCCTGCGCGTCCTTGACATGCTCTGCGATTTCCTGCACGATGGGTTGTTTTAACTCAACCTTTGCCATGTTTCTTTCTCCTTTCTGTAAGATTTCTCGTGAGCCACGTGACAAGCTCGAAAACACGTTGTGTTTTCTCGCTGTCACGGCGTTCGCCGTATGCATCCGCGGTGATGCACACGCTCTTGTAAGCAGGCTTCCACGCGGTGCATCCCGCGTCTGCGCATGGCTCACTTTACGCGCAAAAGAAAGCCCCCTTTTGCCAATGACAATCGGAGGCTTTAGCATACAAAGAAAGCTGTATTCCTCACCTCGGCTGGCGGGACTCCTGTCCGCTTACGACCTTCCGGTCACCTGCTGTCTTCGGCCTGCGCGGATATTACGCGCAACTGCTATCCTATCACAGCGCGCACGCCCTGTCAAGCGCCGCGCAAAACGGTCAGGACAAAACTTCTTCCAATGAAGTGTACTGTGTTTCCATGCCGAGGTGGCGGTAAAAGGCCTCGGCATCTGCATTGAGCGCCCAGACATGCAGCGTGATGTTATGGCAGCCTTCCCGAAGCGCAAAAGCGCGGGCGTGCTCATACAAAGCTTGGCCGATCCGCTGTCCGCGCATCCGCTCGTCAATGCACAGATCGTCAATGTAAAGTGTTTTGTGCGGCGTGAAATGACGGGCGTCGTTTTGTTGCAGCGCACAAAAAATGTAGCCCATGGTCTCGTCCGTTTCATCCGCCGCCACAAAGACGGGACGGCTGTCATCGCGAAACAGTTCCCGCAGCTCTTCCGCCGAATACTTTGTCGCGTTGCCGAATAAATCCGGTCTTCCCGCGTGATGCAGGTTGACCACCTGTGTCAGCAGACGCTGTACCGCGGCAATGTCCTTTTCTTCCGCACGACGAATGTTCAACTGTACACTCCTTCTTCTCCCCCCGGGCGCTTTGCCCGCGGAGTGCTCCTTATGTCAGTGTTTCCAGAAACGCGAGGATCTCCGCCGCGGAGGGCGGGCAGCCCCGCACGCTCTTTTCAAATCCGGCCGTGCAGTTCCCGACGCCGCAGCGTCCCGTTTTCCCGCGGTAGGCCTGTCCGACACAGACGGTTTCCCGCAGGCGGGAAAGTTTCCCCTGCTGTTCCGTCCGGTGCAGGGCGCGGATGAGCGCGCCGATGCAGGCACTGCAGGCATTGTCCGGCGCCGTGTGCTTCATCAGACGCGCGACGCGGCCGGAGGGCCGGTACGAAGCGGGTTCTTCTTCGTCATCGGGTTCGTTGACGCGAATCCGGTTTGCCGAAGAAAGGTCCGTGCTGCCGATCCCGAGCCGTTCCGCAATGCGCACATAAGGAACGTCATCGACGGCGTATCCCATGGCGTCGCAGACAAAGGCGTCGCAAAGCACCGGATCACGGAAGGCGAGAATGCGGTTCATGACCACCGGGTTGCCGCCTTCCTCAAATTCCAGATCGCCGCAGATGTTGTCCACCAAAATGAAATCGTTTTTGCAGACGGTATTCAGATGCGCGATCGGCTGATGCAGACCGATGGTATGGAAGCGCCGCTTTTCGAAATCCGGAATAATCCCTTTGTTGTTTTTCAGCGCGCAGGTGATCTTTGTCTGGCAATGCCCCTTCAGCACCGGCAGATTGATCATAAAATCAACGGCCATCGCGCGGTCGCAGACGGCAATCTCCATCCCCGCCGCGTCATAGGTTTGATATGTATCCTTCTTCATATCCAGGAAGGGCACGCCGTAGCGTTCGCAGACGCGGTTGTGATAACAGATCTGAAACACATCCTCCGTCCGCGCACCGGCCCAGGCGCTCTCCATCACCGTGAGGTTTCGGAAGCCGTGCGCCTGAAGATATTCAATCACGCCGGCAAGAATCTCCGGATGCGTTGTCGCACCTTCCTCCGGCGGCGTCGTGGTCACGAGATTGGGTTTGAGCGCGATGCTCTTTTCCCTGTCCCCGATCAGCGCGGCCAGATCACAGGCCTCCAAGATACGCAGGGTCATTTCCTGATACGCCCTGCCGTGAATCACATAAATATCGTTTCGTTCCATGTGTGTAAGTATACCACGACAGGCAGCCGGATGCCATGTGCAATCAAAACGGCGGATGGCCGAGCGGGAGGGGAGTGTGGTATCTACACAAGGATGTGCGATACTACCGACCCGACTGTCCTGTGCTCTGCCACGGATGGCAGAGCAGGAGGGGAGTGTGGTATAATTTTTAGTAATATGGATGCCGTTCGGAAACAGAAAATCAAAGAGACGGGCCTGCGCTTTCTGAAGGGGCTCCGGGAACCGGGGCTTTCCACGCACGCCTCCGGTGTCGCCTTCTTCTTTTTTCTGTCACTGATTCCGATCCTGATTCTCGCGGTCAGCATCATTCCCCTCACCGGTCTGAAGCAGGAAGAGCTCGTTACGGCCATCACCAACCTGACGCCGGATGTCGCGGACACGCTGGTACAGCAGCTGATCATCGACGCCTACAACGCGTCCACGGGACTCGTGCCGATTTCTTTTATCGTCGTGACATGGACGGCGGCCCGAGGCATGGTGGCGCTGACCCGCGGATTGAACGCGGTCTACGGACGCACCAGAGAACGCAAACCCGGCTTCTCTCATTTGTTTTCGTTTTTGTATACCCTGCTGATGATCGCGGCCATTGTGTTCCTTCTGTTCTTCCGGGTCTTTGAGCGGCAGATCGCGATGCTGTTGGACCAGCACCTGCCTTCCTCCGCCATCCTGGATTTTCTCCGGACACAGTGGCATTCGCTGACGGTCTTTCTGATCGCGCTCGTCATCTTCGCCACGCTCTACACGCTGCTGCCCGATAAAAAACAGCACTTCCTGCGGCAGATTCCGGGCGCGGCGATCGCGGCGGTGGCCTGGCTCATTTTTTCCTTTTTCTTTTCGCTATACGCCAGTGGCTTCAATATTTACAGCACGCTCTACGGTTCCCTCGCAACACTCGCCATCCTGCTGTTCTGGCTCTACTGCTGCGTGCTGATTCTCTTGTTCGGTGCTTACGTCAATCACTTTTTCGAGGAGAACGGTGTCGTATTCAAAGGAGGAAAAACAAATGTCAACTGATTTTGCTGCCGTCACAAAAAAACTGGGCTTTGGTCTCATGCGTCTGCCGAAGATGCCGGACGACAAAACAAAAATTGATGTCGAACAGGTGAAGGAAATGGTGGATCTCTTTCTGGACGCCGGCTTCACTTACTTTGACACCGCCTATGTGTACGACAACGGCGGTTCGGAGCGGGCCGCAAAGGAAGCGCTGATTGACCGCCATGACCGCGAGCGCTTCACCATCGCGACAAAGCTCAACGCTTGGCTGGGCAAGCCCGACGAAGCCGCGGCGAAACAGCAGCTGGAAACCTCGCTGGAACGCACGGGCGCGGGCTACTTTGATTTCTATCTGCTGCACGCCCTGCAGCTCAACAACAAGGAAACTTACGAAAACTACGGCCTCTGGGATTTCGTGCGGGAGCAGAAAAAGAAAGGGCTCATCAAGCACTGGGGCTTTTCCTTCCACGCCACGCCGGAGCTTCTGGACGAGCTTCTGACCAAATACGATGACGCGGAATTCGTGCAGCTGCAGCTCAACTACGCGGACTGGGAAGACCCCAACATCGCCTCGCGCGCCTGCTATGAGGTGGCCAGAAAACACGGCAAGGAAATCGTCGTCATGGAACCGGTCAAGGGCGGCATGCTGGCGAATCCGCCGCAGGAAATCCAGGAACTCTTCCGCGCCGAAAACCCGGAAGCCTCCTTCGCGTCCTGGGCCATCCGCTACGTTGCCTCGAAGGAAGGCATCATCACGGTGCTCTCCGGCATGTCCAATCTGGAACAGATGCAGGACAACATCTCTTACATGAAGGACTTCCAAAAGCTGTCCGCGCGGGAAGAAGAAGTGATCGCAAAGGCGCAGCACATCCTCGCGTCTTCGGATGTCGTCCCCTGCACCGGCTGCCAGTACTGCATGCCCGGCTGCCCGATGAACATTACGATCCCCGGCATCATCCGCGCGATCAACGAGCTGCGCATCTACCGGGACAAAGCGCAGGCCGACCGCCGCTACGGCTTCTCCACGCACGGCTCCGGTCTCGCGAAGGACTGCATCGCCTGCACGCAGTGCGAAGGCGCCTGCCCGCAGTCCCTGCCGATCATTTCGCTGCTGCAGGAGGCGGCGGGGATGTTCGATTGAGAACGGTGAACTGCCTGCCTCGGTGGCTGATGTTTCCTCTTCGCTCTATTGTGCCGGACACTCCGCCGAGCCTAAGGTCTCGGCTCCGTGGCACACAAGCCGCTCAGAGGAAATCATGCACCCACCGGGCGCGGCAGATTTCAGTTGTCGTTTTCAGGAAAACAGCATCTCTTTCCGCTCGATCATCTCATCGACTCTTGAAAGGTACGCTTCCAGTTCCTTCACGTTAGCGGCGCGGCGGATGAGGCCGTGCTGCGGGTCGTCCGGCGGCACGTTCCAGACGCGCTTCGTGATGGCGCCGGCGCCGCAGGCGAGAATCGACTGCACTTCCTCCATACCGAGAATATTTGTCAATCCTTCTTTCCCCGGCTTCGCGAACCCGATATTCTCCATATTCCCTGTCATATTCTTCTGTCGATATAAGTAGTACGGCACAAGCCCCATTTCACGCGCCCCTTCAATGGCAATACGCGACATGGCAGCCGCAATTTCATGCTGTGTCGATTCCGCCGTGCCTGTCCGCTCCTCCCACATCCGCGACCCGCGCTTCAACGCCAGCGAATGCACCGTAAGATCGTCCGGCGCGAGCTTCGCGATCTCGCGCATCGTGAAGGCCACGTCCTCCGGCGTTTCCCCGGGAAGGCCCAGGATAATGTCCATGTTGATGTTCTCGAAGCCCGCGTCCCGCGCGAGGTGGAAGGCCTCGCGCGTCTGCTCGACGGTGTGGGCCCTGCCGATGGCGTCGAGCGTGCGCTGCCGCATGGTCTGCGGATTGACGCAGATGCGGTCGACATCGTATTCGCGAAGCGTCAGGAGTTTTCCGATGACGTCGAGGATGGAATCCGGACGGCCGGCCTCGACGGTGAATTCCTTGACCTTCGAGAAGTCAAAGGTCGCGCGGAGGAATTTCAACAGCCTCGTCAGCTGCGCGACGCTGAGCGAAGTCGGCGTGCCGCCGCCGATGTAGACCGTGTCGAGGCGTACGCCGCGCATGAGCTTCGCCGTTGCCGCCAGTTCCTTTTCGAGGCAGACGAGATATTTATCCGTCATGGACGCGTATTTTGTCTTGAGGACCTCCGTCCGGTCGGGATGCGAGGCGGAAGGACTTCCCGCCTGCTGCAAAGGATACGCCGCAAAGGAACAGTAAGCGCAGCGGGTCGGACAGAAGGGAATGCCGACATAGAGACTGTATCCGTCCGCGTAATGATGCCGGGACAGAATCTCCGTTTCACGCCGCGCGATCTCAATGCTGAGCCGCGCTTTTTCCTCCGTGACCAAATGAACGTTTTTAAGATAACTAATAATCGTATTATCGTCTTTTTTGTCCGCCAGCATCTGCGTCGCAATCTTCGTCGGGCGGATGCCGGTGAGTGCGCCCCAGGGCAATTCCCGCCCCGTTTCCTCGGACAGGAGCGCGTACAATGCCTGTTTTATCGTGTTTTTCGGTGTTGTGACAGACGCGTCGCTTCCGTTGGTGGATTCGTTGACTGCGGCGGTCGCTCCCTCGTCGCCCTCCGCCTGCTCCTCTTCCGCCAGAGCGTCATCCTCCTCCGTCGGGAAGCAGATAGTTATCGTTATATCGTTATTATTTAATTTGTATAACGTTATATTGATTTCGCCGGCGGATTTTTCTCGAATGCGTTTGATCGTTTTATCGTTTGAATTTAATTGTAATATCGAATCTTAAATGTCCGCGACAGCATCCGCCCGCACCTCTTCATCCTGATAAAAGGCCTTCACCAGCGAATGTACGTCGTATAAAAATTTATCTTTGCTCAGCAGTATATTGATCATACAAAGGGATTATACTTCTTCTCATACCCGATCGTGGTTTCGTCCATGTGGCCGGGATAGACGACCGTGTCGTCCGGCAGCACAAAGAGCTGTTCGCGGATGGAGCGCACCAGCGTCCCCATGGAGCCGGTGGGCAGGTCGGTGCGGCCGACGGACTGATGAAACAGCGTATCGCCGGAGATCAGAAGCCCTCCTTCTTCGAAGTAATAACTCGCGCCGCCGATCGTGTGTCCCGGCGTGTACAGCACCTTGCAGGACATGCCGGCGCAGGTGAAGATTTCATCGTCCTTGAACCACACATCGGGATGCACCGTCACCGGATCCCCGACGGAGGAGGAACAGTTGATGTCCGCGTCCTCGCAGAGCGGGCGCTCCTCCTTGTGACAGTACAGCTTCGCGCCGCTGCGTTCGCAGAGCTCCTTCACGCCGCCGATATGATCGAAATGCGCGTGCGTCAGAAGCACCGCGTCCACGACACAGTCCCGCTTTGTCAGCGCGTCGTAGATTTTGTCCCCGTCCGAGGGCGGGTCAAAAAAGATGCCGTGATGCTTGCCGTCGCCCGCGTCATAGCTTTCCTTATACAGAAAGTAGCCGTTCGTCGCGGCAATGCCCAGTACCATGCTGATGATTTTGTAATCCGTATTCATGTTACGCCGTCGCCCTTTCCACATCAATGACCCCGGTGATCGTGCGCAGCTTGTCGATGACGCCGCGCAGCTCCACGATGGAACCCACATCAAAGGAAGTCTCCATCGTCACCAGCCCCTGCTTGGAGGTCCAGGTGTTCATGGAGCGGATCCGCAGACCCGCGTCCGTAAGCATCCGCGAGACATCCACCAAGAGCCCCGCTCTGTCATTGGCGAAGATCTTGATGTCCGCCGTGTATTTTTCTCCCTCCGTCAGGAGCGAGCGTTCCCACTCCGCCTCAATCAGGCGGGACTTCTCTTCCTCCGTCAGCTCCTGCATGTTGTGGCAGTCACGGCGGTGTACGGTCACGCCGCGGCCCCTGGTCACGAAGCCGACGATCTCATCGCCCGGCACGGGATTGCAGCAGCCGCCGAAGCGCACGGCCACGTCGTGAATGCCGCGCACCACAATGGCGTTGCGCCCGGAGGAAATCCGCGCGGTGTCGCCCTGATCCTGTACCGCCGCCAGCACTTCCTCGTCCGTGATGCCGCTGCCCGCTTCCTTGCGCTGCAGCTCCAGCAGGCGGCCCACAATCTGTCCTTCCTTTAAGCCGCCGTGTCCGATGGCGGCCAGGACCGCGTCCCAGTCCCGGAAGCCGTATTTCTTTAAGATGATCTTCTGAAAGGCCGGCTTGTTGATCTCCGCAAGATCCACGTTCTTGCTCTTCGCGTAGGACGTGAGCAGCTCCTTGCCCCGCGCGATGTTCTCTTCCTTGCGCTCATGGCGGAACCAGTAGTTGATCTTGCTGCGCGTCGACGAGGCCTTCGCAATCAGCAGCCAGTCCCTGGACGGACCGTGGGAATTCTGGCTCGTGATGATTTCGATCTGGTCCCCGTTCTGAATGACGTAATCATTGGGCACCAGCTTGCCGTTCACCTTCGCGCCGGTCATCTTGTTGCCGACGGCGGAGTGAATGCTGTAAGCAAAGTCAATGGGCGTGGAACCCGCCGGCAGATTCTTGACATCGCCCGCCGGCGTGAAGCAGTAGACATCCTCCGCGAAGAGATTCAGGTCGCTCTTCAAAAGATTCATGAACTCCCTGTTGTCGGACATGTCCTGCTGCCATTCCAGAATCTGGCGCAGCCAGGCCAGCTTCTCTTCCTCGCTCGTCTCCGCCTTCTTGCCGTCCGCGGCCACCTTGTATTTCCAGTGCGCGGCGATACCGTATTCCGCCGCCTTGTGCATCTCATGCGTGCGGATCTGCACCTCAAAGGGAATGCCGTCGGAGCCGAAGAGCGTCGTGTGCAGCGACTGGTACATGTTCGGCTTCGGCATGGCGATATAATCCTTGAAACGCCCCGGAATGGGCTTGTACATTTCGTGAATGACGCCCAGCGCCGCATAGCAGTCCTTGACCGTGTCCACGATGATGCGCACGGCAAAGAGGTCATAGAGCTGATCCAGCGTCTTGTTTTGATTGCGCATCTTTTTGTAGATGCTGAAGAAATGCTTGACGCGGCCGTTCACGTCTCCGCGCAGACCCGCAGCGGTGATGTGAATGCGGACCTGCCGCACCACTTCCTCGACATAGGCTTCCCGCTGTTCCAGGCGTGCCGCCACCTGCCGCACAAGATCGGCATAGGCCTCCGGCTCCAGATACTGCAGCGCCAGGTCATCCAGCTCCACCTTGATCTTGCTGATACCAAGACGCATCGCCAGCGGCGCGTAAATATCCAGCGTCTCCTGCGCGATGCGTTGCTGCTTTTCCGGCGGCATGTGGTTCAGTGTCCGCATGTTGTGCAGACGGTCCGCCAGCTTGATGATGATGACGCGGATGTCCCTTGCCATGGCAAGAAACATGTGACGCAGGTTCTGCGCCTGCATTTCCAGCTGCAGCGGCGTTTTGGACTTTGTGTTATACTCGCCGTGCTGATGCAGATTCTGCAGCTTTGTCACGCCGTCCACCAAAAGCGCGACGTCGGGGCCGAACTGCTCGCCGACCTCCGCCAGCGTCATGTAGGTATCTTCCACAACATCATGCAGCAGTCCCGCGGCAATGGTTTCCTGGTCCATTTCCAGATCCGCGAGGATGATGGCCACCTGCAGCGGGTGAATGATATAGGGCTCTCCCGACTTGCGCACCTGGCCCTCGTGCGCCTCGGCGGCGACCTTGTAGGCGCGCTCGATCATGGAGATATCATCGGAGGGATGATATTTCCGCACATGATCCAGCAGCTCCTGATGCAGATGATCCGGTGTCAGGAACTCGTTGATCGCCTGGATTTTGCCGTCGTCGAGTGTCGTCATTTATTTTCCTTCGTAGGAAATGGCCGCGTCCAGCCGGTAGTCCTTGATGCGTTCGCGCCCGTTCAGTCCCTTCAGTTCCATGAGCACCAGAACGCCCACGACCGTACCGCCGCAGCTTTCCACTAACTTGATCATGGCTTCCGTCGTACCGCCGGTGGCGATCAGGTCATCCACCAGAAGCACTTTCTGTCCCTCGGCGATGGCGTCCTTATGCATTTCCAGGACCCCCGTGCCGTATTCCAACTCATACTCCACGGAAATCGTTTCCCGCGGCAGCTTTCCCTTTTTGCGGATCAGCACAAAGGGCTTGTGCTGATTGTAGGCGATGGGCGTGCCGAAGATAAAGCCTCTGGACTCCGCACCGACCACCACATCATACTCCAGATCCTGCACCAGATCCTGCATCGTGCGGATCGCGAGGGACAGCCCGTCCGCGTCCTGCAGGACGCTTGTCACGTCCCGGAACATAATCCCCGGCTCCGGAAAATCCGGAATGGTCACGACATACTCTTCCAGTTTTTTCATACCTGAACCTCCTATACTCTCGCGTCCTGTCTTGCATACTTTCTGACACTGAAAATCGCCACAATATCCAGTATGATCACAAAGACAAGAAAGATTGTCTTCATCATCTGATATCCCGAGGTCACGGAATAATCGTAAAACCCGTGCAACAGCATCGGAAGCAACAGGCTTAAGGCCGTATACTGCGCCATTCTTCCCCTGAGGCCGTACCGTTCACAGGACTTGGCAAGGCCGTAAAAATGCCCCATAAAGATGCCGCAGATGCAATGCAGGGGGATGGCCGTTACCGCCCGTGACGGCGCCACACCGACCCCGTAATGGAACACATACATCAGGTTCTCCGCCGCCGCAAAGCCTAAGGACACGAAGGCGCCGTACACCACCGCGTCAAAGCGGTAATTAAAAGCCGGATGCTGCCAGGTGCCAAAGCGGAGCATCAGATACTTTCCTGCTTCCTCCACCAGTGCGATGATCAGGAAGTAATAAATAAACCTGTACAGCGGGCTGTATACATTCGGATACACCGTCTTCAGAAAGGACACCGAAAGCCTTTCCATCCATCCGGCGAGGATGGTCAAACCCGCACCGAGCAAAAACAGCTTCAACAGCAGTCCCGCGGGTTCCCGCTCAATCCTGTCCTGCCGGTAAATCACATACATCAGCAGCACTGCCGGCAACAACGACACAATCAGGCCGATATCGAAATATGCAGCTACAAATTCAAAAATCAGTTCCATTTATTCTCCGGAAATCTGCTGCCAGGCGTACGCCTTAATCACCTTTGCCCAGTCGTTGTAAACCTTGAAGTGCACATGCACATACTTATCCGAGGAAAGCTCCGGCTTCATAAAGTTACCGTCCCCCTTGGAGGTCGCGGCGATGTCGACAAAGCCCCAGCCGTTCTCCGCCGCCATCTGCTGCAGACGGCTGTTATAGTACGCGATATTGTCCCCGTTCAGACCGCCCTTTTTGATCCCCGGATAAGGGTAGGTGGCGCTCATCACAATGATGCGGACGCCGGGCACCGCGCCCTGGATTCTTCCGATCAGCGTCTTGTACTTCGTGATCAGGTCATCCACCGGCGTGTAGCTGATGTCGTTGATGCCCAGGAAGAGGAAGACCGTATTCGCCCGCAGCGTGGACGCGACGTTCCAGGGCGGAATGCGCTGTCCGCGGAAGGGCGGATGCATGCCGCCGTTCGTTTCCCTTAAGGCGTGCACCAGGGCATAGCTCGGCGCCGCCTGGAAGTGGAAGGATTTCAACAAAGAATCACTGCTGCCGGAACAGACCATGCCAAAGCCGGACATGACGGAATCCCCCACAAACAGCGTCGTGCCGTAATAGTTTTTGATCAGCTGCAGTTCCTCTGCCGAATACTCCCTGCTGTTCCAGTACGCAGGCAGCGGCGAGGCTTCCACAAAGGACTTTGCCTTCTCCGCGTGAATCTGGTTGTTCGCCACGGTGCCGACATAGGCCGCACGGCCCTCCGAAGCACCGAAATCCACAAAATGACGCCAGAGCGCACTGCGGTTATAACCGAAGGCACGCTTCAGATCCGCGTATTCATCCGCGTAACGGCGGTAATCAAAATTGGACTTGTTCAAGCCTGTCTGGGCACCGGAAATCGTCCCGCGGGAACCGTTCGTCAGATAGACCGTGCGGCCTTCCGCAAAGCCCGAATCCAAGTAATGATTCCAGAGCTGCTTCTGGTTATAGCCGAAGGTCTGTTTCAGATCATCGTAATCATCCGCGTAACGCCGGTAATCAAAGGTTTCGTAGGTCACACCGGGCGGCGGTGCCGCCTGTGCGCGCAGCGAAAAAGATCCGCAAAGCAGAATGAATATCATGCAAAACAACAGCATTTTTTGTGACTTATTCTTCATCGCTTCCCCCTTTTACGCGGAACTGGACATATCATTTCTATTCTACCACGAAATAAAAAAAAAAACCACGCACTCGTCGGAAGTCCGCCGTGCGATCGTCGGAAATCGCTGCGCGATCTCCGACTACGCGGGCGTTCGCCCTATGAAATAGCACAAACGAAAACCGGGAAGGATGCGAGCACCCTTCCCGGTATTGTTTGCGCTATTTCGCACGGCTCATTGGCCTGCGCGATCACTCGTCGATGGTGGTCACACGACCCGAACCGACGGTGCGGCCGCCTGCTCGGATTGCGAAGGTAAGACCCTGCTCCATGGCGATCGGGTGAATGAGCTCGATGCTCATCTCGACGTGGTCACCGGGCATGCACATTTCCGTGCCGGCCGGCAGATTGCAGACGCCGGTCACGTCCGTCGTGCGGAAGTAGAACTGCGGACGATAGTTGTTGAAGAACGGTGTGTGACGGCCGCCTTCATCCTTCGTCAGTACGTAGACCTGCGCAGCGAACTTCTTATAGCACTTCACGGAACCGGGCTTCGCGACAACCTGTCCGCGCTCGATCTCGTCACGGTCAACGCCGCGGAGCAGCAGACCGACGTTATCACCGGCCTCACCGTAATCCAGCGTCTTGCGGAACATTTCAATACCGGTGCAGACCGTCTTCTTTGTCTCTTCACGGATACCGACGATTTCAACTTCCTCACCGGTATTCAGGGAACCGCGCTCCACACGGCCCGTTGCCACGGTGCCGCGGCCGGTGATCGTGAAGACGTCTTCGACCGGCATCAGGAACGGCTTATCCTTGTCACACTGCGGATCCGGGATGTACTTGTCGACTTCGTCCATGAGCTCGACAACCTTGTCCGCCCATTCGCATTTCGGATCTTCCAGCGCCTTCAGCGCGGAACCGCGGATGATCGGGGTGTCATCGCCCGGGAACTCATACTCATTCAGCAGGTCTCTGATTTCCATTTCGACCAGATCCAGGAGCTCCTCATCGTCAACCATGTCACACTTGTTCATGAAGACAAGGATGTAAGGAACACCGACCTGACGGGCGAGCAGCACGTGCTCTTTTGTCTGGGCCATAACGCCGTCCGTAGCCGCCACGACCAGGATCGCGCCGTCCATCTGCGCAGCACCC
>JAFZLB010000092.1 GCA_017551665.1 Lachnospiraceae bacterium
AGATACCTGAAAGCAACGCGTCTTTCATTGGCACTTGATGATGACCTTGTAAGCTTTAAGCTTATGCAAGAAGACGGACAAATGACTAATGCAGGGATTCTGTTCGCGGATCAGTGGAATATTCATCATTCAAGAATTTTTTGCACAAGGTGGAATGGTCTTGAAAAAGCCAATTCTACACAGGACGCACTTGATGATGCTGAATATACAGGTGGACTTATAGAGCTTTATGACAGTACTATGTCCTTTATTAAAAATAATACAAAAAAAGGATGGCGCAAAGACAATGATAAGCGTGTGGAACTGCCGGACTATCCGGAGCGAGCTTTAGAAGAGGGATTGGTTAATGCTCTTATCCACAGAAGTTATCTTCAGACAGGAGCTCACAGCCAGGTAGATATTTATGATGATAGGATTGTCATCACTAATCCCGGAGGAATGTTTGATGGTTCAGAGGTCCAGTTGCTGGATATAAGACATGTACCGTCAAAACTGCGAAATCCGATTCTTGCGGATGTTTTTGGGAGAATGCGTCTTATGGAGCGAAGGGGCAGTGGATTTAAGAAAATTCTTGACGCATATGAGGCAGAGGAACGATATAAGGAAGAACTAAAGCCAGTGTTTTATACGGATGGTTATAATTTTTTCCTTACGCTTTGGAATCTGAACTATGCTTATGATAAAGCGCAAAATAAAGCGCAAAATAAAGCGCAGAAAAGCCAGATGACTGACCGTGAATATATATTGCTACTTCTTAAGGAAAATGCGTCATTAACGCAGGCTGAGTTGTCAGAAATGATGGGTAAATCCAGAAGAACAGTGCAATTGTTAATGAAGGAATTGATAGACGAGGGTGTGATAGAAAGAATCGGATCTAAGAAGACAGGATCGTGGCTTGTGAAATAATAAAAAAGTAGGTGAATTGGGTGGAAGATTTTACAATAAATGAGATGGAGGAAATGCAAAGGAATTTACAAGAAAAGTACAAGGATAAATGGGAAGCTATCGGTCCGGAGACGGGAAAGAATAAACTTCTCTGGATGGTTGGGGAAATTGGAGAAGTCATAGACATCGTTAAGAAGAATGGCGGAACAAAAGCATGCTCTGATGCGAAACTCAGAAATGATTTAGTTGAAGAAATGGCAGAAGCACCGGCCTGATCTGATTACCTCGTTGATTACCCGATCAGGTGGGAGGGTGCACGAAACTCCTTTCTTATGGCGTTTTCGGGGTTTGCATCAACGGGGTTCGAATCCCGTCTGTCGCTCGAAGAAGACAGCTTCCCGGAAGGGAAGTTGTTTTTTATGGTTCCTGAAAGGGGGACGATATGTTTTATCTTGAAACCGGAAGTACGGATCCGTACTATAATCTTGCCTTTGAAGAAGTTGTGTTGCTGCGCAGGACGAAGGGGGATTATTTCATCCTCTGGCAAAACGACAACACGATTGTCGTCGGATTGAACCAGAACACGGAGGCGGAGATCAACAGCGCCTTCGTGGCGGCGCACGACATCCGCGTGATCCGGCGCAGCACGGGCGGCGGGGCGGTCTACCATGATCTCGGCAATCTGAATTATTCCTTTCTCACGGACGTGAAGGACGCGGGAGAGCGCCATGCGACGGCCTTTACGGAGCCGGTGGTCGCGGCGCTGCGAAATCTCGGCCTTGCCGCGGAGGCCTCCGGCCGAAACGACATCCTCGTGGAAGGAAAGAAGGTGTCGGGGACGGCGCAGCGCATGGTGAAGGAGCGCATTCTGCACCACGGAACGCTGCTCTTTGATTCCGACGCGTCCCTGGTCGAGGGAGCACTGCGCGCGGATCCCGCAAAGCTCTCCGGGAAGGGCGTGAAATCCGTGCGCAGAAGGATCGGCAACATCCGCGATTTCCTGCGGGCGGCGGGAAAAGACATGGAATTGACGGACTTTTGGCGCTATCTGATAGACTTCATGCAGGAGCGGAGCGGCCTTGTGCGGGAAAGCCTTGGCGCGGAAGAACTGGCGGAAGTGGAAAACTTGCGCCAAATCAAGTATAATACGTGGGAGTGGAATTTTGGCCGCTCCCCCGTGGCGACGATGACGCGCAGCCGCAGATTTGACGGCGGTTCCATGGAGATCCGGGCACAAATCGAAAAAGGCATTGTGCGGGACATCCGTTTTTACGGCGATTTTCTTTCCCTGCGACCGCTGACGGAGCTGGAGGAGGCGCTGAAGGGGATCCGCTTTACGGCGGAGGAGGTTTCCGCCGTGATGGAACACTTTGCGCCGGGGGAGATGTTCGGCGGCATCACAAAAGAGGAAGTGCAGGCATTGTTGTTTTCGTCTCCGGAGGACACGGGTTGAAACGACAACACTATGTGATCATAGCGGTCGTGGCGTTGCTGGCGGTGGTCATCACCATCGTGGTTTTTTACGGCGAAAAACTCTTTGGCGTGACGCGGCAGGATACTTCTTACACGCACATCACGCTGCAGGATCTTCCGGAGCTGCCGGAGGATCCGGTGGAGCGCCTCGATGCCCTGCAACGTGACATTCAGTATGACTATGTCCTGATCGGCGACAGCCGGACGGTCGGCCTGGATCTGGCGACGCGGATTTCTTCCAATAAAAAGATCAATGTGGTGGCCAAGTCCGCGATGGGCCATAACTGGCTGGTGAAGGAAGCGCTGCCGGAAGCGGCGCGTCTACAGAAGGACCGCTATGTGATGCTGCTCGGTGCGAACGACCTTGTGCTGATCGACCGTTACATCGAGACCTATACAAAGCTGATCGAAGAGGGCAAGAAGCTGTGGATTGTGACCGTGGGTCCGGTGCGGGAAGGCGTCGGCGGTTACACGATACAAAACGCGGAGATCGAAGCCTTCAACGCGAGGCTTTCCGAGGTGGAAGGCGCGAAGCTGCTGGATCTTTACGGCTACCTCGTGCGCAACGGCTTTGAAGCGCCGGACGGCGTGCATTATTCGGACGACACGTATTATATGATGCTGGAGTTTCTGCTCGAGCGTCTGGAATAAAAGGAGAGAAAACCCATGTACCAAAAAGTTTCCGCCGACATGAAGTTTGTCGAACGCGAAAAGGAAATCGAACAGTTCTGGAAAGATCGTGACATTTTCAACAAGAGCGTTTCCATCCGCGAAGGCAAAGAGACCTATATGTTTTACGACGGGCCGCCGACCGCAAACGGCAAGCCGCACATCGGCCATGTCTTAACGCGTGCGATCAAGGACATGATTCCGCGCTATCGCACGATGAAGGGATATTACGTGCCGCGCAAGGCCGGCTGGGACACGCACGGTCTGCCGGTGGAGCTGGAAGTGGAAAAGGACATCGGCATCTCCGGC
Organism: Lachnospiraceae bacterium; assembly: GCA_017551665.1. GTDB lineage: Bacteria > Bacillota > Clostridia > Lachnospirales > Lachnospiraceae > Butyrivibrio. The sequence goes on from JAFZLB010000092.1 coordinate 3,337, forward strand.
AAGGATCAGATCGAGGATTACGGCATTGAGCCCTTCATCAAAAAATGCCGCGAGAGCGTCTGGACTTATAAGGGCATGTGGGAGGATTTCTCCGGCACCGTCGGCTTCTGGGCGGACATGGATCATCCCTACATCACCTACGAGGATGATTATATCGAGTCCGAGTGGTGGGCCTTAAGCGAGATCTGGAAAAAGAAGCTTCTGTACAAGGGCTTCAAGGTCGTGCCTTACTGCCCGCGCTGCGGGACGCCGCTGTCTTCGCATGAGGTCGCGCAGGGTTATAAAAAAGTCAAGGAGCGCAGTGCCATCGTGCGTTTCAAGGCAAAGGACGAGGACGCGTATTTCCTCGCCTGGACGACAACGCCGTGGACGCTGCTGTCCAATGTCGCGCTCTGTGTCAATCCCGACGAAACCTACGCGAAGGTGAAGGCCGCGGACGGCAACACCTATTACATGGCAAAGGCGCTGCTCGACAGCGTGCTCGGAGAGGAAGCGGGAAGCTACACCATCCTGGAAGAAATGCAGGGGAAGGCGCTCGAATACAAATCCTACGAACCGCTCTACGACTGCACAGCGGAGGCTGCCGCAAAGCGCAAGGGCGAGAAGGCCTTTATTGTGACCTGCGATTCCTACGTCACGATGGAAGACGGTACCGGCATCGTGCATACCGCGCCGGCCTTCGGTGAGGACGACGCAAGGGTCGGCCGCGCGTATGAAATCGCCTTTGTGCAGATGGTGGACGAAAAGGGCGTGATGCTGGACGTGACACCCTTTGCGGGCATGCGCGCAAAGCCGAACGAAGACGAGATCGAAGCGGGCATCAAAAGCGCGGATCCGGAGATCATCGCGGACTTGAAGGCAAACGGAAAGCTGCTGAAAGCACCGCAGTTTGAACATGATTATCCGCACTGCTGGCGCTGTGAAACGCCGCTGCTTTATTATGCGCGCGAATCCTGGTTCATTAAGGAAACCGCGGTCAAAGAAGACCTCATCCGCAATAACAACATGATCAACTGGGTGCCGAAATCCATCGGGAGCGGCCGTTTCGGCGACTGGCTGGAGAACATCCAGGATTGGGCAATTTCCCGTAACCGCTACTGGGGTACGCCTTTAAACATTTGGGAATGCGAGGGCTGCGGCCATCAGATTTCCGTGGGTTCCAGAGAGGAGCTGGCCTCGCTCACCGGTGACGGAAGCGCGTTGTCCGTGGAGCTGCACCGTCCGTATATTGACCGTTACATGATCAAATGTCCCGAATGCGGCGAAAACTGCAGACGTGTACCGGAAGTGATCGACTGCTGGTTTGACTCCGGTGCGATGCCCTTCGCGCAGCTGCATTATCCTTTCGAAAACAAGGAACTGTTTGAGGAAAACTGGTTCCCCGCGAGCTTCATTTCGGAAGCGGTTGACCAGACAAGAGGCTGGTTCCATTCGCTCCATGCGATTTCTACGCTGCTCTTCAATAAGCCCTGCTTTGAAAACGTTGTCGTGCTCGGACTGGTACAGGATGAGAACGGGCAGAAGATGAGTAAATCCAAGGGCAACGCGGTGGATCCCTTTGAGGCACTGGAAACCTACGGCGCGGACGCGATCCGCTGGTATTTCTATACGAACTCCGCGCCCTGGCTGCCGAGCCGCTTCTCCGGCAAGGCCGTGCAGGAGGGAGAGCGCAAGTTCCTTTCGACCTTTTGGAACACGTATGCTTTCTTTGTGCTTTATGCGAACATCGATGGCTTTGACGCCGCGCAGTATCTGAAGATCGACGGACAGATCACGGGCGAGGCGCTGCACGCCGCCTGCAAAAAGGCGCTCGCGGAGGCGCAGCTCACCGTCATGGACAGATGGATTCTGTCCCGCATGAATACGATGATCCGCCAAACGGATGAAGCGCTGGATCAGTACAAGATTCCGGAGGCCGGCAGAAGCCTGCTGCAGTTCACGGACGATCTTTCCAACTGGTATGTCAGAAGATGTCGCGAACGCTTCTGGGCGGCGGGCATGGAAGCCGACAAGATCGCGGCTTACCTGACGCTGTACAGCTGCCTCATTTCGCTTGCGCAGGCCGCGGCGCCGATGACGCCCTTTATCACGGAAGCGGTGTACCGCAACCTCGTCTGCGAAAGCTTTCCGGAAGCGCCGGAATCCGTGCACTTGACGGAATATCCCGTCTGCGATGAAGCGATGATCGATCAGGCGCTGGAAGACAGCATGGCACTGGTCATGGAAATTGTCGTGCTCGGCCGCGCGTCGAGAAACGCGGCGAACATCAAGAACCGCCAGCCGGTGCAGTCACTGTATGTCCGCACGTCCGGGGGCACGGACAAGGGACATGGCGAGCTTGCTTCCGACGAAAACTTTGTTTCCATCATCCGCGAGGAACTGAACGTGAAGGAAGTCGTCTTCACGGAGGATGTGCGGGAATTCACAAGCTATACCTTCAAGCCGCAGTTAAAGACCGTCGGTCCCAAATACGGCAAGCAGCTGGGCGGCATCAAAGAGCATCTGGCGTCGCTTGACGGCAATGCCGCGATGGACGAACTGAACGCGGAAGGCGCGTTAAAGTTCAGCGTCGCCGGAACGGAAGTGGCGCTGACAAAAGAGGATTTGCTGATCGACACGGCGCAGAAGGAAGGCTTCATGTCGCAGGAAGAAAACGGCGTGACGGTGGTGCTGGACTGCAACCTGATGCCGGAGCTGATCGAAGAGGGCATTGCCAACGAGATTGTCTCCAAGGTGCAGACCTCCCGCAAGGACGCGGGCTTCGAGGTCACCGACCGCATCCGCCTTTCCGTCACCGGCGCGGAACGCGTCATCGAAGTGCTCAAAAAGAATGCGGACTTCATCGGCAACAAGGTGCTTGCGGATGAAATCCTGTATGACAGGGATGTGCCGGGTGCGAAGGAATGGGACATCAACGGCGAGAAGGCAAAGATCGGGGTGGAGAAGATCTGAGGAAGAACCGGATGATCAGACGAAGCCACATTCTTTTGCTGTTTTGTTTTTGCCTGTTGGTCACGGGCTGCACCGCGCAGACGCCGGAAGCCGTTCCGGAGCAGATTGTCTGGGAACCGGTGCCGACGAAAGAGGATGGCGATACCGCGGCGCAGGATGTCACGGGGCAGAATACCGGCGCACAGGGCGCCCCGGAACAGAACGCGGCTGCGGAAATCACCACGGAACAAAAGCATATAGAGCAAAGCTACATCGAAACGGATCCTGCGGCATACCGGGTATTGCTGCAGGATCTTGTCATTGCTTATGAGCAGCCCTCGGAGGAAGCGTTGCGCCGGATTGACGAGGATGTGGCGGCGATCCCGGACGCGCTGGCCGGAGAGATCGCGGACTGTTGGAAGCGCTATTACCTGGATCCCGACTACCGTCTTTTGTGTTACGGCAAGGACGATGTTTCCCTGCTTCCGGTGCCGGACGGGAAGACGCATGCCTTTGTGGTGCTGGGCTATGAGCTCAAGTTTGGCGAGTTGTCACCGGAGCTCAAGGGACGCTGCGACGCGGCAGCCCTTGCGGCGGAAGCCTTTCCGGACGCGCTGCTGATTTGCACCGGCGGCGTGACCGGCAGAAACAATCCGGAGCAGTACACGGAAGCCGGCAGAATGAAAGAGTACCTGACTGAAGTCTGCGGCATTCCGGAAGAACGCATCCTGACGGAAGAGGACGCCATCAACACCGCAGAGAACGCGCTCAATGTGTATGCCATCCTGCAGACACAGGGCATCAAAACCTTCACCATCGTGACTTCCTCTTATCATCAGCAATGGGCGCAGGTGCTCTATGAATCCGTGCGCCTGCTGGAAGAAAGCAGACAGGGTGATCTGGCAAGAATGATCGGCAATTACTGCTTTGTCACCGAACCGGAATACCGGGCGTACCGTGAAGGCCAGCGTTATGCCGCAAGACAGCTCGCCGCCATCCTCATGCTCCCGGAGGAAGAAATCGCCCTCCTGCCGGAGATTTTGTATTAGTCCCCTCGTTCAGAATCACTGTGCCAGACGGATGGCGGAACAGGAGCGTCCTGTGGTATAATTGTGAAGTTACTTTTCATCCATGCAACAGAAAGGCGGTATAACAATGGATTTACTGAATATGCTGATGTCCACCATGAACAGCTCTTCCGCGCGCAGCGCGCTCGCGGGAAAGACCGGCGCATCCACGGATCAGATCTCTTCGCTGATTCAAAGCGCCCTGCCCGCACTGCTCTCCGGCATGACGAAAAACGCTTCTTCGCCGGACGGTGCGCAGTCTCTCTTCAAGGCGCTCGGACAGCACACAAGCACAAAGTCCATGGCGGATCAGATCACGGATGCCGATGAGGCGGACGGCGCAAAGATCATCGGTCATATCCTCGGCGGAAGCCAGAAGGACGTTGTCGGCGCGCTCGCCAAAGAAAGCAAGATGGAAGAAAGCCAGGTCACAAAAGCGCTCGGCAGCATGGCGCCTGCGCTCTTAAGCGGTCTTTCCGCAGCCACGAACAACGCCGGCCAGAAAGACGACAAGGGCGGCTTTGATCTCTCCTCGCTCATGGGGATGTTCGGCGGCGGTGACGATTCCGACAGCATCGCTTCCTCCGGCGGCGGCATCGGTTCTCTGCTCGGTTCGCTGTTCGGCGGCGGCAAGGATGACAAGGAAGAAGACGCTTCCGGAAATGCGCTGCTTTCGACCCTGACATCGCTGTTGAAATAAAGGAGAAGCTGTGATGAAAAGAACGGAGAAGTTTTTGAAAGACGCACAGACGTATTATCTCGCGACCGTGGAAGGTGACCAGCCCCGTGTCCGGCCCTTCGGCACGGCCCATATCTTCGAGGACAAGCTGTATATCCAGACCGGCAAGGTGAAGGATGTGTCCAAACAGATTCACGCCAATCCGAAGGTGGAAATCTGCACGTTCCTGAACGGCGAATGGCTCCGTGTGGCGGCAACGCTCGTCGAGGACGACCGCGTGGAAGCCAGACAGTCCATGCTGGACGCGTATCCGGAGTTGCAGGGAATGTACAAGGCCGATGACGGCAATACGGAGGTCTTCTATCTTAAGGACGCCACCGCAACCTTCAGTTCCTTTACCAAAGAACCGGAGGTCGTGCGGTTCTAAAAGAACAGCTGTGAGATAAAAAAACGGCCGCCGGTTTTTTTGCCGGCGGCCGTTCTGCGTCAGAATCTGATTAAAACTTATACTTCTGAATATCCCCGTTCAGTCTGCCGGTCTGTTCCACATTCTCCACGGAGTTTTGTTCCAGGGAGCGGATTTCTTCCGAAATCTCTCCGGAGGAAGCGTTGAGCTGTTCGATCATGCGGGCGCTTTCGTTGACGGCCGCCGCAATGCCGCCGATGTTGTCGTGGATGCCGGTGATCACGTCGTTGATGCCGTTGCTCTTGTCACGCATATCCTGCATATAAGTCTGCACGGTCTGCATGGTGCCGCCGTAATCCTCGCCGACGGAAACGAAGCGGTCGTAATCGCCGACCACGCTCTGCTCGATAAACTCCGTCATCTCCATGCTGGTCGAGGAGAGCTTTTCCACGGCGTCGATGACGGTGTTGTTGATCGCGGTGATTTCGTCGACGGCGGAGGTGATGGCAGTGGACATTTTTTCGACCTCCGTTGCCACAACCGCGAAGCCCTTGCCCTGGTCGCCGGCACGGGCCGCCTCGACCTGCGCGTTCAGGGAAAGAATCTTCGTCTGGGAAGCGATCTCGTTGATGCGCGTCGCGATCGCGCGGACTTCTTCAATCGACTTCGCGTCTTCGTTTGCGGATCTGATCGCGCCTTCGAGTCTTGTGATCTCCGCCATGGCCTTTTCGCGATGCGAGACCGCCATCTTCGCGGCGTCATCCGCGCGGACGGCCGCCTGCTGCGTCTGCTGCTCCACCTCGCCGATCTGCGCGGCAAAATTGGAAACGGCCTCGGCGGCATTGCCGAGTTCCGAGGTGATGGATTCGCTCGAAGAACTGCATTCTTCCATATTCGCGCTGATGGAAACGATGTGATCGCCCATCTCGCGGATGGTCTGGACGTTATGCCCGATGGAACCCTGCACGGATTCCTGGGACTGCAGGATGTTTTCGCTGGTGCCGGCAACCTGCCGGACAAGATCGCGGATCTGCCCGGTGAAGGTGTTGATGTGACCGGCAATGACTTCAAATTCGTCGCCGGAATGTTGTTCAATTTTCCTGGTCAGATCGCCGGAACCGTCGGTCAGGTCAATCAGCTTTTCGTTCAGTTTCCTGAAGTTGCGACGCAGATGCGCGCACAACAGCATGATGATCAATACGCTGATGGCACCGCTGATGACGCAGACAAGGACGATCGTCATGATCAGGGCGCTCGTCTGGGACTACACCCAGTCAAAACTCAAGTCCACGGCCGCTGCGCCGACAACCGTTGTGCCGTCATAGATCGGCGCGTAGGCGCTTAAGTGCGTGCCCCATTCATCCGTGTAGGGCACCTCGTCCGCGACCACTTCCCCCCGAAAGGCGGCCATGGTAGATTCGCTCCATTCGAATTCCTCCCCGAAGATCGCCGGCTCTTCCGTATCGGAGTCCACCAAAAAGATCGCGCCGAGCTCGGGATCGGGGCCCACGGTGTAGATAAACTCGACACCGGCGTTGTCGCGGAACAGAACCAGAGATTCGAAGACGCTGGCATAGGCTTCGCTGTCTTCGTCCCCTTCTTTAATGGAAGCAAGCGCCGCGCCGTCGACGGAGGCTGCCGCGCAGGCCGCGAGGTTGGCCGCGTTTTCCCGGATCTGCGACATCATGATGCTGTTGGCGCGTTTGTATAAGATGATGCCGAGGGTGACGTTTGCGATGACGATCAGAGCGGTCATGATCAGAAACAGCTGCAGGGTAATACTGATACGACGAACTTTCATAGAGTCCTCCCTTTCCTTACCGTGCGGATACATATACCTGATACGTATATCGGCGGATTCAGGGAGTTTCTTTACGATAGGAAGAAAGACAATCAGGTTTTTTTGTGTCTGGAGATATCGACGATCTCGCCGATAAGTCCGCGGCGGTCCGTCTTTTTGTCATGGACGCCCGTGGACCAGTAGAGCGCGAGATGCGATGTGTCGTCGGAAAACAGAAACTCCGATTCGTAGCTGAGCTCGGATTCTTTGCGGATGAGTTCTTCGTCCTCTTTCTGGAAACGCTCCCGGTCGTCCTTCGGCAGGTATTCCAGATCCAGCACGGTCTTTCCGATATAATCCGCACGGCGCATGCCGAAGGCCTTGGCGTACTGGTCATTGAAGAAGAGGAAGCGCGCCTCGGCGTCCTTCAGGAAAATCGGGTTGGGCAGACGGTTGAGTGCCGCGCGAAGAAAACTCAGACGCGCCTGCGTTTCCTGCAGCTCCCGCCAGAGATCCTCATCGCTCCACTTCGGCTCGATCTTTTCGGCGCTCATATAAAAGAGCTTGCGCCCGTCGCGCTCGTTGAGCATGAAGACCCGGATATGCACCCGGACCGTATCGCCCTCGCTGTTTTTCATGACAAGCATTTCGCTGCAGCCGTCCACGAGATTCATTTCCGCGATGCGGAGCAGGCGCTTCATCTCCTCCGCGTATGTGCTGAGGTCATGGACGAAACTGTATGCCGGGTCATCTGTGGAAAGCAACGTATGAATCAGACGGTCAAAGCGCTCGTTGGAACGGACAAGGCGAAGATGCTCACCGTCGTCTTCCACGAACGCGACCGCGCCCAGGATGCTGTTCAGCGTTTCGTCGCTGTACATGTTGGCGTCCAAAAACTCGCTGAGGCGGATCTGTTCCTCGCGCTGCACGGTCATGCCGCCGCGGTCCACGTTGTACGGGTTTTGGACCATCTGCATGTAAACGTCCACCGGAACGGGCTTGTGGAAATAATAACCCTGTGCGTAGCTGCAGCCGATGGACAACAGATCCTCGACCTGATCCGCGGTCTCCACGCCTTCCACAATCATGGGCACGCCGAGGAGCCTTGCCATGTTCAGCACGGACTCCATGATGTCAATTCCTCTTCGCGACTGCCCGCCCTTGTCCAGGAAGCGGATGTCCGTCTTCAGAATGTCAAAGCTCAAATCCCGCAGCGAATGCAGGGAGGAATAGCCCGTGCCGAAATCATCCATCAGAATATGGAAGCCCTCTTCCCGCAGGCGGCGGATGGCGCCTTTCAGATCAAGGGAACTGTCCACGAAGGCGCTCTCCGTGATCTCCAGCTCAATCAGCTCATGCGGAAGATTGTATTTTTCCGTCAGCGCGAGGAAGTGTTCGGCAATATCCATTTCCAGAAAATCCTTGCGCGAAACGTTCACGGAAACCGGCAGCGGATCAAAGCCCTCGTCCAGAAGCGAACGCTGCCACCTGCAGACGGCATCCCAGACATAGCAGTCCAGCGTGGTGATGTAGTTATGACGTTCCAAAACGGGGATAAACGCGCCGGGCGAGATCATCCCGCTATCCGCGCTCTGCCAGCGCACCAGCGCCTCCGCGCCGATGATCTTGCCGTTGTTCATGTCACACTTCGGCTGAAGGTGAAAGAGAAACTCGCCGTTCTTCAGGCCGCGCCTCGCGTCCAGCAGAAGCCGCAGCTCCTTGCGAAGACGCTCATGCTTCTCCGCGTCATAGACGGCAACATGCTCCGTAAAGCTGCCGCGGATACTGTTGAGCGCAATGCGGGCGCGCTCATACATCACATCCGCGGATTCCGTGCGGTCCGTGACGGGATAAATGCCGACGGAAGGAAAGAAACCGTCCCGGTATTCGAATAAGGCCGACGAGGAAAGCGAGGTGTAGAACGCGTCCTTGTCCGTGTCCTCCCAGGGCAGAAAGAGTGCGAAATCATCGCTGCCGAAATAGCCCGCCACACCGCCGGCGGTCGCGGCAAAGGTCTGCAGCAAACCCGCGGTATCGCTGATGATCCGGTCTCCGGCCTCGCGCCCGTGTATTTCATTGAACAGCTTGAAAAAATCGATGTCGATCGCGGCAAGCGCAAACGGACGGTCTTCACCGTCCCGCAGCAGACGTTCTGCCGACGCGCAAAATGCGCTGTAATCCGGTAGACTTGCCGCCGTATCCATGAAAGAATACTCCCCTTTTGAAAACAACAACTGTCGAATTAGGTAGTGTCATTTTAACGTATCTCCCACAGCCATGCAAGGAAAACAGCGAAAAGTGTGATAAATATCACAAAAACGAAAAAAGAGGAAATGATTTTTTGTTGTTTGATACGGGATGTGGCATCCGCAACAGGGGGGGGGATTACCACAGTTCCCGCTCTTTTGGCTCACCCCAGTCAAACTCGCCGTCCAGGTGAAGTTTTCCCTGAAAATCACTTGCGCGTTCTTCGAGTGTTTTATGACGGAACTGCTTCGACAATACGATTCTTCCGGGTGTCACTTGGACATCCAGCTGCTCGCTGTCACCAAATTCCGCTTTCTGTAACATCGCCTTAGACAAACGGATCCCTCTGCTGTTACCCCATTGCTTTACCTGCACGTTCATGACAGACCTCCTTCCGGATGAGTGTATACCTGTAGCATATCCGTCCTGTTCGTTTCTGTCAATTCGTGTAAGCTCCAAGAGATACCCTCCTTTCTTGATGTGAAGCCTGCTGCACTCTCAAGACACGGCGCACCCGGCGCCTAGGTGCGCGTTTGAGATAAACCAGAACTTTCAGATTCCACAGAGATCCGATATTCTGTTGTTGAGAGAACTATAACATGAGACGAATAAACTGTCAATGAATATTATGAATTAAATATAAACAATCTTTTGACAGGAGCTTTGTTACTTTTGTACATGCAGACGCAACGTGTCTGCTCCACAAAGAAACGAGCCGGAAGCGTTATTCCTCCGGCTCGTGGTATTCCATAATATCCGAAACCTTGCAATGCAGAATCCGGCACAGACGATCGATCGTATGAATACTGACGCTCTCGTTCCGCTTCAGCCGCGTGATCTGCGCAGGACTCATTCCGTGATGCTTGATCAGGGCATATTGTGAAACGTTCTTACGCTTCATTGTGTTCCATAATCGGTCATATACTATCATACAAAAATGATAACCGTAATTGGTGCATAGGGATATTAACCAAAATCGATTATTGCGACGCTGAATCATATGTATGCATGATAACCCTGGCATAACAAGGTGATAACCGATATACGATATTGACGCATATCGGTGTATAGTATACACTTGTACTGATATGAAAAATCTGAATGTATGGCAATTTGCGACTGTCATGCAATGATTCTGCTTATCGAACAGGAGAAAAGAAAATGAAGAAGAGAGTCTTTTGTTCTTTTTTATCCATTCTCGTGTTACTGTGCTCTCTGGCAATCGTGCCGCTTTCCGTTTCTGCTGAAGAAGAGGAAATACTTCTTCCCGGAAAAGTGTATGAGTTTATCGGTGAATCCCCCTATGTTTTTCATGACGCGGAGAGTGTAAGTGCAAGTGATGAAGGTGCAAAAACTTATGGAACTTTCTCACTCTCCGGTAATATCGCCAACACTTCTCGGAAAGAAGGTTTCTCTGCTTATGGCGTGGAGAACGGTACGATTAAAATACACTATAAATATGACAATGAACTGCTGGAAGCCCCGGAGGATGCATGGCATCTTGTGGATGATTCCGAGAAAACAATCGGTGATGCTGCGATTGACGAAAAGATCATGAAAGGCGCGATTATCATCCAAACCTCGAAAGACGGAAAACTGTGGTTGAACGACACGGTATATACAAACAGGTTTAATGATGTACCGGTAAACAGTGAAAGCATCTTCGAGACAAGCGATGTGCAGCTGGTAAACGGCTGTTATTACAGAATTATTGTTGCATACAAAACGGATATCCTGGTGGAGGAGGGTTCCTTTCTGTACATTTTTTCAGATAACACCTACGAGAGCAGACGCTATGCGGAAGTGTATGAGTTTTATGCTTATGATGTAAATAATACGAAAAACAAAGTTGATATGTCACAGATGATGACGAAGTCGCTAGGGCAGAAGATCCGGACGGAAGACAGCGGATATAGTGGCAGTATTGAAATTGACATTGACGACGTTCATTTCGGATGGGATATCGGAAACTTCTTTGTCAGCGGATATACAAGAGAAGCAACCGATGAAAACGGAAACCCGGTGTTCTTAAAGAATGTTGGTGATCAGGTGACCCTATGGTTCCGGCTGAAACAGGATCTGAACCGGCTGAACGGGAAGGAAAACCTTTTACTTGCGGAAGATAATGGCGGATACGACCAGCAATTCGAGATTCCCAAAACGAATCTCGGAAAGGGAGCACTTATCATTCAATTTACGGACCACCAGGGAATCAAACATGAACCGACAATATATACCAATTATCTGGAGGCAAACACTTCATTTGATGCAGACACGATAGTGCAGTTGTTTGAAGAGGGTGACTATGAAATTGCGCTTGACTATATGGTAATGGATGACGGTCTGGTTTTTGATGATTATTACTGCTACCGCATTGCGTTTCAGTATTCTGTACGCAACGGAAACTGTATGGTCTATCCTTTTGACGTGCTGACAGGTGAGGAACTCGCCAACAGCGCCACAACGGAGAATGGCTTTCGCTTGGATTTGGCGAAGTCCAGGTATCTTGACATAAACATCAAGAAGGAAGTGTTACGCGAAGGGGCGGAAGGTCTGACAGAGGATCCCAGATTCAACAGACCCGCAAAGGACGGAGATGAATATACCGAAGAAGGCATATACACCATTACCGTGAATAACAAGTACACCAATCAGGAAACGACGAAGAAGATTTATGTCGGAACAAATAAGCTTTTGAAAGCTTCGATGGAGAACGGCTTGTCCGTTGATGATATTGAAAAGCTGCTCGCGCAGGGTGCGACAATTTCAGATGAAGGAAAGATCATCATGCCGGAGCAAACACCGCAGACGGAAGTGACGTCAGGAGAAAAAGAGGATAAAGCCGATTCATCAGAAACGGCATCATCTTCCGAAGAGAAAGAAAAGACGTCTGATGAAGGAAATAGAACACCGGCCATTCCGATCGCAATCGGCGCAGTTGCGATCGTTGCGGCGGGCGGCTTTGCCGCTTCTCGAAGAAAAGGCGGAAAGTCAACGGAGACTGTCGCAACGAAACCGGAAACCGTCACGACAGAACAGGAGCCAGTCACAACAGAACCGGGGGAAGAACTTCAGTCTGAGGAATATAAGAAACAGGAGGATAGCGAATAATGTTCAGAAGAATCATTGCCGGCCTGCTGACCTGTTCCATATTGTTGTGTGGTTGTTCAAAAAAAGCTGAGACAGAGACAACAAAGACAGCTTCTTCGGCCAGTGATATCTTGGTGACCTCTGAAGCATCAGAGGCTAATGAACTGACGGGAAGAACGCCGGAATACGCCGATTTAAGCGATCCGGATCTGTTACGCTATATGGAAGACAGTATATACGCTGATATTATTTCCCAACTTGGAGAGGATGTTTTTGTTGAAAACATCAGCGCCATTTATATTTCCAAGGAATACATCGAGGAGTTGAATTACAACTCACAGGCAAATGTTTTTTATGGCTATACGCTTGAAGAACTGGATGAACAGTTCCAGGGGACAAAGTATATTTTTACACTCGGAGAAGACGGGTCAACAGTCGTACAGGAGTTTACAGAGTATGAGGATATTTATGGCAGGGTAATAAAGAATGTTTTGATTGGTACGGGTGTCATATTGATCTGTGTCACAGTTTCCACTGTTTCTGCAGGTCTTGGTGCACCGGCAGTGAGCATGATCTTTGCCGCATCGGCAAAAACGGGGACAATATTTGCTCTGGAATCAGGAACGTTTGCCGCAGTCGCGGCCGGTGCCGTAGAGATGTATCAGACAGGAGATATTGATAAGGCGCTTGAGGCTGCCGCGCTTTCCGGAAGCGAGGCATTCAAATGGGGTGCCTTTTTTGGCTCTATTGGCGGAGGAGCCGGTGAAGCGGTAAAACTACACGGAGCAACTGCAAATGGATTGACAATGAACCAAGTGGCGAGTATCCAGAAAGAGTCCGGCTATCCGTTGGATGTGATCAAGGGCTTCAAAAACATGGAGCAGTATCAAATCTGTAAAGAGGCCGGCCTTACGACTGAAATGATTAACGGAAAGGCTGCATTGATCAGAAATATCGATCCGAACTTTGTTGACGAGGTGGGCAGAACAAATCTGCAACGGATGCAACAGGGACTGGCAGCGCTGGATCCAACCGGAACGCCATATGAGTTGCATCACATTGGTCAGCAGATGGATTCCACACTTGCAATCTTAACCAAGGCGGAGCATATGCAGGGTGATAATAATGCAATATGGCATGAATTTGGTGTGGAGTCTCAGATAGATCGCGGCACATTTGCTGTACAAAAGACAGCTTTTTGGAAAACGATAGCAAGTGCATTTGGAGGATGAATATGGAACAAATTAAGGTTGAGTTACCTTCGATAGATGGTTTCACATCGACAGGAGCAGTAGAAGAATTCCTGATTACAGAGGCCGAAGAGGAATTAGGCATCGTTCTTGCAGACGATTACAGAGAGTGTTTATCATTATATGGTGCGGTTTCAGGGAATGGGCATGAATTAACCGGCATTTGTAACACATCACGTTTGAATGTTGTTGAGGTGACAAAAGAAGAAAGAGAATTACGAAATGACATTCCCGTAGAGTGGTATGTGATTGAACAGTTGCACATAGATGGTGTGGTCATCTGGCAGTCGTGCGACCAAAGTATTTATCAGGCGGTTCCCGGACATGAACCGGAAAAGATACATGATGATCTCTTTTCATATATCAGCGCAAAATGAGCCTCATTCATCTAAAATGCCGGCATGTCAGGGCGATCTTGAGTGGATGGAGGGTAAGAGAATTCGGCACTGTCCCAATTGCGGCGCGCCGGTTTTCTTGACGATGGTTCTAAAACAATTACAATTCACAAGATTGATGAAACGCAAATTCAAAAGACTGCGTCAGTTGAACGCTTGGAGTTGGACAAGTAATGCTGGAGAAGGGGTATTTGCCGGCCCCGGTCAGCGCTTCCGCCGCGATGGAAGAAAACTACAAAAACATCGTCCTGATGTTTCAGGCAGCCGGATTTGATAACATACAGGCGGAAGGTGCAAAAGACTTGATCACTGGACTTTTGACACCGGAGGGGACGGTATTTGAGATCTCCATCAACGGAGATACCGGTTTTTCAAAGGGAGAGTTGTTTCCGGGAGATGCACTGGTACGAATTGTATTTCATTCCTTCTGATGCATGTATTGCCACGAAGTGACAATGAGGCATTCTTTGAAGATGCTTAAGATTTATCAGGCTATAATCCACAGTATACAAATTTACCAAACCCTCGCGTAAAACATTGTTTATATTTAATTCATAATATTCATTGACAGTTTACTATCTGCGTGTTATAGTTCTTCCGGTAACAGGCAGTTTTTTGTGGATTCTTTAAGTTCTGGTTCATCTCAGACGCGTCCCCAGGCGCCGGGGGCGTCGTATCCGCTCTGCCTCACATAAACTTGAAGACACCGTGAAGATGTACTATACTGTTTTTGTCGGCATCCCCGGTGTTTTCAGGCAACGCGAAGGAGAACACATGGGGAAGAAAGATCTGACGAAGAAGTCGTTGGAAGAACGAAATGATGTTTTTGCCGACATCGTAAACGTGTTATTGTTTAATGGCAGGCGCCTGGTGCGGGAGAAGGATCTGGAGGAAGCCAATCCGGTCAGCAATTACAACGCACATGGAAAAATCCGGGATCAGGCGCGGGACGTGGCAAAGTTTTGGAAGAACCACGAGGTGCGTATCGCGCTTGTCGGACTGGAGAACCAGTCGGAAGAAGATGCGGATATGCCGCTCAGGATGATGGGATATGACGGAGCGGCTTATCGTGATCAGATCAGCAAAGGGGAACGGAAGAAGGACAAAAAGCGTTATCCGGTGATCTCGCTGGTGCTGTATTTTGGGACCGAGCACAGATGGCGAACACCGAAGACACTACGCGGATGTTTTCCGTTGGATGACACGCTGAAGCCGTATGTAAGCGATTACAAAATGAATCTGTTCGAGATTGCGTACCTGACGGAAAGACAGGTGAAGATGTTCCGGAGTGATTTCCGGATCGTTGCGGACTATTTCGTACAGTTAAGGAAAAACAGGAACTATGTGCCGTCAGAGGAAAGAATCCGTCATGTGACGGAGCTGCTGGAACTGATGCAGGCACTGACGAACAATGATCTGTTTGAGCGGGCCCAGGTGTTTTTGAAAAGGAAGGGGGGCAACACGATGCGTACTTTTTTGGATGAAGCGTGGGAAAAGGGAATAGAGAAGGGAATGGAACAGGGCGTCATTAAAGGCGAGAATAAAAAGGGTATTCGTGTGTATATGAACATGCGAAAACGCGGTATGAGTAAGAAAGAGGCGAAAGAGATTGCTGAGATAACCCCTAAGCTGGTGCGGGAGGCGGAGGCATTGTTGAACACCTGAGATGTACAATCCCGGCATCGTCGTGAGCTTGCGATGCAGTCGAATCTGGTGACCGGAACGGAAGGTGCCATACCGATTCAGGTGCCGAAAAAGACCTCTACACGGGAGCTGATCGGAAACATTTGACGGGAGCGAATAACCGGATAAGATGAAGGCGGCAAGGGATCAAAGCCATTCTCTAAGGGAGGATCTTATTTTATCCAACTGACAGTAAGCTTACACTAGCCCGGGACGGAAAAATTCCTGGCTTTTCCAAGTAAACTGGCGTATACTTGAGCTACAAAGAGGGCGGGCCTGCATTGGATATGTGCGGCGCACTGCTCTCACTTTTTTACTCGTACCGGTGTATAAAGATGTTTGATAGTAAGTAGCGATACAATGATAGAAACGGTGAGAATAAAGTGATCAATCATATAAAATGTTTTTGCACCCCGGAGCACGCCGGGGTGTTTTATTGCTATACGAAAACGTGTGCACGTTTTTTTATGGTATGTTCCTCCTACATGCAGGGGAAGTTATCGTACAGCATATCCGTAGAATGGTATTAGAGGGTGGTCATTGGGATCATCGGGATCATCGGGAGAAAAACGGATAGATCAGTAGAAGGTGTAAGCGGTGACAACAGCACAAAGGAGGTGCATCATGGCCAGTTTCTTTGATTTTAACGGTGACGGGAAGCTCGGGGTTTTTGAAAAAGCATGCAGGGATGCAATTATCTTCAGCGTTCTTTTTGATCACGAGGAAGAAGATGACAAAGAAGATGACAAAGAGGACGAACAAGATGATGAAGATGGCTGGTTCTATTTGTAGATGAAAGGAGCAGAGCATGAAGGGATATCATACAGCGACAGGCTACATGGGGTATGTGAACGGGAAGTACATCTTGTTTGTCAGTGAATCCGAGTATATGGAATACATGGAAGAACACAGGGCGGCCTGATTTGCAGGGTGCAGTTTCTGGGATGAGGGGGAGTTTATCATGCGCAGGTTATGGTTCTGGTTGAAGAGGGGATTTACGGGGAACAAACAATATTGCCATCATTGTTGCCTGTCCTGCAGGCATTATGAGGTCTGCAAAAGGGAGAGTGGGGCATAAGGAGGGATGAAAGAAGGTAAAAGCATCCGGGAGATGTACAAAACATCCAAAGGCCGCAGAGAAAGATTGCTTATATTTATAAGGGAATAGAGAAGGGAATAGAACAGGGCGTCATTAAAGGCGAGAATAAAAAGGGTATTCGCGTGTATATGAACATGCGAAAGCGCGGCATGAGTAAAAAAGAGGCGAAAGAGATTGCTGAGATAGCCCCCAAGCTGGTGCGGGAGGCGGAGGCATTGTTGAACACCTGAGCAGTACAGTTGCATGCGGTTGAATTCTGAGATTACCGACAATTCGGAAATGTGACAGGCGGCCGTGTGCATACAGACCGCTCTGATCGAGGCGGACGGGATAAAACAGATGTAAGTCAGTGAAGCTGATTCAGCGTATCAGTTCTTCTCCGAATTGTTCCAGCAGTTCATTGCTGTCCGTCATGGACAGTTTTCTCTCGATACAAAAACGGATGATGGCGTCGCGACGGTTTTTGACATACAGAATACCGCAGCCGGAAATCTCCAGAGCGCGTTGCGTTTCTTTCAGCGTCAGATGTGCGGCAATGGAAAGAGCGAGGATCTTGTCCCGCCCCGGCTGGCGCTCGCCGCGTTGCAGTTGATAAAAATAGGTGCGCTCGATGCCGCTTTTGCCGATGAGATCAGCAGCGGAGAGAGCACGCACTTTGTCCAGTGAAAAGAAATAGTCCCGGAAGGCATCCGGATACTGCGCTTCGTCGAGGTCATCCAGAAAGGCTTCCAGCTGGGTCAGTACCTTCTTGTTTTTCAGTATGGCTTCCAGTTCGCTTGTGGTTTTTTCATCCATTCCTATATTCCTCTTATCCGAAATCGGTTATGTAACGAAGGCGTGATTATGTTATACTGTCAATATGGATCTCAAACGTGAATGTCAAAAAACATTCTATCGCGAATTATACCATTTCGAAGACAAAACGCAACGGCTTTTGATGGATGAAACGACGCAAAAGCTGTATTTGCGGAAGGAAAAACAGTTCTACGATCTGCAGGTTTATCATTATCTGAAGACGCATCACAGCCCGTATCTGGCGAATGTACATGATTTTTGGGAAGAAGACGGGAAGCTTGTGATTATCGAAGAATACATCGAGGGTCAGACGCTGGAGAATATCCTCCAACAGACACAGGCATTGCAGCAGGGAGAAGCGATGCGGATTCTTGCCTGTATCTGCGAAGGTTTGCGTTTCCTGCATCAGGCTGTACCGCAGATCGTGCACCGGGATCTGAAGGCAGCCAATGTAATGCTGACAAAGGACGGTGCGGTGAAACTGATCGATTACGATGCGGCAAAAACCGTCAAAGACGGTGCCGACAGAGATACGATGCTGATCGGGACACAGGGAAACGCCGCGCCGGAACAGTATGGCTTTGCACAGTCCGACGCGAGAACGGATATCTACGCGTTAGGGATTCTGATACGCGGGCTCTTTCCGGGGACTCCGCAGTATGCCCCGGTCATTCAAAAAGCCACGCAGATGGATCCCTCCGCGAGATACCAATCCACGGATGAACTGCTGCGTGCCATACGGGAAATACGGGATGGGAGCACACCGAAGAATCAGGGCAAAAGAGGGAAACGCCGACTGCTGCCGTGGCTTCTTGCGGGCGTCGCAGTCGTTGCGGCAATCATTTGTTTTTTTGTGTGGAGGCATACGGACGAAACACAGACAATGCAACAGGAGAATAATGTGAATCCGGTGCGGACAGAAGATGCGACAGGCACACAGAAAACAGTTGTTGCAGACGGAGCCTCATCCGGGCGAACACAAGTTGAGACGGGAAATGCGGATCATGTAATAGAGATGGGGACGTATCGCATGACCGTGCCGGGAGACTGGAAAAAGGAGAATGACACCTATTATTTGGAAAAAGGAGAGAATATGGCTTTTCTTACAGTAGCCACCGATCCTGCCCCGGGTTTGCGCACAGAGGATATTCCGCTTATGGAAGAGGAACTCAAGCGCAGCATGCTTGCCGGATTGCAATATCTCTCCGTAACAGAGATGAGTTCTTTTCGTGAGATTGATATCAATGGAATTAAGCTCTATTGCCTTACGTATGAAGGTACCTACGGTCTCTATGATGTGGGGGTAGAATCCTATTACTTCTGTGATGAGATCGGCGAGGAAATGAGTGTTATCAGTTTCGCTCAGGCTTTGAATGAAACGAAGGATCACGGACCGCAGTTTCAGGAGGTATTACAAACCCTGGTCAGAGAAGATATGTTGCCTGCCTATAATTGGAAACAGGTTTATCATGACCGGGAAGACCTGGTGACGATGAACGGTCACATATTAGTTGCTATAGCAAACGTGGAAAATGATACGATCACAATCTGGTGGCTGGAAGAAGATACCGGCTGGAACGCGCTATTCTGGAAAGGGAGCTTTAATCCAAAATCCGTGGAAGAAGGAAAGCAAATCTGCATTTCACAGAAGGTGGAAGGGCTTGACGGCGCACATGTTTCTCTTGATTCGACAAAGTCGTTTGAAATCGAGAACGATATAATCTCTTACATTGTATGGAGAGCCGACGAAGTCTGGAATATTCATCTGGAGAGGGTTGACGCCTCAGGGAATAAGGACTGAAAACTGTTTTGCTTCACGCCTGATCGCACAATTCCCACCTGTCTGAATGGCACTCTGCCATGCTGTTTTCGGTATAGGATTTAAACATTGAACTTGTGTGCAGCCTGCACACCATTCCCGTCTTTTGGCCTGATAGAATGAGTGACTGACAGGCAAAAAATGAGTCCCGACGGGAGGTGAGGAAATGGAACGAAATCAACAACAGGAGAACGGACAACAGTATGCGGATGTGCTGCTTACACAGCCGCAGGATGCGGGACAGGAGCAGAGATGGCAACAGATTCCGCCGCAATATGCGCAGTATCCGCCACAGCCTGTGAAACAACCGGGGCACGGAGCTGCGGTTGCGAGTCTGGTTCTTGGTATCATCGGTGTTGCGCTGTTCTGGTTTATCTATGTTTCGGCGATTCTGGGGCTGATTGGTTTCTGTATGGCGATTGTCGCAAAGAAGAACGGCAATAAAGAAGCGAAAACAATAGCAGGGCTGATTCTGTCTCTGATTGCGTTGCTGATCGGAGGAGGACTTTGGGTTTATAGCATCATAACCATACGTGAAGCCGCGAATCAGATTAACTGGAACAGCATTTTGAATGAGATTCTTAAGTAGTATTTGAGTGGAGAAACAGGATTGCATGGAAGAAAGCTGCGGAGGAGCATTGTTGGAAAAAGCGGAAAAACTCCAGATGAAAATCATCGGAATGATTCTGCGCACAGCGAATGAGGGGCGCTTTCCCATCGGTGCGCAGGAACTTAAAACCTTTATTGCTTTGCTTGGCAGGGAGTGCGGCGTAGAGGATCATCCGCGCTTTTGGCAACTATGGCGAGATATGGTTGATTTGAGCAGTGCGATCGTGGAGTACAGACGCACAATTCGTAACAGTGAATCCGAATTCCCGTTGAAGGGATTTCACCTTCAGGAAGAGCGGATCGTCGACAACTGCCGTGCGTTCTTGTCAAGCTTGCCTGCTGAATTGGAGCAAGAGATAATAAACGATAAATAATTGCACGGGATCACCAATGTAATCAGTGGAGTTGCTCACAACGTCGTGTGTACTGAATGTACAAAATAAACAAATCCCTCAGCAAAAGACTGTTTATATTTATTTCATAATATTCATTGACAGTTTACTTCCTGCATGTTATAGTTCTTCCCGTAACAGGCAGTTTTTTGTGGATTCTGTAAGTTCTGGTTCATCTCAGACGCGTCCTGAGTGCACCGTGAAGCAAATGACTGACAGTTGTGCGCGCCTGCAATTCCGTCTGCGGTGTCAGAAAAACTTGCCGATGCATGTGCATCGCCTGCGTTTTCCTTCCTTGCAGACGAAACTGCATTCTGCGCGGACCTATCAGCAATTTGCCTCACGGTACACTTGGCGCCGGGTGCGACGTATCCGCTCTGCCTCACACACAACAGTCGAAGGAGGTATGTATCATGAGAAACATGAAAAATCAAAGCGACAGCCGCCCGGTCTTCCGACCGCTTAGTGAGCTCAACGTGATCGATAACTTTCCGTTCACGACACTCAGCACCAACGAAGAAGTGAATGAGGAGTTTTTCCGTATTCTGCTCACTACGTTTTTGCAAAAGCCTGCTAATAAAAAGTCAAGCACAAAATGAAAAGTATTGCAGGCAGTTTTTGGGACATTGAAAACAGACCGTCAGCACAGGACGGTCACATCTTAAACGTTGATAGCGTGACTTACTCTTGGTCTGCCTGGGCAGCA
>JAFZLB010000093.1 GCA_017551665.1 Lachnospiraceae bacterium
AACATGAATTACTATACACGAGAATAGACAAAAGAAGAATAAGGCGATAGGGCGTAAGAGTAATTTCCAAGTGGAAATGCCTGCAAGACTTGTTTCCACTTCGCCCCCTTCAGAGTGGAATTTACTTTTTCACTTCACGACTGTGTTCTTTCACGCAAATATGCTTGACTTCTTTCCGCGAGTGTTCTATAATCGTTTACGCTGCACATAAAAAAGCGCACCCCTAGCTCAGTTGGTAGAGCACCTGACTCTTAATCAGGTTGTCCAGGGTTCGAGGCCCTGGGGGTGCACGCCGGGTACCGTGTCCGTTCTGTTGTTGAACGGGTGCGGTATTCTTTTTTGCGCCCAAATTGCGGAAAACGCCTGTTTATGGTAGGATGAAGCGAGGGTTTTTTGATTTGTGACAGGGGGGATTCCCGATGAAAATCAACATCTATTACGGCGGGCGCGGCATCATCGACGACCCGACGCTTTATGTGATCGGCCGGATGGCGCGGGTGTTCGAGGAACTCAACGTCCGGGTGGAACAGTTCAATCTCTTCGAGCTCAAAAACGGCATCACGACGCTGGCCGCTTCCCTGAAGGACGCGGACGGAATCGTGCTGGCGTCCACGGTGGAATGGTACGGCGTCGGCGGACTTCTGACCCAGTTCCTGGACGCCTGCTGGCTCTACGGCAATAAGGAAAAGATCAGCCAGTTATACATGATGCCGGTGGCAATGTCGACGACCTACGGCGAGCGGGACGGTATGACCTACCTCTCGACGGCCTGGGAAATCCTGGGCGGCATGCCCTGCGACGGTGTCTGCGGCTATATCGCGGAGACCCAGACGCTGGAAAACAATACCGCTTACAATGATCTGATCGAAAAGAAGGCGGAAAACTTTTACCGCTCCATCAACCAGAAGCTTCCGGGACTGCCCAATTCCAACCAGGCGGTGAAGACGCGGATTTCTCTGACGAAGTCCCCGGACTTAACGCCGCAGGAATCCGAGCAGCTCTCCCAGTACGCTTCGGACGAGAGCTATGTGCAGACACAAAAAGAGGACATCCAGGAACTGACCAGCCTGTTCCGCTCCCGTCTGGGCGCGGCCTCCGGCGGAGAGGGGAGCGTGTCTTATCCGGACTGCTTCGGGAAGGCCTATCAGGCGGCACCCGGCGTCCGCGCCGCGTATTACATCAACATCACCGACGGCCAGCCCGGGAAAAGCTTCCGCGTCATCGCGGAGGGCAACAGCTGCCGGGCGGAGGAAACGGAAGCCGCGGTGGAAGGCGATGTCACCTTGAGCCTCACGAAGGAAGTGCTGGAAAACATCGTCAACGGCCGCATGACCTTCCAGCGCGCCTTTATGGCGGGGAATCTGAAACTGAAGGGCGACTTCACGCTGCTGCGGCAGATGGACCGGCTCTTCCCCTTTATGGAAGCTAAGGAATAAATGTACTACGCCTTTGACCGCAGATGGCTCAGTTCTGTCGTGACCGTGACTCTTGTCGCGCTGAACATTCTCATTTTTCTTCTGTCGCTGCTGCTGCCGGATACGATCCACGACGCCGGTGTGCTGAACGTGTATCTGGTGCTGGAAGAGGGAGAAGTGAACCGGCTGCTGTCCGCCACCTTTCTGCACGCGGACTTTATGCATCTGTTCAGCAACATGATTCTGCTCTTTTATCTGGGGGCGGTGGTCGAGCGCAACGTCGGACATATTCTGTTCGCGCTGCTGTATCTGGTCAGCGGCATCACCGGAAACGTGCTCACGCTGGTGTATGAGGTGGCGCAGCGGGAATCCTGGGAATCCCTGGGGGCCTCCGGCGCGGTCTTCGGTGTCATGGGAGCGATGCTCGTCTTGCTGCTGAAGCTGCCGAAGGCGCAGCGGAACGGCTCTTCGCTGCTGCGGCGTGTCGGCTTTATGGTGGTGTATTCCCTCTTTATGGGGATGCGCTCGAACGCGGTCAACAACATCGCGCATATCGGCGGACTGCTGACGGGGGCGCTGTTGGCCTTTGTGATGACGTACCGGAATGACCGGATTGATGTTAGGGCAATGCTGTAAGAGGAGGACACAAACATGTCGGACTGTATTTTCTGCAAAATCGCAAACGGTGAGATTCCCTCTCACAAGGTCTATGAGGACGAGTGCTGCATCGCCATCCTCGATGTCTGTCCCGTGGCGAAGGGGCACACGCTGGTGATTCCGAAGCAGCACGCGCAGGATCTGTTCGCGCTTTCGGAAGAGGAAGCCGCGGAGATTATGAAGCGCGTGCGTCATGTGGCGGGCCTGCTCTCCGACGGGCTCAAGCCGGACGGCGTGAATCTCATGCAGAACAACGGCGCGGCGGCCGGACAGACGGTCATGCACTTCCACATGCACGTGATTCCGCGCTTTGCCGGAGACGATGTGAAGATCAACTGGCACATGCCGCAGGCGGATACGGAAACGCTGGCCGCGCTGTGCAAGGAAATCACGGGCTGAGAACAGAACGGGAGGATACGCCATGCGCACACCGGCGCTTGTATTGTTCATTTTGATGTATGTACTGATCGTGGCCATGCCGAAGCGCCGCGTGTGGACGGCCTGCGGCTGCGCGGTACTGTTCCTTGTGCTCGGCATCCTTCCCCTCGGGCAGCTCCCTTCGGCCATCAACTGGAACGTGCTGATGATGATTTCCGGCACGATGCTCATCGTGGATTATTTCATTGATTCCCTGATGCCCAACAAAATCGCGGAGTTTTTGCTGGATCACTCGAAAAACGTGATGATGGTGACGATTTACATGTCCCTGTTTGCGGGCGTGATCTCCGCCTTCATTGACAACGTGGCGACGGTGCTGATGGTGGCGCCGGTGGGCCTGGCGATCTGCAAAAAGCTGGGCATTTCGCCGATACCCATGATTCTTTCCATCGCCGTTTCTTCGAATTTGCAGGGCGCGGCAACGCTTGTCGGCGACACGACTTCCATTCTGCTCGGCGATTACGCGGGCATGGACTTCACTTCCTTCTTCTGGATGAAGGGGCGTCCCGGCATGTTCTTCGCGACGGAGCTGGGTGCCGTTGCGACCGTGCCCATCATGATGATTCTCTTCCGCAAGGACCGGGAGCCGGTGTCGAACGAAGAGCACACGGCGGTGCGGGACATGATGCCCACGGTGATGCTGTTGGCGATGGTGGCGCTTCTGATCGGCGCGTCCTTCATCGAGGACAAGCCGGATGTGACGAACGGCCTGATCTGCCTGGTGCTGGCGCTTTTGACGATGGCGATCGATTACCTGCGCAAGAAGGATTCCGCATCTTTCCTGCGCGCCTTCAAAAGTGTGGATGTGGAGACGCTGCTGTTGCTCACGGCGCTGTTTGTCGTCATCGGCGGCGTGACGGCTGTCGGCATCATTGACGAATTCGCTTCCCTCATCGTTTCCGTCGGGGGCAATAATATTTTCCTGCTGTACACCATCATCGTCTGGGGCTCCGTGGCGATCTCCGCCTTTGTGGACAACATCCCCTATGTGGCGACGATGCTGCCCGTGCTCTCCGGCGTCACAAGGCAGTTGGGCATCGAGCCCTATCTGCTGTATTTCGGTCTTCTGATCGGCGCGACGCTCGGCGGCAACTTAACGCCCATCGGCGCTTCCGCCAACATCACCGCCATGGGGATGCTGCGCAAGGAAGGGCATGACGCGGGCTTCAAGGACTTCTTCCGCATCGGCATTCCCTTTACGCTGACGGCGGTCGCGGCGGGTTATCTCTTTGTCTGGATCTTCTGGAGATAAGGCGGCATGGTGCACGCGAAGAAACGCTTCGGCCAAAACTTCCTGATCGACGAGGACATCACGGAACAGATCGCGGACAGCGCCTGTCTGACGAGGGAGGACACCGTTCTGGAAATCGGCCCCGGTACCGGCGCGCTGACGAAGCGCCTGGCTGCCCGCGCCGGAAGGGTTCTGGCCGTGGAAATCGACGAGAGTCTCGGGAAGACGCTGGAAGAGACGCTTGGCGGCATGGAGCATGTCAGCGTGCTGTATCAGGATATCTTAAAGTGTGATCTCGACGCGCTTCGCGCAGACCATAACGACGGCAGGGCGTTCAAGGTGGTCGCGAACCTGCCGTATTACATTTCCACCCCCGTGATTATGAAGCTGCTGCAGGACACCGTACCGCCCCTTTCCTGCACCGTCATGGTGCAAAAGGAAATGGGGGAGCGGATGTGCGCGTCGCCCGGCGGCAAGGAATACGGTGCCCTCTCCGTGGCCGTGCAGTATTACGCGAGGCCGGAGCTGATCTGCGAGGTGCCGCCCTCTGCCTTCCGGCCGCAGCCGAAGGTGACAAGCGCCGTCATCCGCCTCGTGCCGCTGGAAAGCGCGCCCGTCAGCGTGAAGGACAGGGACTTTTTCTTCCGCGTCACGGAAGGTGCCTTCGCGCACCGCAGGAAAACGCTGGTCAACAGCCTGAGCGCGGACGCGTCCCTCGGACTGTCAAAGGAGCGGATTGCGGAGGCACTGCGGGCACTGGCCGGAGACGGCCTGTTGTCTCAGGGCGGAAAAGAAGCGCCGCCGGAGAACATCCGCGCCGAGCGCCTTTCCATCAGGGCCTTCGCGGCGCTGGCCGACCGTCTCGGAGAATGATAGGAACCGGTTTTACCTATAACTATTTATATCTTCCTTCCGCGGGGAAAACGTGTTACAATAGAGTCCCGGACGGGTAAGAGAGGAACAGCGGCATGAAACAGTTTCAATTTGAGATTCGCGGAACCGAATGGGTGCAGTCGGAAATGAAGGCGGCCCGGAACTGGCTGGACGAGAATCCGGCTTCTTCCGTGCTGATCAATGTCTACGCGGGTCTGATTGAAAAACGCCGTCTGGAAAAGGTTGTCGCGGAGCTCCGCCAGACCTTCCCGGAAGCCATGATCGCCGGTCTTTCCTCTGCCGGTGAGATTGTGCACGGAGAGCTTGTGGCACAGTCCATCCTCGTCATTATCAGCGTCTTTGAAACGACAAAGGTCACGATGCACACCTACCGGCTGAAGGCGGGAGAGGAAGTCGCCACCGGCCAGGAAATCGCGGCCATGATCGACATGACGCCGGAAATCAAGGCCGTGGAACTCTTCGCCGACAGCTGGCAAATCTCCACGGAAAAGCTGTTCCCGGAACTGAACAAATGCAATTCCCGCGTCAAAATGTTCGGCGCGGCCCCCTATGCCCATGATGTCAAAAACCGGATGTTTGTTTTCACCGGGGAGGATATGGAGAATGTGACGCTGATCATCATGCTGTACGCCGGCAAGGATTTTCACGTCACGACGGATTACTGCATCGGCTGGCAGCCCGTGGGGAAACCCATGACCGTCACAAAGGCCGACGGTGCGACGTTGTATGAGCTGGACGGCAGACCGGCCATCGAGATTTACCAGAAATATCTGCAGATCGCCCCGGACGATCATTTCTACGATAATTCCTTTGAGTTCCCGTTCCTCTTGTACGCGAATGATACCTATATGCTCCGTGTGCCCTTCTCCTGCACGGCGGACGGCGCCATCGGTCTTGTGGCACCGGTGAAGGAAGGGGATACGATGTTTTTGTCCTACGGCGACTTCCCGACCATCCTTTCCGAGCTTGTGGAAGCCGCGCGGCGGATGGAGCGCTTCCGTCCGCAGTATATTCGTCTGTATGACTGCGCCACGCGGAAGTTTTTCTGGAAAAAGAACGCCAATAAGGAGCTGCAGCCCTTCCAGAGGGTGGCGGAAACCGGCGGCTTTTATTCCGGCGGGGAGTTGTTGCGCGTGAACGGACAGATGATTCATTTCAGCTCCACCCTTCTCATTGTGGGTGCCAGAGAGGGCACGAACGGTGCGAGGGAATCCGTGATGGCCAGGCGGATTACGGACGCGGAGGATACGCCGGAGATGCACACCTCCGTGGTGCGCAGGATGGCGCATTACATCAATGTCCTCACGCAAGAGGCCGAGGAAGCGAAGAATAAGTTACAAATGCAACAATAAAACCTCCTTCCCTGTGGTATGATGACCCGTATATGGTGTATGGGGGTATTGGGGAATGGAAAACAGATCATTCGAAGAGGTCCGGCTGGAAGCATTCGAGGCCGGGATCGAACTCCGGAAAATCAGAAAACTGGCGGTGATTTTTCCCGGCATCGGCTATCGTACGGATAAGCCGCTGCTGTATTACGCCGCGCGTCTTGCGGTTTCCCACGGCTATGCCGTGCGGGAGGTGCATTATCGCGGCTTTCCGGAGGAGGTCAACAAGCGCAATGCCACGGGACGGCGGGAGCTGGCGGAGCTGGCGATGGAGCAGACGAGGGAGCTCTGGCGCGGGGCACACGGCGAATCCGTGGAGGAGATTCTCTTCATTTCGAAGAGCATCGGGACGACGGTGGCCTGCGCGTACGCGGAAGAACTCGGACGCCATGTACGGCATGTGCTGTTTACGCCGCTGGAAGAGACCGTGCTGACGGGGGTGACGGATGCCCTGGCCTTCCACGGCGCGTCGGACAAGTACGCGCGGACGGAGGTCATCCGGGAGGCGATGGCGGCACAGGGGATTCCCCTGCATGTGTATGAGGGTGCCAATCACTCCCTGGAAACGAATGATACGCTGAAGGATATCGTGATCCTGTCTGAGGTGATGAAACGCACCGATGCCTTCCTCAGCGTGGATGTGTGAGGCGGGGCTTTGACGGACGCGGGGCCTGCGCCTGTCGAAGGGAACGTGGCGGCACCGGAAACGGAGGGGCTATGAAAGTCTTTATTCTCGGCGGAACGGGATTGATCGGGAGCGCGGCGGCCGCGGAGCTGCTTTCGAAGGGGCACGCGGTGAAGAGTATTGCATTACCGCCCCTGCCCGCGGGCGCGTCCCTGCCGGAGGGCATGGAGCTTTCCTTTGGCAATGCGTTGGAGATGAGTGATGAAGAGTGGCGTGCGCAGCTTGCGGGCTGTGACGCCTTTGTTTTTGCCGCCGGCGTGGACGAGCGTGTGGAAGCGCCGCCCCCGGTTTATGAGCTGTACCGGAAATGCAATATTGACCCGGTGCGGCGGCTGCTGGCACTGGGCAAGGAATGCGGCGTCCGCCATGCCGTGATCTGCGGTTCTTATTTTTCTTACTTTGCCAAAGAGCGTCCGTCCATGCGTCTGGCGGACATTCATCCTTACATCCGCTCCCGCCTCGAGCAGGAGGAAGTGGCGCTCTCCTTTGCGGACGCGGACATGAGCGTCGCCGTTCTGGAATTGCCTTATATTTTCGGGACGCAGCCCGGCAGAAAGCCGGTCTGGATGTTTCTGGCGGAAATGATACGGAACGCGAGAGGCGCGGTGCTGTACCCGAAAGGCGGTTCCGCCATGGTGACGGTGCGCCAGACGGGAGAAGCCGTCGCGGGCGCAGTGACAAAGACAAAGGGCGGCGTCTGCTACCCGATCGGCTGGCGTAATGTGCACTGGAACAGCATGCTGCGCGTCATGTGCGAGGCACTGGGCGTTCCGGACAAAAAAATCCTCAACATCCCGGGCCTTGCCTTTACCCTCGGCACAAAGCGCATGTGGAAACGGCAGACGCAGGACGGCATCGACGGCGGCCTGTATCTGCCAAAGCTTGCGGATATCATGTGCAGTGAATTCTTTATTGACAAAACCCTGGGCGCAGTCCCCCTCGGCGTCACGGCGGATGACATCCCCGCCGCCATCCGCGACTCCATGCGCCTTTGCGCGGACATCCTCGACGGCCGCACCGAAGCGCTTGGGATGAAGGGGGAGTGAGCGCCGCGGATTTATTATTGCATTTCCGGTCAAATCCTATACAATAATAGTGAAACATCGAATCCGCGTTTTATACAAGAGAAGCGTTATGGGTACATTAAAACCGATGCGTATCGGAAACCGGACAATACGTGTTGCCGGAGTGAAACAAAAATATATAGGGAATATTATTCACGCCGCGGAGCAATGCCGGTATATTGAACGCATTGTTTTGTTTGGCTCCAGCGTTCAGGATACATGCACGGTTGATTCGGATATTGATCTTGCGGTTTTCGGCAATGTCTCGAAGTCGAAGTGTCTGACATCGAAACAATACAGGGAATTCACACAAAAAATCTACAGCTTTGACAATCATGAACAGGCCTATGATATTCTGTATTTTAAGTCGTCTGATCAAAACAACCGCTTTATCATGAATGAAATTGACAAGGGAGAAACCATATATGTCCGGGAAAAAACCACTGCCTGACAAACCGGAATTGGTACCTGCGCAGATACAGGCAGATCTTTTTATCGCGAAGGCCACCATAAAAGAGGCAAAGAGACAAACGCCGCGTCTGTCCAAAACGATGAAGGGGCAGGCAGGGTATCATCTGCAACAGGCCACAGAGAAGTTGATTAAAATTCAATTGTACCGGTCAAACAAATCACTGGATTTTAGCAAAATATTTAATCACAGAATCGGTGATTTAATTCTTTACGGAAGGTCTTTGGGAATTGATCTTATCGTTCCGCCATACATAGAAAATTATGCCGAGATCATTTCCGGGTGGGAAGCAGAGGGACGCTATGATCCGCATTTTGTTGTGCGGATTGATACCTTGGAAAAGTGCGCCGCCATTGTGTCGGAGTGGTTTGATTCCGTAACCAAACCGATGCGCCACCCTCACAGCCGTTAGCGCCATCAAGGGGGCGGGGCTACCGTATATCTTCGACGAGACGCCGACATCCTCGACGGCCGTACCGAAGCGCTGGGGATGAAGGGGGCGTGAGCGCGCGAAACCCGAATCAGTGCCCCTGCAGCGCTTCCGGGAGCCGTTTCTTCAGTGCTTCCGTGTCCATCCATTCCGTGTTGGTGGCGGAGCTGTAGACAAAGCCCTCCGGAACCGGCTTCCCGCCGGGCACGATCTCCACATCCCCTTTGAAATAAATCTGCGGGTAAATGATGTAATGCCTGTCGTATTCGTAGGTGTAAGGCGCGTCCTCCGCCGTCACCATGACCTCGTCGAGCTTCTCCCCGGGACGGATGCCGACTTCCCTTGTGCCGATGCCGGGCGACATGGCCTCCGCCAGATCTTTGACATAAAAGGAAGGGATTTTGGAAATAAAAGTCTCTCCGCCTTTCGCGTTGGCCAGCGCGTGCATCACGAGCGCCACACCCTCTTCGAGCGAAATCCAGAAGCGGGTCATCCGGTAATCCGTCACCGGCAGTTCCTTTTCGCCCCGGTCAATCAGTTCCTTGAAGAAGGGGATGATGGAGCCGCGGCTGCCCGCCACATTGCCGTAGCGCACGATGGAAAAGTTCACGTCCTTGCCGCCGGCGTAGGAATTGGCTGCGATGAAAAGCTTATCGCTCACCATCTTCGTGGCACCGTAGAGATTCACGGGATTCACGGCCTTGTCCGTGGAGAGCGCCACCACGCGCTTCACCCCGCGGTTTAAGACCGCGTTGATGACGTTTTCCGCGCCGTTGACGTTGGTGCGGATGGCCTCGGAGGGATTATACTCACAGGCCGGCACCTGCTTTAAGGCCGCCGCGTGCACGCAATAATCCACCCCTTCCATCGCGCGGTCCAGCCTTGCGGCATCCCGCACATCGCCGATGAAGAAGCGGATCTGCTCCGTGCGCGAGGCAAAGGGTTCCTCCTGCGCCATGACGAACTGCTTATACTCATCCCTGGAATAAATGATGACCTTCTTCGGCTTCTCTTTGTTCAACAGATACGCGGCAAATTTCCGTCCGAAGGAACCGGTGCCGCCGGTGATCAGAATGGTTTTGTTTTCCAGCATGTGTTTCTCTCCCCTGCCTTATGTTTGTTCTGTTTTATCATACCACAGGCACAGCTGCTTTGCCAGTTGCATGGCGCGTTCCACGACAACATCCGAATTGAAATGCGCATGCTCTCCCCAGCGTCCGAGACCGTACACCCGGTGTTCCTTCGCAAAGTCCAGCAGGCGCCGCATGACGGCGGGCTTTTCCAGGGTGTTCAGCGGGTAGGCATAGGGCCGGAGGAAGGCGCTTTTTTCGTCGGCCTCTCCCGCGAAGCGTTCCATACGCGTTTCCGTCCAGACGCCGCGGGCGCCCCGCAGGAAATTGTGACGCAAAAGGACGCGGTGATGCGGCACGCTTTCGTCCGGCACATAGATCCAGTGCGCCTTGTCGTCCGTTTCCGTCGCGTCATAAGCAATCACGATGCCCGTGTGCTTCAGCTTTTGCAGGGATGCCTTCAGATCCTCCGGCATGCCCGGGAAGCGTTCCAGGGAGGTCCAGGGAACGGTCGTGACAATGAGATCCGCCTCATAAGCGCTGCCGTCCCGCGTCGTCACCGCGCAGCGGTCAAAATCAATCTCCGCCACCCGTTTTCCGTACTGCAGCGCGTCTCCCAGCGCGTCCGCCATCCGCCGCCAGAGCTCCCCGTAGCCGTATTGCTTCGGGTAATAAAAGCGCGCGTGCCCGGGCTGCTTCGCGTGGGCGCGGCCCGTGAGGCAGGAGCGCAGCGTATCCTCAAAGCTGACATCCGGCAGCTTCTCCAGCCAGTAGGTGCCGAGCGCGTCAAGCTCCTCCCCGAACATCTTGCGGTTGTATGGCAGCATGTATTCTTCCGCGATCCTGTCCCCCAGCTTCCAGCGGATCCAGTCCCGGAAGGCCGCGGGCGCTTCGCTGCCCGTGACGCAGCCCGCACGGGCGATGCTCATCAGGTATTCCACCTGCGAATCCGTGTCCAGCTGCCAGAGATTTGCCTCGAAGGGATGGGAGATCAGCTGTCCCCGGATGCGGATTCTGCTGTCGCGTTCAAACAACGCCCACTCCGTTTCCGGCATGAAGCGGAACAGAAACGCCGTTACTTCGGGCCGCACCACATCCAGAAAATGTCCGCCGCCGGTATCCAGGGGCGCGCCGTTCACTTCCGCGGAACGGCAGAGCCCGCCGGCTTCCCCTTCCGCCTCCAGCACCGTGATCCGGCTGACACCGCTGTCCTTCAGCGCATGGGCCAGGCTCAGCCCCGCGGGTCCCGCGCCGAGAATCAATACCTTCATGGCTTTTCTTCCTCCGTGTTCAGACGAATGAATGCACCGTCCGCGGATTCCGCAAGCAGCGTCCGCAAATACGCCCGCATGGCAGGCGCGTACGCCTCCGGTGTCTTGTCCAGCTTCTCCTTCACACCCGCGCGGTTCAGATAAATCCCCTCATACATTTCGTAGCGCGCAAGCACATCCTCCAAAGTATCCTCCGGTGCAATCGCGCCGTCAAAGACCACATCCATGCGGAAATACAGATACTCGGCACGGTAGGTGGTCTGATGCTCCAGGATGACGGAGCGGGGATGAACCTCCCGGTACTCCGCCTCATAGGAAGTGCGCATCTTCTCATACGCCGTCGCCGGCACGCCCCCGCTCAGCCATGCATAGGCACAGGAAAACAGCGCCAGTGCCACAAGCGCCGTTGCGGCATATAATCCCCGGGGCTTTCTCCCGCTGCCGATCCGCTCCCACACAATCATGAGGAGCCCGATCAGAATCAGCGTTGTGGCCGGGGCAAAAAAGCGCGCGCTGAAGGGATCCATGCCGGAACGGAAGCGGATAAAGATAAAAATGATATCATAGGCCAGACCCGTGAGAATGAACAGCGCCGCCTCGTCCGTCTTCTTCCTGCGGTACAGCAGATACAGCAGCAGCAAAAACAGCGCAAAGCAAAGCACCCGCTGCGCCTTGATCGTGTTGACGGCAAAGAGCGGGTACTCCTGCAGGTGAAAAAGGCTGAGCAGCTCATCCTGCAGGGCCTGATACAGCTCCGCTTTCAGCTCCCAGAGCTTATCCGTCATCTCCGCGCGGGGCAGCCCCGTCGCGTATCCGACCTTACGAAGATTCATGAGCAGATACGCGCCTTCCGTCAGCGCGGCGGCAAAGCCCGCGGCGGCAAAGCGGATCAGCTTATTCTTTAGCGCGGCATCCCCGCGTTTCTTTCTGAGGAAATATGCCAGCAGGCAGAGCCAGACAAGGCCCGCGATGAAAGTCAGAAACAGCCCGAAGTAACGCAGCAGAAACAGCGCGGTCAGGTCCAGATACAGCAGCAGATACCAGCGTGTTTTCGGCACTTCCTCCGTGATGATTTTTGCCAGCAGGAAGGGCAGGACAATGAGGGCCGGCACAAAGGCGTTCTCGCTCAGCGAAACATCATAGATGCCGAGGATGCCCGCGTTCAGGAACAGCAAAGCGTAAGCCCAGGATGTTCTTTTGAAATGCAGTCCGAAAAACAGCAGCGCAAGCCCCACGAGCAGAGAGGCCAGAATTTTGGAGGCCAGAAACATGTTGGCAATGCCGGTGATCTTCGCGACAGCCGCCACCAGCACGGGATAACCGACGGGCCACCAGGAAAAGAAGGCGGAACCGCCGGCGGCGCCGTTGAAATTCATGCCGTAGCCCTGCACCAGGGCATTGGCCTCGCGCAGGTAATTGGAGGCATCATAGGAAAATGTCGCCTCGCTGACATAGGCGCGGTCAAAGATCAGGAAGGTATAAAACGCCCAGAACAGAACAAGACAGACAATATAGCTGTATTTCTCACTGCGGGCGGACATGCTTTTCGTTTCCTTTTAACTGAAACAGAATCCGCAGCGCCTCCGTGACGGAAGCGGCCTTCAGGCTGGATTTGCCTGCCCGGTAGTGAATCGGGACTTCGATCTGCCGGCAGTTCCTGCAATAAAACTTCATCTCGGTCTGGTACATGTGTCCGGTGGACAGGAACTTGGAAAAATCAAACTGCGCAAGCACGTCACGCCGGAAGCCCTCAAAGCCGCTGGTCATGTCCTTCAGCTTCGTTCCGAGGACGAGGTTGGACAGCAGCGTCCCGCCGTAGGACAGGATCTTGCGGTAGAGCGGATCGTTCTTCATCCCGCCGCCCGGAATAAAGCGCGAGCCCCAGACACAGTCGTACCCGGCCTGCAGCTTTTCGATGAACTGCGGAATCTCCCGCGGCAGATGGCTTCCGCCGCCGTCCATCTCAATGATGTATTCCGCGCCGTCTTCTAAGGCCTGCCGGTATCCCTCCAGATAGCAGCTGATCACACCGGTGGATTGCGCAAAAAAAATGCACTTCACCCGGCCGGTGTGCTCAAAGGAACGGATGATCTCCTCCGTGCGGTCCTTGGAATAGGCGTCCACCACGGGATACAGATACAGTGCATCATACGGCAGCGCAAGAATCTGCTGTATGACCCGTTTCATCGTGCGTTCTTCATTTGCCACAGGCATTACAACAATCGTCTTTTTCATGGTCTTCTAACTGTAGCAGAAACCGCTCTTTGTTTCAATCCCGCGGGAAATCAGCGGAAATGATCCCGGTACCACCAGAGCATCCTGTAATACGCGTAAAAACGCGGATGCGATTTCATCTGCATGTTGATCAGCTTCTTTTCCTCCGGATGCACTTCTTTTTCATAGTACGGATTGCTGCGGAACAGCGGGAAGCAGCAGCGCATTTCTTCCCCGAGCGCCTTGCAGAAGCGGTAGCCGCCTTTCACATGCGGACGCGCCTGCATGGCGGAAAAGAGCGTGTTGATGTAAAACAGCCGCGTGAAGCTGTATTCGATTTCATCGCGGCAGGAGGAGAGCGTCCCGTCCGCCTTTGCGAGGGCCAGGAGCATCCGCCCCGCGACCGCACGGTCCTCCAGACGCTTCAGGCTCACGGTATGCACCGTGGAGCTGTCGTGCTGGTAATAGTAATACAGGGGTTCCTCCAGATAGGCGTAACGTCCGACACGCGCCATGAGATACGCGCCGACGGCATTGTCCTCGTAAAAGATCTTCTCCGGAAAGAGCTTTCCCCCCGGACAGGCGGCAGCCGCCTGCAAAAGAAGTTCCCGGCGGAAGATTTTGACGGCCAGGGAACCGGGGGCCAGCACACGCGCTTTCAGGCTCTCCTTTGTCCGTTCGCCGGCCTGCTCCCTTGTGCTGTTTTTGTCCACTTTCCCGATTTCAAAGCTGTGGGATGTCACCATGGAATAATCACAGCCGGCGGCGTCCGCGTGTTCCTTTTCCGCGAGCGTCAGCAGCTTCTCATAGTATTCCGGTGCCACCCAGTCGTCCGCGTCGATAAAGGAAATCCACTCCCCCCGGGCCTGCTTCAATCCGCTGTTCTTTGCGCCTCCCTGGTGAAGGTTTTCCGGATGCCGCAGGGCAAAAAAATGCCCGGGATGCTTCGCCTCATAGGATTGCAGAATCTCAAAGGATGCATCCGTCGAAGCGTCATCCACGGCGATGATTTCCACATCATCCGGCGGAATCGTCTGGTTCAGCAGCGAATCCAGGCAAAAGGTCAGTTTTCCCTCCGCCGCCATATTATATACGGGTACGATCACACTCAGTCGCATCGGAATTTGATTATACCACACTCCCCTCCTGTCCTGCCATCCATGGCAGGACGCAAAACAGTCGGGTCGGTAGTATCGCACATCCGTGTACAGATACCCCGAAACCGCCGCGGAAGGCAAACCGGCGGGGAGATGCCGGATCCGGCGGGGCGGGTGGCGGAACAGAGGAAGAGTGTGCTATACTGGTTTTTGAATTTTGGGAGCGGAACGGTTTTTCATGCGTGAGCAGAATGAGTAAACGAATCTACGTCTGTCATACCTTTTATCATGTCTATGTCAGCTGCC
The DNA here is from genome assembly GCA_017551665.1 of Lachnospiraceae bacterium. Lineage (GTDB taxonomy): Bacteria > Bacillota > Clostridia > Lachnospirales > Lachnospiraceae > Butyrivibrio. The sequence continues at coordinate 14,630 of JAFZLB010000093.1, forward strand.
TGAAGGAGCTGCATTTGCTGCACCGGGCGGATCTTTCGCGGGAAAAGGCGGCGGAGGGCAGCGGCGCTTTGGGGCGTGCGCATCTGATGCTGTCAAAGATGTCCAATGACTTTTCCGGCATGCTGCCGCGCGCAAAGGAATGCCCGCTGTTTGAAGAGGTGTTTGAATTCGACGAAAAGCGGGACAGCTTCTTTCCGGAGCTCGCCCCACTGAAGGAGAATACCGGCAGCATTTTGAAAAACATGCGCAACCGCATCCGCTTCTGCAAACGCTTCCCGGAGCTGCTGGAGCCTTACATTCCGGTGGATTTCCGTTCCTATGATGACATATACGTCTTCTGTGACATTGATCCCGTGGGCTATTATCTGAACGGCAAAAAGATTCCGTATCACGCCGTGGAGGACGGACTGGACACGCTCGTTTATGCCAATGACGCCGTGTATGACAACAAAAGCTTTTTCGGACTGAAAACATGGATGGCCGCGCGGGGATGGATTCATATCCAGAGCGGCTATTCAAAGTATTGTCTGGATATGGAGGTCAATGATCTTTCCAAAATCAAAAGGACCAACAAAAAAATGAAGGAGTTGCAGCGCGCGTTACTGACGGCGGAACTGGCGCAGACGGACAAAAAGCTGCTGCTGGATCTGTTTGTGGCGGATATCGGGAAACTGCGCGCACAGCTTGCGGATGAGACGGACAGAGACCGTGTTCTGGTGCTTTCGGAACCCTTATGCGAAGACCGCGAAATACGGAAAAAGCTGCATCTGGATATCATTGAGGCCTGGCGTCATACGGACAAAGGAGAAGCCGCCGTTTATTTCAAGCAGCACCCGAGAGATGACGTGGACTATACGCGGATTCTTCCGGACGATGTCATCCTGCTGGACAAAAGCTTTCCGATGGAGATGCTGTATCTGATCGAAGGACTGCACTTTGCGCGCGTCGTCACCGTCTACACCGTGCTGAACGCCTTTGAGATCGCGGACGAAAAGATCATGCTGGGGGACGCGTTCATGGACAAATACGAAGACCCGTCAAAGCACTGGATGGGGGAGAATTAGCGCCTGCCCTTCAGTTTGTCTGTTCCAGATATCTTTGCACCAGACGCCACATGTGTTCCGCCGACACGAAGTGATCCGGATCAACATCCTCTCCGTCAATCTCCACACCGTACGTGGCTTCGATCGCCTCGATGATATCAAAGATGTCCAGGGAATCCAGGACGCCGCTTTCCACAAGATCATCCCCCGACGCAAAGTCCACATGCGGTTTCAGCTGTTGCAGCATGGCAAGAAATTCGTTCATTTCACCGGGCTTCCTTTCACATATTCCTCTTTCAGCTTTTGGCGGTCGATTTTGCCGTTCAGATTCATGGGCATGACGGCGGTGTGCACCAGACGCGTCGGGATCATGTAATCGGGCAGCTTTTCCCGGAGATATTCCAGCAGCGTCTGCTCCGCGACATCGCCCGCATAAACGGCGATGATATCATTCGTTTCATGATCAAACAGGCAGCAGGCATTGCTCACGCCTGCGGCGGCTCGCAGGTGGGTTTCGATTTCCCCGAGTTCAATCCGGTGCCCCAGCCGTTTGATCTGATCATCCTTTCTGCCTGCAAAGATGAGGTTTCCGTCCGCGTCCTCATAAGCGAGGTCACCGGTGCGGTACATGGTTTCCGTCCAGGCGGTCTGTGCGGGATTCTGCACGAAGACCGCTGCGGTTCTTTCCGGCGCGTTGTAGTAACCCTGCGAAAGACACTGTCCGGTGATGCAGAGTTCCCCGATCTCGCCGGGGGCGCAGCGCCTGTCATTTTCAAAGAGCAGGATCGTGCTGTTTTCGCAGGCCGCACCCAGCGGAAGCGCTTCGTCATCCGCGAAGTCGCGGCGGATTTCATAATAGGTGCAGGCGTAGGTCGCTTCCGTCGGACCGTACATATTGACATAGAGCGCGTCCGGGATGTGCTTGCGCCAGACGTTCAGATGCTTGCAGGGCATGACCTCGCCGCAGAAGATCACGGTTTTCACGCAGTCCGGCACGCAGACATCAAAGGCCTTGCAGTTGACGACGTTGCAGAGCGCGGACGGCACCCAGATGAGGGTGTTGATCGCATGCTCCGCCACGTAGCGCAGGATTTTCTTCGGGAAGGTGTAGTAGGTCTTTGGCGGAATGAACGTCGTTGCGCCGGTGTACAGCGGAATGAACAGATCCGGCACGGAGGCGTCAAAATAAAAGGGTGCCTGATTGCAGAAGGAGCTGTGTTCATCAAAGCCATAGCGCTCACAGATCCATTCCGTGAAATCCGTGACGGCAAGATGGGAAATGGTCACGCCCTTCGGGACGCCGGTGGAACCGCTGGTGAACAGGACGTAGAGCAGATCCGTTGATTTCATCCGCCGACGGATGCCGGTAAGCAGTGCCTCATCGGGCGTGACCGAAGAGGCCTCGTCCAGGGTCAGGACCGCCGCGGAAGTCTGAAGCTGCAGCGCCTTGTCATGGCTGTCTGCGTCACAAAGAATCACGGCGGGGTCCAGGCAGTCCGTAATCAGCCGGACACGGTCCGCGGGCATCCCCGCGTCAACGGGAACGTAAAAGCATCCCGCGTAGACGGCACCGAGAAAGGCCGCGAGACAGGCGGCACGCTTTTCCATATAGACGAGCACCGGCCGGCAGGGCGCGGTTTGTCCGGCGACGGAAGTGCCGATGGCGCGTGCCTCGCGGGACAGGCGCTCATAGGAATAAGACTCCGTCATGTCGGCAAACGCGGCCTTTTCCGGGCAGCGCCGCAGTGTCTGTTCAAAATAATCCAGAACGGTGTGATGCATCATATTTCTCCAAAGCCTTCAAACAGCGATTCCCGCGACACCGTGAAGTCATACAGCAGCCGGCAGCGGTTGTGCAGGATGTCCTCCCGGATCGGATCAAAGCTTTTGCCGAGCTGTACCACGCGGCTTTCAATCCCCTGAAAGCGGTGTACCGTGGCGATTCCCTTCTCTTCCAGAACCGCGCCGATCCGGTTGAACTGTTCCGTCGTGCCCACTTCCGGCCGTCGCGCGGCGTAATCACAGGTACGTGCTTCCCCCCGGCCTTCGGCGGTGACATAGGTTCCCGTAAATTGCTTCGCAAAGCGGTAAGGCACCCGGCAGACCGTTTCGACATAATGCACGAAGGTCATGGAGTGCACATAGTCCGTGCCCAGCATGAGCTGTGTGACATTCCGCTCCTTACAGTAGGCAAAGGGCGAATCTTCGCCGAAGGAATGCGTATTCGTCATGCCGCAGAGCAACTCCCGGTCCTTCCCCCATACGGCAAAGGAATGCATGGGGTGCAGGGTTCTGCGAAAATCCCCGCGGGAAAGTGCCGTGTTGCCGAGGACACCGGTCGTGCCTTTCGTATGCAGATAATCATAATGCCCGTGGTTGCTGAATTCAAAGCTGAACACGGGCAGCAGCAGCGTGCCTTCTTCTCCGAGGACGGACTGAAACGCGTCGATCAGCAGGGAGGGGTCAAAGCGCATTCCGTTCTTTTTGCAGAGGAACGCGAGGCGGACGGTTTCCGAGGAAAGCCAAACAGAGTCCCCTGTGCGCAGATCAAACGACGCTGCAAATTCGCGGTAAAAATCCTTCATGGTTCCGGCAGTCCTGTCTCCTGCGTTGTCAGCAGACCGTGTTCTTTCAGTGATTCGATCACGGGAATCAGATCCCTGACCGGCACCTCCGCGCGTTCCGCAATCCATAAGAGATCATTGCTGCCGTCCGCGTAGGCGATGAACAGGCGCATGGGCTGCAGGGCGTCATAGATTCCTTTTTTGCTGACGGTGGGGTACAGACCGCGTTTGCCGAGCTGCGGCTCGCAGGGAACCGTCATCCGGTAATGCCGGTTGTATTCCAGGGCCTCGATGACCTCGCACATGACATCGAAGCTGCCCTGTAAGCCCTCCGGCGAAACGATGCTCATGTTGTCCGCGGAGGTGTGATATTCCGGATACTGCGCAAAGCGGGAGCGGCTGAAACAGACCATGGGCAGATTGACATTCGCCGCGTTGTACTGGCGCTCGTCGCTGCCGCCGCCGCCTTCCAGAAAGCGGTAGGTGCGCACGTTCTCCCTTGTCCGCAACACCTGTGCCAGCACGCGGTCCGCGAGCGTGTTTCCATATTTGGACTGTGTATGCGAATAGGCTTTTGCGTCCCCGACACAGGAGAGGACAAAGCCCGCCTTCATGTGCTTGCGTAAATGCTCCAGATGCGTGCTGAGGTATGAGATGGCGCCGATTGTCTCCGGATACAGCAGGAAGCGGTAGGCATACCTGCGGCGGGGCATGGCAGCCACATGCCGGATGAGCGCCGTCATCAGCGCCGGGCCGGAACATTCGTTGTTGGCCATGGAGGAGTGACAGATGTAGGAGGAGAAGAGGACTTCGCCATCCCCCATACCCTCCGTCGCGGGGACCAGCAGCTCGCCCGTGGTGAGCGAACCTTCCTTCAGTTCTGAATCAATGAACATCCGGTAATTGCCCTCCGGCAGGGCATCCAGCTGCTTTTTCGACATACAGAAGCCATAGCGTTCTTTGTAATACGAGGTCACGTAGGGAATGACCTCCGGATTGTCTTCCTGGGTATAGACGTACTGCTTTAATTCCTCCAGCGGAACGACGCGGTCGACGGGGGTGGCATAGCCCAGCACATGCAGATTGTTGTTCCGCATGTCGATGACCCGGCTTCCGTCCGGCCCTTCGATATAGGCTTCCCGGATCACCCATTCCTTCGGCACCGTCCAGTCAAAGACCCGTGTGCCGCTGGGGATTTCGGAAACGGTAAAGGACAGTCCAGCGTCCGCGATCTCTTCATTGACCATCCGGAGCGTCTGACGGTTCCCCTCGCCGGTGAGCGAGCGCGTGAGCGGAAAAATCCCGGCCGCGAAATCGTATGCGCGCTGCCCTTCAGGGGCGGCATTGTTCTTTGCTTCTTCAGACATGCTATATATGATACCACGATTGCATCCGTTTCGCCAGAAAGGTATAATAACCAACAAAGAAGAAGAGGGGGGAGTCTGTCGGTTTTGGAGCGAAAAAGCAGGAACATCAGGCATTGGACCGTGTTTGCCGCCGGCGCGCTGCTTGCGTTGCAGCTGCTGGTGTTCCTTGTGTTCCGCGGAGAATCCTACATCCAGGTGCATGACAATCTGGATCTGTTTCCGGCACATTTTGAGATGATGAAGCGTGCGGGCGCGTTTTTTGCGGGCAATGCCACGCTGCCGATGCTGCACGGGATTTCCAGGGATCTCTTCGGCTCCGAATGGTCTTTGTACAATATCTGGTATGCTTTTTTACCGGGCATTGCGGCCTATTTCACCGGCTACTTTCTGAAAATCCTCATCGGCACCGCGTCTTTTGTGCTGTTGGCGCGGGAGGTGTACGGGGAGCGTTTTGCGGCGCATCGCGGCATTTTCCTGCTGAGCGGTCTGGCCTTTGGCATGATTCCCGTCTTTCCGGCCTACGGCATCGCCTTCACCTCCGTGCCGCTCATTGTCTGGCTTTTGGTCAGGCTGTACCGCGCAAAGACGTGGAAGGAAGCGCTGCCGTATTATGCGGGCGTATTCTGTTACCCGCTGCTTTCGTATTTTTCCTATCACGGCTTTTTCATTCTCTGCTATATGGTGCTTGCAGTGATCATTTTGTGGCTGCGCGACAGACGCTTTCCGAAGCGGTTTTTTTTCGCGACCGGCATTTTGTCCGTAGGCTTTATGCTCTTTGAGTGGCGGCTGTTCCGGGCCATGCTCTTTGGCAACACCGTCACCATCCGCACGACCATGGAGCACGGCGAGGTGTCGTTCGGAGAGGCGATGCGGCTGGCAGTGGAGGAGTTTTTCGTGCCCTCCGTTTATAACACGGAGTCTTTTCATTCCGCGGATACCCATACCCTGATCGCCCTGCCCGTCGTTCTGGCGGGGCTTGTGGTCTGCAACGCGCTGCATCTGCGCAGGGGGGAAAAGAAAAAAATCCTCACGGACCCGCTGAACGGTCTGGTGCTGTGGATCCTGCTCAACTGCCTGAATTACGGGCTGTATCAGTTCGCGCCGTACCGGACGCTGTTTGAGACACTGGTGCCGAAACTCACGGGATTTGAGTTTTCGCGGACCAACTTCTTCAACTCCTTTTTGTGGTACGCGGCCCTGGCGGTGGTGCTCTGCCGTCTGGCTGCCTCCGCAAAGGGAAAACTGCGGATGGCACCCGGCCTCGCGGCCCTTGCGGCGGCGCTTGTCGTGATGTTTTTTCCGCAGGTATACAATGACTTTTATCATACCTGTTATAACCAGGCCTACCGCATTCTGAAGCGGCAGGAGACGAGTACGTTGAATTACCGGGAGTTTTATTCGGCGGCGTTTTTTGACCGCATCAAAGAGGACATGGGCTATGCGGGCGAGTGGTCCGCGGCCTACGGCATGCACCCTGCGGTGTTGCAATACAACGGCATCGCCACGGTGGACGGCTATCTCGGGATGTATTCCGTGGAATACCGGGAGCAGTGGGGGCGCGTGATCGCCCCGGCCATGGCATCTTCCCCCTGGCTGAAGGCTTATTTTGAGGGCTGGGGCGCGAGGGCCTATCTCTATTCCGGCTCCGACGAAAACACCTACGCGCCGCTGCGTGTGATGGCATTGCAGGATGAACGCCTTTCGGCGGATGCGGCGGCATTGAAGGAACTGGACTGCCGTTACATCTTCTCCCGCGTGCGCTTCTCCAATGAGACGGAGGAGGGTCTGTCGCTGAAAGAGGGGTATGAGGATGAACAGGGGCCCTATGTGATTTATGTGTACGAGATAACGGGGTGAACAGGTAACAGCAGATGAAACAGATGAGCATCTTTGACAGACAAATCGACGAAGCGAGGCCGCTGGCGGAGCGGCTGCGTCCGGCGTCGCTGGAGGAGTTCGCGGGGCAGCGGCATCTGATCGGAGAGGGGAAGGTGCTGCGGCGGCTGATCGAATCCGACCGCGTATCCTCCATGATATTCTGGGGACCGCCGGGGGTGGGCAAGACGACGCTCGCCCGCATCATCGCGGAAAAAACGAAGGCGGAGTTCATCAACTTCTCCGCGGTGACCAGCGGCATCAAGGAGATTCGGGAGGTGATGAAGCAGGCGGATGAGAACCGTTTTTCCGGCCTGCGCACCATCCTCTTCGTGGATGAAATCCACCGCTTCAATAAGGCACAGCAGGACGCCTTTCTGCCCTTTGTGGAAAAGGGCGCCATCATCCTTATCGGTGCCACAACGGAAAATCCCTCCTTTGAAATCAACTCCGCGCTGCTTTCCCGCTGCAAGGTCTTTGTGCTGCAGGCGCTGACGGAAGAGGATTTGACGGAGCTTCTGATGCGTGCGCTGAAAGACCAAAGGGGCTTCGGCGCGCAGAACATCGAAATCGAAGAAGACAGCATCCGCATGATCGCGGCTTTCGCGAACGGCGACGCCCGCACCGCACTCTCCACGCTGGAGATGGTGGTCTTAAACGGCGAGATTCGCGTGGAAGGGAAGGGAAAGGACGCGAAGGAGAGCGTCACCGTCACAAAGGAGATCATCGGGCAGTGTATCTCCAAAAAGTCCCTGCTCTATGACAAAAACGGCGAAGAGCATTACAACCTGATTTCCGCCCTGCACAAATCCATGCGCAATTCCGACCCGGACGCCGCCGTGTACTGGCTGGCCAGGATGCTGGAGGCGGGGGAGGACCCGCTCTATATCGCAAGGCGCGTCGTGCGCTTCGCTTCGGAGGATGTGGGGCTCGCGGACCCGCGGGCCGTGGAGCTGGCCGTCGCCTGTTATCAGGCCTGCCACTTCATCGGCATGCCGGAATGCAGCGTGCATCTCACGGAGGCGGTGATTTATTTGAGCCTCGCGCCCAAGTCCAATGCCTGCGACGTGGCGTGGCTCGAGGCGAGCGCGGACGCGCGGGAGATGCTCGCGGAGCCGGTGCCTTTGCAGATCCGCAACGCCCCCACAAAGCTGATGCGGGAACTGGGCTACAACAAAGGCTATCAGTATGCCCATGATTACGAGGAAAAAATGACGGCCATGCAGTGCCTGCCGGACAGCCTTGCGGGAAAGGAATATTATCATCCGACGGAGGAGGGTCTGGAGGGACGCTTCAAGACGAGGAACGAACAGATCAAAGCCTGGAAGGAAGGGCAGAGAAAGAAATAGTCTCTTACATCAGGCGCGGACCGCGCCTGCTTTCTTTTTTGCGGCGCGCAAGACGCCGTTTGTTGCGGTATTCACGGCTGGTAAAGTGGCGGAATCCGCCTTCCGCGACACAGGAAACCACGGTAATCAGGACAAGCAACAGGAGCATGCGCGTCAGCCGGGTATCGAGGCGAAGAAAGGTCGTGGACGGCCCCGGCATGGGCGCGGCCGCATTGTCTATCCGAACGATATTCGCCTCGCCCACCGGATGTCCGTTCCAGGTATAGTCCAGCACCGCCACCTGTCCCTGTTCTCCCGCGGTGACATTGCGTTCGACGGCGGCGTTGTCCGGTGCGGCGCCTGTGGGCAGCACCAGCGTATCCCCCGGAGAAAACGAGAGGGAGGAAGAGGTCCTGCCGAAGACCGAGGCGGACGGAACATAAAAGTCCGGCAACGAGGGGAAGACCGATTCCTCCAGTCCCCGCGCGGAGATCCGCTGGAAATTGCGGAAGCCGTATTCCAGAAGCGCGACGCTGTCCGTGTACTGTGCCGGTGCCGCCTCAAAAAGCACCACGCAGATCAGGCGCATGCCCTCACGTTCCGCACAGGTCACAAGGCAGTCCCCGGCCTGGTCCGTAAAGCCGGTCTTGCCGCCGATCACGCCCTCAAGGGATACCTCGCCGGTGACCATCCGGTGGCGGTTGTTGATATAAAAATCCTTTGCCTGGGTGGTATCGCTGTGCAGATGATAGCGCCCGCAGCCTGCGATCTCCGCAAGGGTCAGATGATCAAAATAGGCGGCGCTGATGACGGCAAGATCATAAGCGCTCGTATAATGTCCGTCCTCATGCAGCCCGTTCGGATTTTGGAAATGCGTGTCCGTCAGCCCCAGCGATGCGGCGCGCTCGTTCATCATCTGCGCGAAGCTCTCGATGCTGCCCGCCACATGCTCCGCGATGCCGTTGGAGACCTCGTTGGCGCTGCCGACCATGATGGCGTAGAGGGCCTGTTCCATTGTAATCGTGTCACCGGGCAAAAGTCCCACGCGGGAGCCGTCCGGCGGCACGAGGTTCACCGCTTCTTTGGACATGGTCAGCGTCTCGCTTAAAGAGGCGTTTTCGATGGCGACGAGTGCCGTCATCAGCTTTGTGGTGCTGGCGGGGTAGACAGGTTCATGTATGTTTTTGGCGTACAGCACCACCCCCGTCTCCGCTTCCATGACGATGGCGGCTTTGGCGGCAGTGACGGGGCCTTCCGGCCAGCCGGCCACTTCGTTGGTCTCTACGGGAATCTGCTTGCGCTCATCCTCCGTGGCCTGCGCCCGCAGGGGGAAGAGCAGCGCCAGCGTCACGCAAAGCAGCAGTGCCCGGACCATGAATTGTGTTCCCTGTTTTCTCATACCTATAAGTATAACACAGGGGAGAAATGTGGTATAATGGAGTAACTATGCGTTTGCGAAACATTCCGGGCGCCCGGGAAGCGGTGGCCGCCTCTCCTTTTTGTGTGCAGGACACACACGCGTACAGGGGACGCTGGCGGGAGCTCTTCCCCGGGAAGGAGCGCCTGTATCTGGAAATCGGCTGCGGGAAGGGACGCTTTCTGATCGAAACGGCGGCACTTCGCCCGACGGACGCGTTTTTGGGGATGGAGCGCTTTTCCACCGTGCTGTACAAGGCGCTTCGGAAGCTGCCGGAACCGGCGCCGGACAATCTCCGCTTTCTCCTGCTGGACGCGGAGATCCTGACGGAGATCTTTGACCGGGGAGAGGTGGACGGGATTTACTTAAACTTCTCGGATCCCTGGCCCAAGGAACGGCACCGGGAACGGAGGCTCACAAGCGCGCGTTTTTTGCGCAGGTACCGGGAGATTCTGTCAGAGGACGCGGTGATTGAGTTTAAGACGGACAACCGCTCCCTTTTTGATTTTTCGCTGGAAGAGGCGGAGCGGGAAGGCTGCCGCATCCTGCAAAAAACATTTGACCTGCACGCGGATGAAGCGATGCGGGAGGGCAATGTAATGACGGAATATGAGGAACGCTTTGTATCCGCCGGACATCCGGTGTGCAAGTATGTGATCCAAGTGTCGTAAGACATTTCTGCGGTCATGCTTGCATGAACCGCGAGGCAATGAAGCAATCCGGGGATCACGAAACAACATGAAGGAGGAAAAATAAATGTCACTCGTATTTACAAGCGAAAACTTTGACGCGGAGGTGCTGCAGAGCGATCTGCCCGTGATGGTGGATTTTTACGCGGACTGGTGCGGCCCCTGCAAGATGATGAGCCCGATGGTGGATGAGATCGCCACGGCGCAGGAAGGAAAACTCAAGGTGGGGAAGCTCAACGTGGATATGGCCCAGGACATCGCCACCCGCTACGCTGTGATGTCCATCCCGACCTTCATCTTCTTCAAAAACGGCGAAGTCGTGCACAAGACGGTGGGTGCGCTGCCGCAGGATGCCTTTGAGCAGGAAGTCGCGCATGTCCTCGGATAAAAAGCTTTCAAAAACCGTTGCGGAGATCGAAATCGAGGATCCGCTGGATTTTCTGACGGTTGCGGAGAAGGAGGAGTATATCCGGAAGCATCTTCCGCGGGAGGAAGGAGTAGTCCCGGATCCTCCGGAGGATGCGGCCGGGGACAATGCGTTTACGGAAGAGGAGATGCTTCCGGAGGAGGAAATACTGCCGGAGGAGGAAACGATTCCGGAAGAAGACTTTTTTTCGGAGGAACCGGAACAGGTGGGAAGAAGAGATGAGGCAGCGGAAGTGCCCGTGAGCGGGGACCGCACACTGTCGATTGCCGTAAAGCTCGGCGCGCTGGTGATCGCGCTGCTGCTGACCTATATTGTCTGGCTGTTGTTTTTGAGACCCGTTGTCCGCAGTGTCTTCGGATGGAACAGTTGGGAGGCTGTGCAGGAAGAAGAGAGCGCGCAGGAAATGCACGTGCTGACGACTTCGCAGCTCAATCTGCGCAACGGCCCGTCCACACAGACCGGAGAGATTGTGGTGACGGTGCCGGAGGGAACCAGGCTCACAAAGATCGCGGAAGCGGACGGCTGGACGACGGTGCTGTACGAAGGACAGACGCTGTATTGTTCCAGCGAATATCTGAAGGCGGCGGAATAGGTATGGCGCGAATCGGTTTTTTTGATTCCGGTGTCGGCGGCATCACCGTATTGCATGAGGCAATGCGGATGCTTGAGGCGCCGGAATACCTGTATTACATGGATACGGCCCATGTTCCCTACGGCACGAAGACCGCGGAGGAAATCAGGGCTTACGCGGCGGACATCGTTTCCTTTTTGCGGGAGAAAGGCGCGGATCTCATCGTCATTGCCTGCAATACGGCGACGAGTGCCGCGGCGGCGGCGCTCCGGGAGCGCTTCGATCTCCCGATCGTGGGAATGGAGCCTGCCGTGAAGCCCGCGCTTGCGCTTACGCCGGAAGAGGGGCGCGACCGGGTGCTGGTGCTGGCGACGCCGCTGACACTGCGGGAGCAGAAGCTGCAGGATCTGATCGCGCGCTACGACGCGGCGCATCGCGTGGATTTGCTGGCACTGCCGGAACTCGTGACCTTTGCGGAGGAAGGGCAGTTTGACACGGAAGCGGTGCGGGCGTATCTGTGCGAGAGCCTGCGGGAGACGGAAACGGAGCGTTACCGCGCCGTGGTGCCGGGATGTACCCATTTCCGGTATTTTCTGCCCCTGCTGAAGGAACGGTTTCCGGAAGGAACCGCGTTCATCGACGGAACGGAAGGAACGGTGCGTCGGATCGCGGAGCTGCTGCAACTGCCCCTTGCGGAACGGGCACCGGCGCCGGCAAAGGTGACGTACTATGATTCCGGCAGGGAAATCACGGAAGAGGATGAATTGCGGCGGATTGCCGCGTTACAGGAACAGTTGGGAGGTTTATTTTAATGGACAAAAAGTTAGTAGAGGAAATCACATCGCGCGAGGAGAACTTCACGCAGTGGTACACGGACGTGGTACTGAAGGCGGACTTAATCTCCTATTCCGGCATCAAGGGATTTACGGTGATGCGCCCGGACGGCTATGCCATCTGGGAACAGATCCAGCAGCATCTGGACGCGCGTTTCAAACAGACCGGCGTGCGGAATGTCTACATGCCGATGCTGATTCCGGAAAGTCTGTTGCAAAAAGAGAAGGATCATGTGGAGGGTTTCGCGCCGGAGGTCGCATGGGTGACGCACGGCGGACAGGAGGAACTGACGGAGCGTCTTTGCGTGCGCCCCACCTCGGAGACCCTGTTTTGTGATTATTACAAGGACAGCATCCGCTCCTACAAGGAACTGCCGCAGCTGCTGAACCAGTGGTGCAGCGTGGTGCGCTGGGAGAAGGAAACGCGTCCCTTCCTGCGCGGCAGGGAATTCCTCTGGCAGGAGGGACATACGGCGCACGCCACCGCGGAGGAAGCGGAGGAACGCACGCAGCAGATGCTGCAGGTCTACGCGGATTTCTGCAGCGAAGACCTGGCGCTCCCGACGATCATGGGACAGAAGACGGAAAAGGAGAAATTCGCGGGGGCGAAGGCCACGTATACGATTGAAGCCATGATGCATGACTGCCGCGCGCTGCAGGCCGGCACCAGCCACAACTTCGGGGACGGCTTCGCGCAGGCCTTCGGCATCCAGTACGCCGGCAAGGACAATCAGCTGCATCATGTCCACCAGACCTCCTGGGGCATGACGACGCGCATGATCGGCGCCATCATCATGGTGCACGGGGACAATGAGGGTCTGGTGCTGCCGCCGAAGATCGCGCCGGTGCAGATCGTCATCGTGCCGGTACAGCAGAAAAAGGAAGGCGTGATGGAAGCGGCGGAAAGTCTGCTTACGGCACTGAAGGAGAAGCTGCCGGAGCGTGCGCTGCGCTTTAAGATCGACGATACGGACCGCTCGCCAGGCTTTAAGTTCGCGGAGGCGGAGATGCGCGGGATTCCGCTGCGCATTGAGTTGGGGCCGAGAGATATCGCGGAAGGGCAGTGTGTCATGGTGCGCAGGGATACCAGGGAGAAGGTGACCTGCCCGATTGCGGAAGCGCCGGAACGTGCGGACGCGCTGCTTTCACAGATGCAGAAGGAGCTGTATGACCGTGCCCTCGCGCATCTGGAATCCCATATCGAGGATACGAAGGACGCGGCGTCCTTTGAGGAATACTTCAAGGAAACCAAGGGCTTTGCCCGTGCCATGTGGTGCGGGGACCGTGCCTGCGAGGATAAGATCAAGGAAGACTACGGTGTCACCAGCCGCTGCATTCCCTTCGGACAGAAGCGCCTGTCGGACAGCTGTGTCTGCTGCGGAAAAGAGGCGAAGCACATGGTGCTCTGGGGCAGAAGCTACTGATGCATATTTCGATACCGGATTACATTCACAGCGTCCTTGCCACCCTGCGCGACGCGGGGCATGAGGCTTATATCGTCGGCGGCTGCGTCCGGGACGCGATCTTAAACAGAAGGCCGGCGGACTGGGACGTGACGACTTCCGCGAGGCCCGAGGAAGTGCAGCGGCTGTTTCGTCGCACGCTGCCGACGGGCATCGAACACGGCACAGTCACGGTGATGGAAGGAAAGAACGCGGTCGAGGTCACGACCTACCGCATCGACGGGGTGTATGAGGACGCCAGGCACCCGAAGGAAGTCACCTTCACGTCCTCGCTGACGGAGGATCTGCGCCGCAGGGATTTTACGATCAATGCCATGGCCTGGCATCCGGAGAAGGGATTACAGGATCCCTTCGAGGGCAGGAAGGATTTGGAACGAAAGCTCGTCCGCGCCGTCGGGAACCCGAAGGAGCGTTTTACGGAGGACGCGCTGCGTGTGATGCGTGCCTTCCGCTTCGCGGCACAGCTGGATTTTGCGGTGGAAGAGGAAACCTGTGCCGCCGCGAAGGAGCTGGCGCCGAACTTAAAACACATCAGCGCGGAACGCATCCGGGACGAGCTGCAGAAGCTGATCTGCTCGCCGCATCCGGAAATGGTACGGGAGCTGTACCGCGCGGGCATTACGGCATTGATTTTGCCGGAGTTTGACCGCTGCATGGAGACGCCGCAGAACAATCCGCATCACTGCATGAATGTAGGGGAACACATTCTCGCGACGATGTGCGCCATCCGTGCGGACGTGCTGCTGCGCTGGACGATGCTGCTGCATGACATCGCAAAGCCGGATACCCGTACGACGGATGATCAGGGCACCGATCATTTTTACCGGCATCCGGAAGTGGGTGCGGAGACGGCGCGGAAGATCTTACGGCGCATGAAACTCGACAACCGCACGATCAAACGGGCCTGCACCCTCATCCGCTGGCACGACATGCATCTGGGCAATCACGCCCCCGTGGAGGAGCAGATCCGCAAGGGGATGCACGCCGTGGGCAGGGAGGATTTCCCGCTGCTGTTTGAGGTCGTGGCCGCGGACGACGCCGCGAAGTCCCCGCGCATTGCGGAGGAAAAAAAGGAAGCGCTGCGGCGGATGCGCGAAGCCTGGGTGAGCGTCTGCGCGCGGGGGGACGCCGTGCAGATTTCGGAGCTTGCGGTATCCGGCGCGGAACTGATTTCCGCGGGCATTGCGGAGGGACCGCTCATCGGCGAGGTGCTGACGGCGATGCTGGAGCAGGTGCTCAAAAAACCGGAGCTGAACACCCGCGAGACACTGACGAATCCGTCGCGGTTGAAGCAGTTTCTGAATACGGCGCAGGCGAGGATGAAAAAGAAAGATGGGGGAGAAGGATGAACCGCAGGAAACGGATCCTGTCATACGGACTGATACTGCTGCTGTTTTGCCTTGCGGCAAAGCCCCTGCAGGCGCAGGAGGAACCCGCGGAGGGCAGTACGGACGCGCCTTTGACCGAGACCCTGCCGGAGGGGACGGAGCTGTTCGGCACGGAAGAGGACGGGGCGGATGCCGCGGACAGTGCGGCAACGGAGGCGCTGCCGCCGGTCATCCCGGAGGAGGAAGTCGAAGTCCCCGAAGAGACCATCATCACACTCGTGGGGAAATATGACTCCGCGGATACGGCACCCGTGGTGCGCATCAACGAGGAGCTGCAGACCATCACCTTCCGCAATCACGACATCGGCCGCAATTATACGCTGAGCTATGACGAAACAACGCGTTTTCTGGATGTTTTCGGGAAGGAGACCAATATCGCGCAGCTGAAGCCGGGTGATCTTGTGGACGTGACCTTCTTAAAGAGCAGCAAGCATCTGAACTCCCTGCAAAACAGTTACGGAGATAGGGCGTTTACTTACGAAGGACTCCGGGAATACAAGCTCCCTGCGAAGATCAGCGTCGGGACGAGTGCGGAATCCATGGCGAATATCCTGGGCAGCAAGTATCTTCTGGATCTGCGCACGCTCATTCTCGTGAACGGTGTCGAATCCACCGTGGCCGCCATTCTGGAAGGCGATGAAATCACGGTCTGCGGCGTGGACCGTGAGATCTACGCGGTGACGGTGACGCGGGGACACGGCTATTTAAGCCTTTCCTCCGATACGGTGGGCGGCGTTTCGCTGGTGGGTGCCTGGATTCAGCTGGATCATTCCGTCATCCGCAAGATCACGCCGCAGATGCTGATGACGGCGCCGGAGGGCGAATACACACTCAGCATTACCGGCAACGGCGCGGATTACAGCACACAGGTCATGATCACGCGGGGGCGCGAGACCGTCGTGGATACCTCCGGGGTTCAGATTGAGCCGCCGAAGACGGGCAGTATCAAATTTGAGATCACGCCCGCGGATGCGGAGCTGCGCGTGGACGGCAGTATCGTGGACAAGGAGCAGGAAATGGCGCTCTCTTACGGCATTCATACCCTGGAGCTGAACGCGGAGGGCTATGTGTCGATCCTGCGCTATCTCAAGGTCGGAAGCAACCGGGCCGTCGTGCGTCTGGGAATGGAGCGTGATCCGAACGCGCAGCAGTCGCAGCAGAATTCCGGCACGGGGGCAACGGCACAGGATACGTCGGAGACTTCGAATCATGTGATCTCCGAGGTTTCGCTTGTGACGGCGGATTCCTCCGGCAGCACGGACAGCGGCGAAAGCACGGCGACGGACGCGAACAGCGGAACCACAGGCACGACGGACGCGTCGGGCGGTGAGACAGCCGGAACGGGCAGCACGGCAAATGACGCGGGAACCTCGACGGACACCGCGGGGACGGGCACCGGACAAACGACCGGCGACAATACCAATACCGGACAGGGAGACAACACCGGCGATACGCAGCAGCAGAACGGACCGCAGCAAAACAACGGGCAGCAGGACACGGGCGGACAGCAGCAGGGGCAGACGGCGGATACGGGAGGCCAGAACAACGGACAGACCGCACCGCAGATCGTCTATAAAATCTATGTGGACGAGCCCGCGGGAGCCCTGATGTTCCTGGACGGTAATTACATCGGCTATATCCCCGGTTCCTTTGACAAGGTCAGCGGCATTCACACCGTAACCCTGCAGCGGCCGGGATACAATACCATGAGTTATAATATCGAACTGGATGAAACTCCGGCAGACAGAACCTTCCGTTTCCCGGAGTTGGAGCCGGAGGACGGCGGGGAGCATTGACAGGCTTTTTGCGATTCATATAAGATATAGGAGATGATGAAAACACTCAGCATTGTGGTGCCCTGCTTTAACGAGGAGCCGAATATCACAGATTTTTACGAGGAGATCCTGAAGGTCGCGCCTGCCCTGGAGGAACAGGGGACCGCCTTCACGCTCACCTTTGTGGACGACGGGAGCACGGACGGCACGGCGGAGGCCGTGCGTACGCTGCATGCCCGCGACGGACGGGTGCATCTGCTGCGCTTTTCCCGCAACTTCGGCAAGGAAGCGGCCATTTATGCCGGCCTGGAAAAATCGGAAGGAGAAGTTGTGGTGGTGATGGACTGTGATCTGCAGGACCCGCCCTCGCTTCTGCCGGAAATGCTGCGCCTGATCTTGGAGGAGGGCTATGACAGCGTGGGGACCCGTCGCGTGACAAGGAAGGGAGAGCCTCCGATCCGCTCCTTTTTTGCCAGGCGCTTCTATCGCTGGATCAACCGGATGTCCCATACGGAAATCGTGGACGGCGCCAGGGATTACCGGATGATGACAAGACAGTTTGTGGATGCCGTGCTGGAGGTCAAAGAGTATAACCGCTTTTCCAAGGGCATCTTCAGCTGGGTCGGGTTTAATAACAAATGGTTGGAATATGAAAACGTGGAGCGTCGCAAAGGGGAAACGAAGTGGTCCTTCCGAAAACTCTTCGTTTACGCCATCGAAGGGATCGTTGCCTTCACCACGGCGCCGCTGGCCTTTGCCTCTGTCTTTGGTGTCGTGTGCTGTATTGTGGCTCTGCTCTTCCTGCTGATTATCTTTGTCCGCGCACTGGTGCTGGGGGATCCGACACCCGGCTGGCCCTCCATGGTCTGTATCATCCTGCTGGTCAGCGGTGTGCAGATGTTTTGTATCGGTATCGTCGGACAGTACCTGTCCAAAACGTATCTCGAAGTAAAAAAACGACCGATATATTTACTTCGCGAGGAGTTGTAAACAAGCCGTATGACCAGTATCGTGATCCCCGTACATAACGCCCGTGATTATATTGCGGAAACGATCGAAAGCGTCCGGGCACAGACCGATCATGAGTGGGAACTGATTCTCGTGGATGACGCTTCCACCGATGACTCCGCCGCACTGATCCGGAAAATCATCGCGGGGTCAAAGGAGATGATCAGCCTGATACCGCTGTCTGCGGAGGAAGGCGGTTCCGCGGCAAGAGCCCGCAACGCGGGGATTGAAGCCGCGCTCGGTCGCTACATTGCCTTTTTGGACGCGGATGATCTCTGGATGCCGGAAAAGCTTTCCCGGACGCTGGCCTTTATGAAGGAGAGGGAAGCGGCCTTTGCCTTTACCTCTTATGCCTTCGGTGATGAAGCGGCGCGTCCGACGGGGAAGGAAGTGCGGGTGCCGGAAACGCTGACCTTTGAAGAGGCGCTGTCCCGCACCGTCATTTTTACGTCAACCGTCATCTTCGACACGAAGCGGATTGCGAAGAAATGGATCCGGATGCCGGAGATCGAGAGTGAGGACACGGCCACCTGGTGGCGGATTTTACGACGGGGTGTGACGGCACAGGGACTGGACGAGGTGCTGACGGTGTATCGCAGAAGCGGGAAGTCGCTTTCTTCCAATAAGCTGAAGGCGGTGAAGCGGATCTGGCGTCTGTACCGTGATCCGGGCGTGGCGGGACTGTCCCTGCCTTCGTCGGTCAAGCAGTTTTTCGGCTGGGCCTTTCGCGCCACGGCGCGCAGGATATAGGGGATGTACGGAAAAATCGAATCCGCAAAACGGGTCCTGGTACTCCATATGGATGCGGCACTGCTGCTGATTCAGACCGGCATTTATGCCTACGGCTGGTTTTACGATTACTATCCGATTTTGGAGCAGACGCGCTACACGAACGACGGCGTTCTGATCGGTGCCGGCATGCATCTGTATGTCAGGGGTCATATCCTGGTGCTGGCGCTGTATTTTGTCCTGGAGGTGTTCTTCTTCCGGACCTACGGCGGCAAAAACAGCGGCTACCAGAGGCCGCTCAGGGTGTTTTCCTCCCATATCTTTTCCCTGTTTCTGGTGAATACGCTGACATATTTCCAGCTGTCCCTCATGCGCAACTGGCTGGTGCCCGTGCGGATGATGCTGCTGATTTACGTGACACAGCTCGCGGTTTCCATTGTCTGGATTTATCTGACGGACGTACTTTACCGCAGGGTTTTTCCGCCGAGGAAGATGCTGCTCATCGGCGGGGAACAGCCCGTCGAAGGCATCATCGGCAAATTCGAATCCGGCAAAGGACGCTATATTATTGAGAAGAGCATTCGTCTGCAGGACGGGCCGGAAGCGGTGGAAGCGGCTCTGGACGCGATGCCCGGCGGCGTGGTGCTCTGGGATCTGCCGGTGGAGGAGCGTAACCGCCTGCTGAAGGAGTGTTACGCCCGTCATATCCGCGTGTATATCATGCCGCGGATTACGGATGTGATTATGAAGGGCGCGGATCAGATGCACCTCTTTGACACTCCTATTTTTATGATACAGGAATATGCGCTGCGGATCGAACAGCGCGTCATCAAAAGGACCATTGACATTGTGATGTCCCTGACGCTGCTCATTCTCCTTTCGCCCGTGATGCTGTTGACGGCCCTGATCGTCAAGGCCTATGACAGAGGGCCGGTGTTGTATGAGCAGACCCGCTGCACCCTGCATCGCAGGGAATTCAAAATGATCAAGTTCCGCAGCATGCGGACGGACGCGGAGGCGGACGGCGTGGCGAGGCTGGCTGCCAAGCAGGATCCGCGGATTACGCCCTTCGGCAGATTCATTCGCAGCTGCCGCATCGATGAACTGCCGCAGCTTTGGAACATTCTTCGGGGGGACATGTCCTTTATCGGACCGCGTCCCGAACGCCCCGAAATCATTGCCGAATATTTGAAGGAAATGCCGGAATTTGCCTATCGCACGCGGGTGAAGGCGGGACTGGCGGGCTATGCCCAGGTCTACGGCAAGTATAATACGACACCCTATGATAAGCTGAAGCTGGATCTGACCTATATTGAGAACTATTCCGTGTGGCTGGATTTACGGCTGATGCTGCTGACGCTGCGCATCCTGTTCACTGCCGAGAGTACGGAGGGTGTGGACATTGCCGGCGAGGAAGCGGGGGAGAAATGACGGAAGAAAAACGACAACTGATGCGGGAACGCGTGAATCTGCGCGTGTTTTATCTGCGGCTGCTGAAGCAGCTGTGGATTTTGCCTGTGGCGGCGCTGGCCGGTGCCGTCTGCGGCTTTTTGCTGTATCTGGGCGTGACGAAGCTGACGCAGCCTTTGCTGTATGAAGCGGTCGCGAAGATTTATGTTCATTACAGAGAAAACGCGCAGCAGGAACTGATCTACAATAATTACAACAGTTCCACATGGAGAGATCTGCTGGAAACAGAGGTAGTGCAACAACATCTGACGGAGGAGGATGTCATTGCCAAAGCCGAGGAAGCCTTTCGCAGCAATATCTCTTCGGATGCGGACATGCAACTCCTGTTGGAACAGGCACCTGCACCACGTCTGGATCTAAGACACGAGGATGAAGAAAGCGTGGATGTGTCCGTTTATTCCGATGTGCGGATCCTGCACGTCACCGGTGTCAGCAGAACGGCAGAAACAGCGGCGTACCGTGCGATGCTATATGCTGAGGCGCTCATGCGCTATGCCGAAGAAGACGAGGTGATCCGCAACACGGAAGTCCTGGGGTATACGACGCCTGTGCCGCGCATCTATCCGGAGCGCCGGCTGATAGCGGCAATTACAGGTGCTATTCTTGGAGCTCTCATCGCCTTTTTCATCCTGCGCATCCGTTTCATTTTAAATAACGCTATTTATGTACCGGAGGACGCGAACAGACGATACGGTATCCCGGTGCTGGCGGTCCTGCCTCGGGAAGGACAAGGTATTGAATCATATCCTGCGCAATTAAAACAGGAATTGAGCCTGCACATAAAAGAATTACAGACGATAGGAAAAAAATGGCTGATTTTAAGAGCACAAGATACAGATGTTACGAATTCGGTGCCCGCTGTTGCCGACGTACTCCGCAAGTATGCCGATGACACAATCGAAGACGATGTTATTTTATCTGAAAAGTCGACCGCAGAAGTCAAAACGGCGGATGTTGTTTTGCTGGAAGTCAGAAGCGGAGCGCGATTGGGGGAAATGTACGAGCATTTGATCGCGGAAGCGGCCGCCGGTGGCAATCCGGTGAAAGGCATTATATTGACCGGAGCAGACAATAGTTTTCTGAAACAGTATTACAGGATGTGAGCGGGAAAAGGGTTTGGATACGGAAAAGAAAACACAAGATGTAGATAACAAACGCTTGCAAATCCTGGTGGCCGCGCTCAATGAGAACACGACGACGCTGGCCAACCGGATGGGCTTGGAATGTGACGCGATTGTGATCAACCAATGTAATGAAACGGCGGAATCTATGTATCATTACAAAGGTTATCAAATCAAATGCTATCACAGAGAGAGTCGCGGCGTAGGAAGATCGAGGAATGAAGCCCTGGAGCACGCGGACGCGGCGCTCTTACTTTTCAGTGATGAGGACATCGTGTACCGTCCCGGCTACGCAAAGGAAGTGATTGCCGCTTTCGACCGGAATCCGCAGGCGGATCTCATCCTGTTCAATGTACGGCAGTCCGAGGGAAGGGAAACCTATCAAAACAAGGACAACGGGCGGGTGCGCTGGTATAATTACGGGAGATACCCGGCCTACGCGGTCGCGGCAAGGACGCAGCGCCTGAAGGAAAGCGGTGTCCGCTTTTCGCTTTTGTTCGGCGGGGGCGCGGCTTATTCCAACGGCGAAGACTCCCTGTTTCTGCGGGACTGTCTGCGGAAGGGCTTAAGGATTTACCGCAACATCGCACTCATCGGCTGCGAGACAAAACGGGATTCCACCTGGTTTGAAGGATATACGGACAGGTTCTTCCATGACAGAGGGGTGTTGTATCATTATCTTTACGGACGGATGGCCTATCCGTTCGCACTGCGGTGGCTCATCAAAAACCGCGCAAGCTTCTGCGCGGAAAAACCGTTCGCGGAATGCAAGAGACTGTTGAAAGAGGGAATCGCGCATGGTCGTGTATCTGATTCTGACAATCGGAACGATCGGACTGGCGTCGCTGACGGTACCTGAGGAAGGTCCCGGCAGCAGGGCACAGGCACTGAACCGGACGGTCTGCCTTGCGGTGTTTCTTTTGCTGTTTGCCGTTTCGGCGCTGCGCTACCGCGTCGGCAATGATTACTGGTGGTATACGGAGATCATGCATGAGATCGGTGTCATGCATCATCCCGGAGCCCATGGCATTGTGCCGACAGAGCCCCTGTTCAACGGGATCGTCTGGCTGATTTACAACGCCACGGGAACGGAGAATTATCTGCTGGTTTTTGCGCTGATGAGCTTTCTGACGGCCGCGGGCTTTATGTATGTCATCCGCCGGCAGAGCGTGAACTTCTTTCTTTCCTTTACCATGTTCCTTTTGCTCTGCTTTTATTTCCAGTCCTTCAGCACGGTGCGCTATTACGCGGCCATGCCGCTGGCACTGATGGCACTGCCGTATGTAAAAAAGGGAGACTGGCCGCGTGTCCTTTTGTTTGTCATCGTCGGCGGTCTGCTGCACAAAACACTCTTTGCCGTTCTTTTGCTGTATCCGCTGGCGAAAGTGAAGTGGAACCGTGTTGTCGTCGCCGCGGGTTTGGCCGCCTGTGTGCTGGTCCTGCTCTTTTCCTCCCGGGTGATGGAGCTGGCCTTTCTGCTGTATCCGACATGGCGCAACGCCTGGAATATCGAGGTGTCGTTCAGCGTGCTCAATGTGGCGCGCTGTGCCCTGGTGCTGCTGTTTGTGCTGTGGAACGCGCGGCGGGAGACGGAGATCGGGACAGACGCGGAAATCGTGATGCTGACGAAAATGACCGTGATGGCGCTGGCGTTGCATGTGTTTGCCTGGTTTATCCCCCAGCTGTCCCGCATCACATATTATCTGATCATCCCGCAGATTTTTCTGGTGCCGCGGGTGCTTTCGCACGTCAGGGACGCGCGGGCAAGGAAGCTGCAGACGGCGCTGGTGCTTGCGGCCTGCCTGCTGTATTTTGCGCGTTATATGCTGCACGCGGGAGACGACGGCATTCTGGTGCTGCCGTATCGCAGTTTTCTGTTTTCCGTAACAGAGTAGGAGGCGCCTGTGAATTTGAAGGGACAAATCCGGTTTCATATCGTCGTGGTATCGTACAACGCGGGGAAAAAGCTCCGCGAGACGCTGGAAAACATTCTCGCCCAGGACTATCCGTATGTGGACGTGACCGTCCGGGACGGGGGCTCCTCGGACGGTTCCGTTGAGGAAGTCGCGCCCCTGATTATGTCCTCCGGAAAGATCCGGCTGGCCACCCGGGCGGACAAGGGCATTTACGACGCGATGAATCTGGCGGTGCGGGAACTCGTCGACGAAGAGGATGTCCTCTCTTATGTGCTGTTCTTGAACTGCGGCGACCGCTTCTACGATCACGAGGTTCTGAAACGGGCGGACAAACGCATCCGGGCCTGGAACCGGCGCCTCGCGATGCGCGCGCAGCTGTCCCCGGAACGCTTCTGCGCGGACGTCTGCTACGGCGACACCTTTGAGCGGGTCACGGGTCAGACCGTCAAGGCGAATCCCCACATGGACGACTTCGCCTGCTACCGTCACCTCCCCTGCCACCAGTCCGTCTTTTACGCCCTTCCCCTGCTCCGGGAAGAGCCCTTCGACTGCCGCTTCAAGGTCCGCGCGGACTACGAGCAATTCCTCCGCCTCAAATACAAACGCCACGCCAACATCTGCTACCTGAACATGACAGTTGCAGATTATGAGGGGAAAGGTTATTCTGATACCAACAAAGAACTGTCAGAAGATGAACGCAAAAAAATCATTGCCATGTACTTGCCTAAGCGTAAGATCGTGAAATATGATGCGTATCGTAAAGCAACCTTACAACCCTTACGCGAAAGAATAGCAGGCAACCCCAAAACCGCCGGCATATACCAGAAAGTAAAGGAAGTAATCTATGAACGTTTTGTGGCTCATTAACATCATGTTGCCCGCCTACGCCGTGGCGAAGAAACAACCCTTTTCCGTCCGCGAGGGCTGGGTCTACGGTCTGTATGAACAGGTGCGGAGGCACCGGGACGCGGAAGGCGGGGAGGAAATCACGCTCGGCATCTGTTTTCCGGCTAAGAGAAACTCCGGCCGGGAGATCATCGACGGTGTGAGCTTCTACGGCTTTAAGGAGGATCTGTCGACACCGGAGAAGTATGAGCGGGGTCTGGAGAAACGCTTCGCGAAGATCATTGCGGATTTTCAGCCGGACCTCGTGCATGTCTTCGGGGCGGAGTTCCCGCACGCGCTGGCGATGGTCCGGGCGTTTGAACAGCCGGAGCGGACACTGATCGGCATGCAGGGGATTTGTACGGAAATCGCGAAGGAGTACCGCGCGGATCTGCCGGAGAGCGTGTGGAACCGTACGACCTTTCGTGACGCGGTCAGAAGGGATTCGCTTCGGCAGCAGCAGGAGAAGATGAAGGTAAGGGGCGTGAGAGAGCGGAGCGCGCTGCTGCTGGCGGCGCATATCACGGGACGTACGGAGTTTGACAGGGAATTTACGCGCAGACTTTGTCCCCGTGCGACCTATCATCCGATGAACGAGACGATGCGCTCCGTTTTTTATGAGGGAGAGTGGAGCTTTGAAAACGCGACACCGCATACCCTGTTTATGACGCAGGGGGATATTCCCCTGAAGGGGTTGCATTTTGTGCTAAGGGCGATGCCGTATCTGCTGGGGCTTTATCCGGATCTGCATCTGTATGTGGCGGGCAATCCGGTATTTGAAAGCCACGGCGGAGAAGAAGAAGGGCAGAGCCTGCAGAAGAAGGGACTGAAAAAACGCGTGCCGGAGGATCTGAAGGTCGGCGCGTACGGCGAGTACCTTTCGCAACTGGCGGAGAATCCCCTGTTGAGGGAGCATGTGACCTTCCTGGGGATTCTGGACGCGGAGGGAATCCGGAGCGCGATGCTGCGGGCGCATGCGCTGATCTGCCCGTCGGTGGTGGAGAATTCCCCCAATTCCGTCTGCGAGGCGATGCTGTTGGGAGTGCCGGTGATTGCGTCGGATGCCGGAGGTATTCCGTCCCTGCTGGCGGACCGGCAGGAGGGAATCCTGTTCAAAAAAACCTCGGTGAAGGATCTGCAGACGGCGGTGCAGACGCTGTTTGACGATCCGGCGCTGGCGGCGCGTCTGGGTGCGGCGGCCAGAAAGCGTGCGCTTCTGACCCATGACCCGGACACAAATTACCGCAGACTCTGTGAGATTTACCGGACGATGGAAGAACAGCCGGTGGCGGATCTATGAAGATTACCTTTGTATCCAATTACATCAATCATCATCAGGCACCGCTGTGTTCCGCGCTTTTTTCGGTGCTTGGTGACGATTTTACCTTCATTGAAACGGAGCAGATGACGCAGGAACGCACGGACCTGGGATGGACACAGGACGCGGAGATGCTTGCGTATTGCAGGAACTGGGAGCGGGAGCGGAGGTTCTGCGAGAAGCTGTTTCTGACAAGCGATGTGGTGCTTTTGGGATGGAGCCGTCTGCCGGCACAGCTGATCGAAGAGCGGTTGTCCTCGGGGAAGATCACCCTGCGTGTCACGGAGCGCATTTACAAAGAGGGGCAGTGGAAGGCCGTCTCTCCGCGGGGCTTAAAGGAAAAATACAAAGAGCATATCCGCTACCGGAGAAAGCCGGTTTATCTGCTTTGCGCGGGAGGCTATGTGGCCTCCGACTTCGCGCTGATTCACGCCTATCCCGAAAAAAGATACCGCTGGGGCTATTTTCCGGAATTCAAAAAACGTTCGTCGACGCAGTGGGACGACGCGCAGGCAAGGGAAGTGAAGCTTTGCTTTGCCGGCAGGATGATTGACTGGAAGCATCCGGAATATGCCCTGAAGCTCGCGAAGCGTCTGAAGGCACTGGACGTTCCTTTTTCGCTGGACATGGTGGGCGACGGTCCCTTGCGGAAGGTACTGGAGGCCTGGACAAAGAAGCGGGGACTCGGGTCCTGCGTCCGCTTTCATCGCGCGGTGACGCCGCGGGAAGCCCGTGCCATCATGGAGGAATCCCACATCTTTCTGTTTCCGAGCAATCACCTGGAGGGCTGGGGCGTTGTCGTGAACGAGGCGATGAACAGCGCGCTGGCGATTGTGGCCTGTGAGAGCGCCGGCAGTGTTCCCTTCCTGATCGAAGACGGCACGAACGGGCTGACCTTTCCGGAGGGAGAATACGCCGCCTTTGAACGGCAGGGCTTACGGCTTGTCTTTGACAGAGCGCTCTGCAGGACGCTGGGGATGGCGGCATACGAGACCGTTGAAAAAGAGTGGAACCCGCAGGCGGCGGCCGGACGTCTCATCGCCTTATGCAAGGCTTTGCTGAAGGAGGGAAAGGCAATGCCGTTTCCGGGAGCCGGTCCCTTAAGCGCCGCGCCCGTGCTGCGTCCGAAGAAAGCGAAAAGAAGGCGTAAGGAACCCAACCGTCAGGACCACATGTAAGGGGCATTTCCGCATGGAGTTTACGGAGAAAATCAGCGTCATTATCCCGACCTACAATATGGCGGACACGCTCGTGCGTGCGGCGGAATCCGTCTGCACGCAGACCTATCCCGCTTCGCTTACGGAGGTGATCATCGTGGACAACGGCTCCACGGACGAAACGCCGCGTGTCGCGAAGGAACTCTCTGAAAAATACCCGCAGCTGCGCGTGATCCGCAGGGAAGAAGGCGATGTCTCCGCGGCGCGCAATGCCGGCATCCGGGAAGCGACGGGCGCGTATCTCGGCTTTGTGGACAGTGACGATTATGTGATGCCGGAGATGTATGAACTGCTGATGGCCGCGCTCATGCGGCACGGTACCGCCATGGCGCAGGTCGCCCGGCGCGAGGTTTCGCCGGCGGGAGAGGCGCTGGAGGACATGGTGGTGCCGCCGGCGCGGGAGATCGTGACGGACACGACTTCTTTTCTGAAAACGCTGCTGCTGCATGAGGGCGATACTTCTTTCTGCACAAAGCTCATCGCGCGGGAGCTGTTTACGGAAGAGACCATGTTTCCGGAGGGCGTGCGCAACGAGGACTTCCGGCTGATGATCCGGATGCTCGGCAAAACGGACCGCATCGTCTGTCTGCCGGAGCGCTGCTATCATGTGGTGCATGTCCTTGGCTCCGGCTCCCGTCCGGATCCCTCGAAGGCGGAGGTCTTTCCGCCGGGCTTTGCCGGTGCGGTGGAAGGCGCGGACGAGGCGGAGGCGCTTGTCGCGGAACGCTATCCGCAGTTTACGGAAATCGCGCGGCGTTTTGCGCTGGTGCAGCGGCTGGATTATCTGCTGCACATTCCCGTCTCACAGATGACAGCGGACAATGATATGTACCGCGGCGTGGTGCGGTATGTGAAGGCGCACCGCGCGGAGATCAAAAGCAATTCTTTTCTGACGGAAAAGGAACAGAAAAACCTGCGGATTCTGTCCTTTGCACCGAAGCTGTCCCGCCGGGCACACAAGCTTTTGATGAAGCTTCGCTGAAACAGGGGTGAAGTGAAAAAGTAAATTCCACTCTGAAACCAGGTCCATACGGAGTGGAATTTACTCTTACAAACAGCGCCAAAATAGAACATACGATCTGTAAAAAAGTGGAAACCACTCGTACATTTAAACATACGGCTGGATTA
>JAFZLB010000094.1 GCA_017551665.1 Lachnospiraceae bacterium
AAAGGTTGCTGAAATCTTTGCCCGTCCCAAGCCGGCGCCGATATCCTCTCAACCAGTTTAATACACAGCAACATGAACGGTCGGTGTCACAATGAATGACACCGGTCTTCTAAATCATGGCTGGGCGCTGAATTGTAACGCGTCTCCGGTGGAAAAACGGAGCAGAAAACTACATATATTGCATTTTTCGCTATTCTGTAGTATCCTTTTTTTGGGGAAATCATCCGAACCTTTCCAGATTCAAACGAATATGATCCGTGTTCCGGATAGATCACCATAACGCAAGGCAAAAGATAAGAAACAAAAAACTGACAACAGGAGAGTTCAGGAATGAGCAATATGAGAGAAAAACTGGAATCGTTGAACCTTGCCACGCTGAAGGATTTGGCGAAGCACCGCGGCATCAAAGCCTTTTACACCATGAAGAAGGCAGATCTGATCGAGGCGCTGCTGAAGGCGGAAGGCTCGGCACAGCCCGCGGCACCGGCCCAGGCCGCACAGCCCGCGGAGGGCAGTGCGCAAAAGGAGCAGAAGGAGCAGCCGCAGCAAAACGCGCAGCCCTATCAGCGCAGGGAAGGCGGCCATCACGGGCATCACGAGGACTGGGGCGAGCAGCCGGTACCGCAGGACGCGCTGGAAGCGGACGGCATCTTAGAGGTCATGCAGGACGGCTTCGGCTTCATCCGCTGTGAGAACTTCCTTCCCGGAGAAAACGATGTCTACGTCGCGCCGGGTGTCATCCGTCGCTTCAATCTCAAAACCGGCGACATGCTCAACGGCTCCACCAGGGGCAAATCCCAGAACGAAAAATTTGGCGCCCTAATTCACTTAAACACCATCAACGGTTATCCGCCGGAGATCGCGATGCGCAGGGCCAATTTCGAACACCTGACGCCGATCTTCCCGGACGAGCGCCTGACCCTGGAAACCCCGGGCTGCGGCATCTCCATGCGCATCATGGATTTGATCTGCCCCATCGGCAAGGGACAGCGCGGTATGATCGTTTCGCCGCCGAAGGCCGGTAAGACGACGCTTTTAAAGGAAGTGGCGCGCAGCATCCGCCGCAATTACCCGGACATTCATCTCATCGTTCTGCTCATTGACGAGCGTCCCGAGGAAGTCACGGACATCAAGGAAGATATCGAAGGGCCGAACGCGGAGGTCATTTACTCCACCTTTGATGAACTGCCGGAGCATCACACGCGCGTTTCCGAAATGGTCATTGAGCGCGCAAGGCGTCTGGTGGAGCATAAGCAGGACGTGATGATTCTTCTGGATTCCATCACGCGTCTGGCCCGTGCTTATAACCAGGTCATCCCGCCCTCGGGGCGTACGCTTTCCGGCGGTCTGGATCCGGCCGCGCTGCACATGCCCAAGCGCTTCTTCGGCGCGGCGCGTAACATGCGCGAAGGCGGCTCCCTCACGATTCTCGCGACGGCGCTGATCGAGACCGGCTCCAAGATGGATGACGTCGTGTATGAGGAATTCAAGGGCACCGGCAACATGGAAATGATTCTGGACCGGAAGCTGCAGGAACGCCGCGTGTTCCCGGCCATCAACATTCCGAAATCCTCCACGCGCAGGGAAGACCTGCTCTTACAGCCGGAGGAGCTGGACGCGGTGAACCGGATGCGCAAGAGTTTCCACTCCATCAAATCCGACGATGCCGTGGACCAGGTCTTAAGCCTGTTTACGCGCACCCGCAACAACCGCGACTTTGTGCATCTGATCGAAAAACAGATCCTGTAAAGGGGAACATCATTGAAAAATATATTATTTGTCGCATCGGAAGCAGTGCCATATATCAAGACCGGCGGTCTCGCGGATGTGGTGGGGACACTGCCGCGTCATATCGACAAGCGTTATTATGATGTCCGCGTCGTCATGCCCCGTTACACCAGCATGACGCAGGAGGTCAAGGACTCCCTGACCTACGTGACGAATTTTTACATGGACTTCCACTGGAAGCGGGAATATGTCGGCGTGTTCGAGGGGGAAAGCGAAGGCATCAAATTTTACTTCGTGGACTGCGAGGATTATTTCGCGGGCTGGTCTCCCTACGGGACGGACGTGCCCTTTGAGATCGAGAAGTTTTCCTTCTTCGCAAAGGCGGCGCTCTCCATACTTCCGGTCGTGGATTTCCGCCCGGACATCATTCACTGCCATGACTGGCAGACGGGACTGGTCCCGGTGTACCTGAAGGAACGCTTCCAGGGCAATGAATTCTTCCGCGGCATCAAGGCGGTCATGACGATACACAACTTAAAGTTCCAGGGCCGCTGGAACAAGGACACCGTGCGGGACATCACGGGACTGCCCGGATACTTCTTTACGCCGGATAAGTTAGAGATGTACGGCGACGCGGATCTGTTGAAGGGCGGCATCATTTATGCCGACGCCATCACCACCGTTTCTGAAACTTATGCCGAAGAGATCCAGATGGAGTTTTACGGGGAGGGGCTGGACGGCCTGCTCCGCGCCAGGAGCGGAGATCTGCGCGGCATCGTCAACGGCATTGATTACGAGGAGTTCAATCCGGAGACAGACCGCTTCATTCCGCACCGCTTCAATCAGGTCAACTTCCGCAAGGAGAAGGTCAAGAACAAGACGGCATTGCAAAGAGAGCTGTCGATGACGGTGGACGAAAAGCGCTTTATGATCGGCATCGTGTCCCGTCTGACGGACCAGAAGGGCTTTGATCTGATCGCGCGGGTTCTGGACGAGCTCTGCCATGACGAGCTGCAGATTGTCGTCCTCGGCACCGGCACGGAACAGTATGAGAACATGTTCCGTCACTTTGCATGGAAATACAACGGGGAGGTTTCCGCCAACATCTTTTACTCGGAGGAACTGTCGCATAAGATTTACGCCTCCGCGGACGCCTTCCTTATGCCTTCGCTCTTTGAGCCCTGCGGCCTGTCCCAGCTCATGGCGATGCGCTACGGGACGCTGCCGATCGTGCGGCAGACGGGGGGACTGAAGGATACGGTGGAGCCTTACAACCGCTTCAAATCCACGGGAACCGGCTTCGGCTTTTTGAATTACAACGCACATGAGATGCTCCAAACGGTACGCGACGCGGAAGCATTATACTACGATAACCGAAGGGAATGGAACAAGATGGTCGACCGCGCCATGCAGGTGGACTATTCCTGGGACGTTTCCGCAAAGAAATATCAGGAAATGTACGACTGGCTGGCGCCATAAACGATGAACAGAAAACGGGGATTGTTCATGCAGGCCGGGATCCTGGCAATGACGGGCATCATTGTCAGGATCATCGGTTTGTTATACAGAGGGCCGCTCACCGCCATTTTGGGCGACGAGGGCAACGGGTACTACGGTTATGCCTATGACTGTTATACCATTGCGCTCTTAATCTCTTCTTACAGCATTCCTTCCGCGATTTCCCGCATCATTTCCGGCAAGCTTGCCGTCGGCGAATATGTCAACGCACAGCGCTTTTTCCGCTGCGCCATGTATTATGTCTGCGCCGTCGGCGGCGTGATTGCCCTGATTCTGATGATCTTTGCCCCTTCCTTTGTGGCGGACGCGAACGCGGTGCCGGTGCTGCGCGTGTTTGCACCGACGGTGTTTCTCTGCGGTATTCTGGGTGTGTTACGCGGCTATTTCCAGGCGCACCGCACCATGGTACAGACTTCCGTCTCACAGATTCTGGAACAGATCGGCAACGCGATCATCAGCATTCTGATGGCATTGCTTCTGCGCGCGACCGTTTCGATGCCGCAGGAGGAAACGCAGGCGGCTATGGAGGCTTATCAGACGACCCGCGCCGCCAGAGGCGCCATGGGCAGTGCCGTCGGCACGGGTGCCGGTGTCGTGATCGCCCTCGTCTTTATGACGATGCTCTACATGTCCAACCGCCCCTATGTGCAGGAGCGCGTGTATTATGACGTGCATCGGCCGCAGAAAATGTCCAGGCTCTTCGGGACGCTCATCGCCTATGTGACGCCCTTTATCTTCAGCACCTTTATTTACAATTTTGTGTCCTATGTCAACCAGCGGATCTTCTCCGCCGTGGAGGTGTCCAGGCAGGTGAATGTGCTGACACCGGAGGCAGAGGCCCTGCAGATCCGGGCCAGGACGGCGGCGCAGTACGGCGTGTTTTCTGGGAAGGCGCTGGTGCTGACCAATATCCCCATCGCCATTGCCGCGGCGGTGAGTGCGGCCATGATTCCGGAGATTGCCGGTCTTCTGGCCAGAAGGAAAAAGAAGACGGCGCGCAGACGCTGTGACCAGGTCATCCGGCTGACGATGCTCGTGGCCATTCCCTGCGCCGTCGGAATGCTGACGCTGGCGCGCCCGATCACCATGCTGCTGTTCCCGCAGCAGGAATCTTTAAGCCGTGCGTCCTTTCTGCTGATGGTGCTCTCCGTGACGGTGGTGCTGTATTCCCTGTCCACGCTGACAAACGCCATTCTCCAGAGCGCGGGATTTATCTGGCGTCCGGCCCTGCACGCGCTGGCGGCCCTGGTGGCGGAGGCGCTGATTTTGTATCTGCTTCTGCTGGTGACGGAGATCGGCAATTTCGCCATCGCCATTGCCGTGGTGCTGCACGCGCTGATCACCTGTATTCTGAATCATTTTGCCATCCGCAGAAAGCGCCTGTCCCGCACCAACGTGCAGGAAGTGTTTCTGCATCCCTTTCTGGCATCGCTCGGCATGGCGGTGGCTGCGGCGGCGGTGTATTATTCCCTCTGGGCCCTGCTGGGACTGTTGATCGGCAGTGCCTGGTTTGTGAATCTGCTTTCCGTGTTTCCGGCCATCCTCTTCGCGATCTGGGTCTATTTTGCCATCTTACTGAAAACCGGCATCGTGTCGGAAGAGGAGCTTTTGCGTTTCCCGAAGGGGCAGACCCTGCGTCGTCTGGCGCGTAAAACCGGAATTCTGAAGAAAACGAAAGCCAAATCCAGATCCGGATCTAAATCCCAAACGAGAAGACGGAGGCGCTAAATGGCCTTTGACGGTTTGACAACGGCCTGCCTGGTCAGAGAGTTTTCGCGGGTGCTGACGGACGCGAGGATCGCGAAGATCGCGCAGCCGGAAGCGGATGAACTGCTGCTGAGCTGTAAGACCGTCTCGGACGAAGGCTGGGGCAGACAGGTGAAGCTCACGCTGTCCGCCGAGGCGCAGCTGCCGATGGCGCGTCTGACAAAGGAGAGCAAGGCCTCTCCCTTGCAGGCACCGTCCTTTTGCATGCTGCTGCGCAAGCATCTGGAGAACGGAAGAATTCTTTCCGTGGAACAGCCTTCCTTGGAGCGCGTCATCCGTTTTGCCGTTTCGCATTATGATGAGATGGGGGATCTTCGGACACGCACGCTGGTCATCGAACTGATGGGAAAGCATTCCAATATCATTCTCATTGACGAAAACGATGTGATCCTTGACGCGATCAAACATATTCCGTCTTCGGTATCTTCCGTGCGGGAGGTGCTGCCCGGGCGGACGTACTTTCTGCCGGATACGAGGCAGAAACAGGATCCCTTTGCGATCACGGACGGCCCCGCGCTTGCCGCGGCGCTGAGCGCGCCCGGGAAAAGAGCGGATTCCGGGGCAGGGCATCCTGCGCGGAATCCGATGAAGAGCGCGGCGGAAGAGGAGCGCGCGCATCAGATTCACGGTGCGCTCATCGCGCATGTCACGGGGATTTCGCCCCTGATGGCGACGGAAATATGCTTCCGCGCCAAGGCCGATCCCGCGACACATCTGTCCGCTTTGGGCAACGCGAGATACGAAGACCTCGCACAGGTGTTAAAGGAGTTGATGACGGAGGTCCGCGAGGGGCGTTTTTCTCCGCGCATCTGTTACGAGGGCAGAAAGGCCGTCGAATATGCGGTGCTGCCGCTGCTGTCTTATGAGGACAAAGAACATGTCAGCTATGACAGTGTCTCCGAGCTGCTGCGGGCGTATTACGAGCAGAAGAGCGTGCAGTCGCGTATGCGTAACAAATCCGCGGATTTGCGCCAGCAGGTGCAGACCGTCCTTGCGCGGACCGTGCGGAAATATGATCTGCAGATGCAGCAGATGAAGGACACGGAGAAGCGGGACAAATACCGCCTGCGCGGGGAACTGCTGACGGCCTACGCGCATGAGGTTCCCGCGGGCGCGAAGGAAGTGCTTCTCACGGATTACAATACCGGCAAGGAAGTGAAGATTCCCTTAGAGGAGAATCTCAGCGCCACGGAGAACGCGCAGAAATGCTTTGAACGCTATCAGCGCATGAAGCGCACCTACGAGAACTTAAGCCAGCTGACAAAGGAAGTCGCGGAAGAAATCGAGCACCTCAAAAGCATCCGCATGGCCCTCGACCTCGCCACCGAAGAAACAGAGCTCGCGGAGATCCGCAGGGAACTCGTCGCCGCCGGCTATCTGAGAGGAAAGCCGGAAGAACGTGCGGGGTCCGGGAAAAAGAACGCAAAGGGCGGCGCGTCCGCAAAGCTTAAGGGCAGCGCGAAGCCGGAAAAGAGCGCTCCCCTGCATTATGTAACAAGCGACGGCTACGATGTCTACGTCGGCAAGAACAACGATCAGAACGATCTGCTGACCTTCGGCGAAAGAGGAAAGGACGACTGGTGGTTCCACGCCAAGCAGATGCCCGGTTCCCATGTCGTCCTGCGCGGCAAGGGAGAGGAAATCCCCGACCGCGCTTTCGAGGAAGCCGCCGCGCTCGCGGCCTATTACAGTACGGGACGCGATGCCGGAAAAGTCGAAGTCGACTACACGGAGTTAAAGAACGTAAAAAAGCCCGCGAAAGCGAAGCCGGGCTTTGTCATCTATTACACGAATTATTCCCTTGTTGCAGACACGGATATCTCCGGTCTGACGCAGCTCTTATAACGCGGCAGACGTTTCCCAGGGGACGTCTTCAAGCAGCTTTTTGTAGAACGCGTCCAGCGTCTGCGGCATCAGTTCCTGCGCGTAGCTGCCGGCAAAAAAGGCGTCCGCTGCATTACGTTCCAGATGCTTCCAGCTGAGGCTTTCTTCGGTGGGAATCACCGGATAAAAGAGCACGCCGTTTTCCTGCGCGGCCTCGTGGTCTCCGGGCGCGTCGCCGATTTTTAAGACCTTCTCCTTATCATAGCCGCCGATGGCAAGAAGCCTTGCAATGATCTGCGCCTTCGTGCCGTATTCCTGTCCGGTGATGAAGTGAAAGAGCTCCGCTACGCCGGTGGGCTCGTTTTCCTTGAGCAGGGTTTCGTGACGGGTGGCGGAGACCAGCACCACATCTGCCTTTTCCCGGAGTTTAGAAAGCACGTCCTTGACATGCGGGAAGGGCGTGATACCGCGGACGATGCGGTTGACAAATTCCTCCAGCTCCGCCGACCAGGCCAGCGAGCGCCTGAGGCTTTCGTGGCAGTCCGGATGGCCGTTGATATAGGCCTCCAGCGCGGGATGGGAGAGAGTCTCCGTTTCTTCGACCCAGTGCTCCATGGGGGAGACGTCAATGACGGGAAGCTCCCGCTCACGCACCTCCGGCCGCGCGTAGAAGAGCCGCAGCGCCTTTGTCACGGCCCGGAAGCGGTGACAGCCGCGGTTGCGGGAATAAAGGTTCACGTATTCCCAGCATTCCCTGGCGTAACGGCTGGCAGCCTGCAGGTCAAAGGCGTCCACAAAGGCAGGGCAGAAGCACTCCTTGTGCTTGACCTCCATGTTGTCCATCATGCAGCCGTCCGCGTCGATGCAGACGAGATAGTCCTTTGTGCGTTTGAAATCAGCGAATAAATCCGGCAAGGTCAGGTACTCCCCATGCAAAAAGCTCAGACTTTTGTATCCCAGCGGCCGCACCAGACAAGCTCGTTGGCCTCTCCCTTAAACGCCGATTTGCCCGTAATCTTCTCCACGACGGCATGAATGTATTCGCGGGAGGGGGCGTATGCGTTGATATAGGTTTTCATCATCGGCAGGTCAAAGAGATGCGTCGTGTAATTGAGGGAGACGCAGAGCGTCGGCACCTCTTTGACATACCAGGGCATTTCGTTGCTGTGCGCCGTGGAATAACGCAGACGCACGACGTTTTCCTGGGCGTAGCCGACCATGTTGACAAATACCATGACAAGATCAAATTTCTTTTTGAATTCCTCCGCCGGTTCCGCGTGGAAGAATTTGATCGCGACGGAAGGATCATCCGGATGTTTGGCCGTGGCCTCGTAGAAATCATCCGGCGCGTCCACCGTAAAGCCGGCCTGTTCCAGTTCCTCGATGACGATGGCCTTGGATTTATCGGGATCACCGAAGGTCATGGCGTTGGGAGAGCGGAAGTAATACAGGCGCACGCGTTTCTTCTCCGCGGGATTGACCGGAAGCAACTGCTGCGTGTCCTTGACGAGTGTCACGCTTTCATCCGCGAGATGCGCGATGACCTTTTTGTGTTCTTCGCAGCCGATGACGGAAACACCGCTCTTCTCCGGCATGCTGAAATGATGCAGTCCCTGCTTTGCCTTGAGGCCGAGAATGCGGTGAAGCGCGTCCGAAAGCCGTTCCTCCGAAATGCGTCCGTCCTTCACTCCGTTCAGCATGTAGGTGAAATCTTCTATGGGTTCGCCGTTGAACATAAGGTACATGTCACAGCCTGCGGCGATGGCACCCGGCACCTGCTCGGAACGCGGGGCGGCGCAGGTCATGCCGACCATGTGGGAAGCGTCCGTCAGAATCAGGCCGTTGAAGCCAAGCTGTTCCCGCAGCAGATCATTCAGGAGCTCCGGCGCGAGCGTGGCGGGCATGATGTCCTCATCCTTGATGCCGGGACGGAATTTGCGGGAATAGGCGGGCATGCAGATATGTCCGATCATCATGGACTCAATCCCTTCGTCGATCAGCTCCTTGTACACGCGTCCGAAGGATGCGTCCCATTCCTCAATGCTTAAGTCATTACAGCCCATGACGAGATGCTGGTCCCGTTCCTCGACGCCGTCGCCGGGGAAATGCTTGGTGCAGCAGGCGATGTCCGATTCCTTCATGCCGCGCATATAGGCCTTGCAGCAGGCAAGGATCTTATCCGGGTCATCCCCGAAGGCGCGGTTGTTTACAATGGTGTTGCGCCAGTTGAAGAGGATGTCAGAGATCGGCGCGAAGGTCCAGTTGCAGCCGACGCTCTTTGCCTCAATGCCGCCGATTCTGCCGAGTTCATAAGCGACCTCGTCCGTCCGGGCCGCGCCGGCCGCGGGCGGCGGTGCGATCACCGTGCCGCTCTTGGCCATTTTCTCCGTGCCGCCTTCGACATTTGCCGCGACGAGCAGCGGGATTTTGGAGGATAGCTGGAAAGCATTGATCTTTTCCCAGGATTCCTCCGCCGTCGCGTTCTGCCAGCGTAAACCGCCGATGTGGTAGGTTTCGCAGATGCGCTTCGCCTCTTCGGGATCCTTCATGACGGAAAGATAAATAAAGAGCTGTCCGACCTTTTCCTCCAGGGTCATGGAAGAAATCGTATCCTCCACCCAGGCAATCTGTTCGTCGTTCAGATAAAAGGGTTTTGCCTTTAAATCAACCATGCCAAAGACTCCTGTATGCTGCTTCAGGCTGCTTCCGCAGTCTGCATTTTTGCGTGGGCGGCGGCAATCCGTTCTCTTTCCGCCTGACGCTTCTTCAGAACATGTTCATTCGCGAGGAAAATCAGGAAGCCGACAAACAAAACCATATTCACAACGGAAGCGTTTGCCTCGGACAGATTGAGCTGCACGAGGCCGTAGCGGATGATGTTGATCGCAATGGCCGCAACAATCGTGCCGACCGCCTGATTCGATTTTCTGCCGATGTATCCGCCCAGGATCATGGGGAACATGTTGCTGGTGACAGGACCGTTGCTCGCAAGTCCCAGGGATGCGGCAAGCTGCGTGTTGAAAGCGGTGTCCATGATGCCCGCGATACAAACCAGACCGCCGGCAAATGTATAGCAGAGAATGGTGTGACGGAAAATGTTAATGCCGCTGTTCTGGGAGATGAGCTGGGAGCCCTGGATGGCACGCAACTGATAACCGAAACGGGTCGAGTTCATCAGTACGGTTACAAAAGCACCGACCACAATCGTCAGGATAATGATGAAGGCCGTGTCGGAGAGAATGGCAACACCTTCCACACCGAAGAGATTCAAGCCTTTGCCTTTGGTGTACTGGTAAGGAAATACTTCCCAGATCAGTCCCATACCGATGCCGAGCACCATGGCGGGAACACGCATGGTAATGAACATCAGACCGGTAAGGAAACCAAAGACGAGACCGAAGGCAAGCGAAAACAGCAGGATGAACACACCCGAAAGCCCGAGTTCGATCGCGAGCGCTCCACCGATGATACAACCGGCCAGACGCTGGGCACCGAGAGACAGATCCATACGTCCGCTGGTCAGGTTGAAGGAAAGGGCAAATGCCGTAATCGCGGCGACACCGGAATTGCGTACCAGCGTTTTGATGTCCAGAAGCGTACTGATCACATGCCGTCCCTGTGTCAGATAGACAAGCAGCTCCATCACGATCCACGCGGCGAGCGGGAAGGCGAGGGTGAAGATAATGGTTTTTGCGGGTGTCGCGCCTTTGTTTTTCATGACATAGACCTTTCATGTGCCGGCGGACATTCCGTCCGCCGGCACCGTGAAATGTTGTGTATGATGTTACTGGATTTTATTGCTGATGATACTGTCGATGTCCGCAAGATCCGTCAGCAACTGGTCGATGTCATCTGCCGTGACATCCGGATTGTTTGTGACCATGTAGGGTGCGAGGTCATCGCTGTTCAGTACGTAGGTCGCGTGGTTCATATCCAGTTTGCCGATGCCTTCATAGGTTGACGCATCCATGCAGGCCCAGGGATTGACGCCGAAGAGCTGTGCCTTGCCGCCGCGCTTAAAGCTGTCGGGCTTTCCGTTCAGCGCGTTGAAGATGGCGAGGGTGTTCATGGCGTTCGCGTTGTTCAGCGGGTTGATGACCGCAGCGTTCAATACGGTATCACCGGTGGAATCCGTGGAATTGAAGCCGGTTTCCGTCTGCTGTTCGATGGATGCCGTGCCGATGATGCGGATGTTGTTGCCGGTGCTCTTTTCGATTTCATCGATCGCGTTGGTAAACTGTGAATACCAGGCAACCGCTGCGAAGGTGTCATAGTTTCCGGTCTGCAGCTGTGTCTGCACGGCAGTGATGGCCGCCTGTGCGTCCATGCCGGGATAGATGTAGATGTGAACGTCATCGTTGCCTGTGTTTACTTCGCCGGGATCCTGACGGTTGATGATGTCATCGATGGACATGTCATAGGTCAGACCGTACGCGTCCTGATAGGCCTGCAGAATGCCTTCCACGGCATACGCGTGGGAAGCGGCACCCTGGCCGATCTTGCCGCCGACCGCAGCGCAGGAGAAAATGATGACGCCGTGGGGCTCTCCGTCCGAAAGCAGATCTTCAAAGGCTTTGGAGTAGGCATCTCCGATGCCGGGAGCGGAAGCGCCGCAGTGACCGAGATTGTACTGCAGATCCTCGATATCCGCGTTGAGGGCGGAGTTCTGGGTGACAAACCACATGCCCCATTCCTCCGCTTTGCGCGCACCCTGGGAGGAAGCGTCGGAAGCGGTCACGAAGTTGATGATGCCTTCGCAGCCTGCCGCGTATGCCTGATCCATGAAGTCAACCAGACCGTTGGCGTCCGAAAGCGTCTCGGAGAACATAAATTCCATGTTGAAGAGCGGTGCAAGCTCTTCCTCAAAATACTGTCTCTGGATCTCCCATGTTTCGCCGGAGTGAATCGTGGCCACGCCGATCTTGACCGGATCACCGTCGAGCGTAGAGGGCGCAGCATCCGCGGGCGCTTCTGTCGTTGTCTCGGCAGGTGCTTCCGCAGCGGTGCTGGCTTCCTGTGCGGCCTGCGATGCCTCAGCACCTCCCGTACTTGCCGCGCCGCCGGAATCACCGGAGGAACAGGCACCAAGCGCGACGACCGTCAGGGACGAAATCATCAGCATTGCCGCAAATCGTTTCAAAATTGCCAACTTTTTCATTTTGTTCTTCCCCTTTCTGAGAATGAATGTAAGGTATATGTCATCCGCCGAAGCCGGCGGGCATGACCGCGGTAAACTTATCCTTCCGGTGCAGGCAGACCTTTCGGACGCTGCTGCGCCGTCATGATCAACAGCAGAAACAATGCGCCGCGCACCGCCTGGATGATGGTGGAATCGACACCGATCATCTGCAGGCCCGTGTTCAGCACGCAGACCGTGATTGCACCGACAATACCGGAGTAAACAAAGGATTTGGAACCGCCAAACACGGACATGCCCCCAAGCACGATGGCCAGCATGCAGTCCATGTTGAGAGACGGCAGTGTTTTTGTTCCGACGGAGCCGGAGCGGACAAGGAAGACCAGGGCACCGCA
This sequence comes from Lachnospiraceae bacterium, assembly GCA_017551665.1. Taxonomy (GTDB): domain Bacteria; phylum Bacillota; class Clostridia; order Lachnospirales; family Lachnospiraceae; genus Butyrivibrio. Next base: position 12,370 of record JAFZLB010000094.1, read on the forward strand.
GCCGCAGCCGATGCCGGCAATGATGAAAGCGATCAGAAGAAAGATGCTTTTCCGTATGCCGGTCTGCTCCGCATTGACATCGTTGGTGCCGAGCATTTTCAGGGAGCGTCCGATGTTGCTGAAGTGGAAGAGTACCACACAGGCCAGAAAGAAAAATGCGAAAACGTAATAAGCGAAGTAATTTTTCGTCAGCGAATCCACCAGTGCGTACGGAAGCGATACCGTGGTGCCGCCGAGAATGGACTGCTGGATGGCGGACAGCAGGGTCATCATGACGATGGTGACAAAGAGCACACGCACCTGAAAGAGCGTGGAGAGCACGGCGCTGACCGCCATAAGCCCCATGCCGAGCAGAATGGCAACGATGATCATCACGAGGAGCGATTCGGTCGCGTTATAGGCCATGCCCGCAAGCGTCGCGGTGAGGACCGTAGTCGCCCCCATGGCGAGATTGACATTGCCGGTGGCAAAGATGAAGCAGGCACCCGTGGCCACGACACCGACCGGCAATGCGGCGTCCAGGATCACCTTAAAGGTGGCCTTAGAGGCAAAGCGCTCTGTTGCCAGCGAGAAAAACAGGATGAGAATCAAAAGGAAAACAATCGGCAGAATCTGGATAAACATGCGGTTTTCAAGCAGTTTTCTGATTTTTTGCATGGCAGGCTCCTCAGATCATATAGTCGATCAGGTCGTGTTCGCTTAAGTTCTCCGAACGCATTTTTTCCGCACGGATCTCTCCGTCCTTTAAGATCAGAATCCGGTCACACATGCCGATCAGTTCCTGTAACTCCTCTGAAATCAGCAGGATGGATTTTCCGGCCTTTTTCATGTCATACATCAGCTGGTACATGGCGGCTTTGACGCCCACGTCAATGCCGCGGGTCGGGCAGTCAAGAATCAGAATCTGTGAATCCGACGCCATCCATTTTCCGAAGACGACCTTCTGCTTGTTGCCGCCGGAAAGGGTGTTGACCTTATAGTGTTTTCCGGCGCATTTGATGGAAAGATCCTCGATCTGCTTGTCCACATAGCGCCTCTCCTTAAAGAAGGAAATCAGGTTGCCAAAGGAGGCGTTGATTTTGTAGCCTGTGGAAGCGATGTTTTCGTAGATGGTGGCGGAAAGACCGAGGGATTCCGTGTCACGGTTTTTGGACACGTAACCGATCCCGTTTTCGATGGCGGTCTTCGGTGATCTGATCACCTTCCCGTTTGCCGTTATGACTTTGCCGTCCAACACCTTGTCCACGCCGAAGAGCGCACGTCCGAGGGTGTGCATACCGCAGTGGGACAGACCGCCGACACCGAGAATCTCTCCGCGGTGAAGCTCCATGGAAAAGCACATCAGATCATGGAGTGTCGTAATGTTTTCCGCACGCAGCACGACTTCTTCCTCACAGGGATCAAAGTCGGAGCGGTAATAGTCTCCTTTTAATTCTCTGCCGACCATCATCTTGCGGATGACATTCGGCTCATATTCCGATTTGTCGAGCGTGCCGATGATGACACCGTCCCTGAGCACCGTGAGCTTGTCGCAGTGTTCCATCATCTCATCCAGATCATGGGAGATGAACATGACGCATTTGTTCTCCTCCTGCATCCGGTGCATTACACGATATAAAAACTGCCGTCCCTCGAGAGAGAGGGCGGTGGATGTTTCGTCGATGATGAGAAGATCAGGCTCCCAGTACATGCACTTTGCGATTTCGATGATCTTTCTGGCCTGCATATCCAGTTCGGACGTGCGCTGTCTGGCGGTGAATTCGGTGATTTCCAGGCGGTCCAGCAATGCCTGCGCCTCGGCCATCATGGCAGAGCGATTGATGACGGGCCCCTTTTTAAACTTTTTTTCGTGTCCGAGAAAGATGTTTTCCGCGACGGTGATGTTGGCAATCGAACCCGCTTCCTGCACAACCATGCCAATGCCGGCCTGCTGTGCCTGGAGCATGGTCTTCGGCGCCCAGTCCGCGCCCTTGAAGCGCATGGTGCCCTTTGTCGGCGGCTGCATCCCTGCAACAATGGAAGAAACAGTGGATTTGCCGCTTCCGTTCTCACCAATAAGACCGTAAATATGTCCTCTGGAAAGCGAAAAAGAAACATCGTTGAGCGCAACGGTGACACCGAAGTGTTTGTCCATGTGCTCGATTTCGAGAATCAGATCTTCCGCCATAGCCTTACCCCAAAAAGAATATTGAACCCCTGCATCTATCGTAACAGATCAAACGTCCCCCGTCTATTGCAAACTATCCAAACATATATTGCAAATCGTCTATTATTACTAATTTGAAATGTATTTCAAAATAGATTGCATTTTGTTTTGCGTTTTCCTATAATGCAGACATGGCATTCGATCTGCGCAGAGGAAATTTCACATTTAAACACAGCCGTTCCTTTGAGGAACCGGATAACGAGACCGGCAGCTTCCGGGAGCATTTTCATTCCCTGTACGAGCTGCTGTATTTCATCGGCGGCGAGGCGGATTACAAGATCCGCCATACGCGGTACCGGCTGCGGCCGCATACGCTGCTGGTGGTGAAGCCCGGAGAGCTGCATCATGTGCTGATCAAGAGCGCGGAGGTGCCTTACGAACGCTTTGTGGTGCGCTTTGACGAGGCGGATCTGCCGGGGGGATTACGGACACTGATCCGCCGTCTGGACAATGTCTACAGTATAGAAAACACCCGTCTGTCCGAGGAACTGTTCCGTCTGGACGCCTTTCCGGACACGCTGCCGGACGAGGACGCCGTGTTTTACGCCATGCGCTGGCAGCTGCATATTATTCTGACCTATCTCAGTGCCGCAAGGGGCTTACGGCGCAAGGCGGACGCGGTGAACGAGGAAGTCCACCGCATCACGGATTACATTGAACAGAACCTGACGGGAATTCATACGATCGATGATCTGAGCGCGGGTCTGCACATGTCCCGCTCCGGCCTGCAGAAGGTCTTTTCCACCGGCTTCGACATGCCGGTCATGCGCTATGTGCGCACGCAGAAGGTGACGCTTGCGCATGCCATGCTCAATGACGGCTACGCACCGACGGAGATTCCGGCGCGCTGCGGCTTCAATGATTATTCTTCGTTTTATCGCGCGTATACAAAACTGTATAACATGCCTCCTTCCGGGACGAACCGGCGCTGAGAGGGATGAGAGGAAGGTGAGAAGGGATGAAAGCATTTATGGACGCGGATTTTCTGCTGAAGACGCAGACGGCAAAGATGCTGTATCACGAAACGGCAGCAGCCCTTCCGGTCATCGATTTTCATAACCATCTGAACCCGGAAGAGATCGCGGAGGATGTGCGCTATGAAAACATGACGCAGGTCTGGCTGTCCGGTGATCACTACAAGTGGCGGGCCATGCGTGCCCACGGCGTGCCGGAGCGTCTTGTCACCGGGGACGGCGGGGATTACGAAAAGTTTGAAGCCTACGCGGACACGATTGGCCACGCGATCGGCAATCCTTTGTATCACTGGACGCATCTGGAACTGCAGCGCTACTTTGACGTAACGACGCCGCTGAAAAAAGAGACGGCGAAGGAGATCTGGGAGCACTGCAACGAAAGACTGCAGGCGGCGGATTGTTCCGTGCGGGGGCTTTTGAAACAGCAGCGCGTGGAGGTACTCTGCACGACGGATGATCCGGCGGATGATCTGCGGCATCATCTGGCGCTGAAGGAAGAGGGCTTTGAGATTTTAACCCTGCCGTCCTTCCGTCCGGAAAAGGCACTCGGCATTGAAAAAGAGGACTTTGCGGAATACCTCACGCGGCTTTCGGAGGTGAGCGGTTGTACGATCAACACAGCTGCCGATCTGCTGAAGGCACTGTCGCAGCGTCTGGCCTTCTTTACGGAAGCCGGCTGCAGGGTCACGGATCACAGCATCGAGGGACGCTTCTTTGTGCCGGCGACGGAGAAGGAAGTGGATGACATCCTCGCGAAACGGCTTGCGGGCGGGACGCCGACGGAGGAAGAATGCGGCAAATATCGCGGCTATATGCTCAGCGAACTCGGAAAGGAATACGCGAGGAAGGGGTTGGTGATGCAGCTGCACATCGGTGCGCTGCGCAACAATTCCGCGCGCATGTTCCGTTTTCTCGGGCCGGATACGGGCTTTGACAGCATGAACGACTTTGCCTACGCGCCGCAGCTTTCCGCCCTCTTGAACGCCATGGACGAGGAAAATCTCTTACCGCGGACGATACTCTACGGTCTCAACGGCAATGATTATGATATGCTCACGGCGATGGCCGGGAACTTCCAGAGCAACGGGGAAGGCATCCGCGGCAAGGTGCAGGTCGGGACGGCCTGGTGGTTTATGGACCAGATCGACGGCATGCGCAGGCAGATGCGTTCGCTCATGAGCATCGGCCTGTTCAGCACCTTCATCGGGATGCTGACGGATTCGCGCTCCTTCCTGTCCTTCCCGCGGCATGAGTATTTCCGCAGGATTCTCTGCGATCTTGTCGGGGACCTTGTGGAGGAAGGCGCGTATCCGAATGACGAAGAGAGCCTGAAGGAGCTGGTCAGAGGGATTTGTTACGGAAACGCAAAGGCTTATTTTTCGCTGTAAGCCGGCGCGGTTTTATGGAAGAAACGGAGGAAGAAGGAGTGAAGATCAGGGAAACGTACCGCTACGCGATTGCCTGTCCCACAAGCATGGGGCTGCGCATCACTCCGCAAAACCGCATGGCGGTGCAAAACAGCAATCTGTTTTATCTGCAGGCGACGAGCGCGGAGTCCAATGTCTTGAACATCGCGTCTTCGCTGGGCAGGGAATGTCTCGTGCTGACGCGCTTTGTCAAGGACTCGCCGATGGCCGCCTTCATCCGGGCGCAGCTGCGCGCCCGCAACATCCGCTATGAGGGAAAGGAAGTGGAGCAGGGCGGCCCCTGGGGCTACCGCCATCAGTTCAACATCGCGGATTCCGGCTTCGGCCTGCGCGCGCCCCGCGTCTGGAATGACCGCGCGGGAGAAGTGGGCAGGACGCTGTCCGCCGAAGACTTCGATACGGAGCGGATCTTCGGCGAAGAGGGTGTCGCGATTCTTCACCTCTCCGGTCTCATCGCCGCCATGAGCAAAGAAACGACGGAATGCTGTTTAGCGCTCGCGAAGTGCGCGAAGGCGAACGGCAGTCTGGTTTCCTTCGACTTGAACCACCGCACGACCTTCTGGAAGGGACGGGAAGAAGAGCTGAAAACGGCATTCCACGAGATCGCGTCCGTCGCGGACATTTTGATCGGCAACGAGGAGGACTTCCAGCTCTGCCTCGGATTCCGGGGACCGGAGGCCGGCGGCAAGGATCTTTCCGCCAAGATCGAAAGCTTCAAGGCCATGATCGGGCAGGTCCGCGAAGCATATCCGGGGGCGTCCCTCTACGCGACGACGCTGCGGCAGGTGCTGAGCGCGAACGAGCATCTCTGGGGTGCGCTCGTGCTCTCCGGTGAGGACTGCTTTGTGGAGGAGCCGCGCCCCATTGAGGTCATGGACCGCATCGGCGGCGGCGACGGCTTTTCCGGCGGGCTGTTATACGGCGTGCTGAACGGCTGGGAGCCGGAGCGCTGCCTGCAATTCGGCTGGGCCTCCGGTGTGCTGGCCGCGAGCAGTCTGAATGATTACGCGGAGCCGGCGGACGAGAAGCAGATCTGGGATGTATACGCGGGGAATGCGAGAGTACAAAGATAGGAGGAAATCATGAGTAACTGTGATATTGGATTAATCGGACTGGCGGTGATGGGGGAGAACCTTGTGATGAACATGGAGTCCAAGGGCTTTTCCGTGGCGGTGTATAACCGGACAACATCGAAGGTGGATGATTTCGTGAACGGCCGGGGCGCCGGGAAGCAGATTACGGGCTGTCATTCGCTGGAGGAGCTGGTGGCGGCATTGAAGAAGCCGCGCAAGATTTTTATGATGGTGAAGGCGGGAGAAGCGGTGGACAACATGATCGAACAGCTGCTGCCGCTGACGGAGGAAGGCGATGTCATCATCGACGGCGGCAACTCCCATTTCCCGGACACGATCCGGCGCACGCAGTATGTGGAATCGAAGGGACGTCTCTATATCGGCACCGGCGTTTCCGGCGGCGAGGAAGGCGCGCTGAACGGCCCTTCCATGATGCCCGGCGGCAGTCCCGATGCCTGGCCGCATGTGAAGGATATCTTCCAGGCGATCTGCGCGAAGGTGGAGGACGGCAGTCCCTGCTGTGACTGGGTGGGCGAAAACGGCGCGGGCCATTTCGTGAAGATGGTGCACAACGGCATCGAGTACGGCGACATGCAGCTGATCTGCGAAGCCTACCAGATCATGCGCGATCTGCTGGGGATGAGTGATGAAGAGATGCACGATGTGTTTGCGGAATGGAACAAATCGGAGCTGGACAGCTATTTGATCGAAATCACGCGGGACATCCTGGCCTACAAGGACGAGGACGGTTCTCCGATCGTGGAGAAAATATTGGACACCGCCGGACAGAAGGGCACGGGCAAGTGGACCGGCATCGCCGCGCTGGACGAGGGCGTGCCGCTCACCCTGATCGGCGAAGCCGTGTTCGCACGCTGTCTCTCCGCAATGAAGGAAGAGCGCGTCGAGGCCTCCAGGACCTTTCAAAAGACGGCTCCGTCCTTTGACGGCGACAAAAAAGCATTTGTCGAAAGCATCCGCAAGGCGCTCTTTGCATCTAAAATTATTTCCTATGCCCAGGGCTATACGCTGATGCGTGCCGCCGCCAGGACCTACGGCTGGAACTTAAACTACGGCGGCATTGCGTTGATGTGGCGCGGCGGCTGCATCATCCGCAGCGTCTTCCTCGGCAAGATCAAGGAAGCGTACGATAACAATCTTCAGCTGACGAACCTGCTCCTTGACCCGTACTTCAAAGAAACCATCGAGGGACTCGTCCCGGCCTGGCGCGAGGTCGCAAGCGCGGCACTCCTGCACGGCGTGCCCGCCCCCGCCATGACCAGCGCGCTGTCCTACTTCGACGGCTACACTTCCGAACGCCTGCCGGCAAACCTCCTGCAGGCACAGCGCGACTACTTCGGCGCCCACACCTACGAGCGCATCGACAAACCCCGCGGCGAATTTTTCCACACCAATTGGACGGGCCACGGCGGCTCAACCGCGGCGGGTGTATATAACGTGTGAATTCGAGCCCCGCGGGCTTATTCCGTTCGGTCGAGCGACCGTAGTTCGACGTCGTTACTTACGAGCGTCCCTCAGCGAGTTAGTAACGTTACGTCGAACTCCGAGCGGGAGCGTGTCCGAGACCGAAGGAACAACCCGCGGGGCGTAGCCAATACCTTAATACATTAAGGAGGACACAACATGACACTACCCATCAACACAGACCTGAACGATCGCGTCGCCGTCGTCACCGGTGCGGGCGGCGTGCTCTGCGGCATGTTCGCGAAGGCGCTGGCGAAATGCGGCGCAAAGGTCGCGCTGCTCGATCTGAACGAAGAAGCCGCGGAGAGCATCGCGGAAGAGATTCGGGCGGAAGGCGGAAACGCGAAGGCCTACAAATGCAACGTGCTCGAAAAGGAGTCCATGGATGCCTGCCATGAAAAGGTGCTGCAGGACCTCGGCCCCTGCGACATGCTGATCAACGGCGCGGGCGGAAACAATCCGAGAGCGACAACGGATAAGGAGTATTACGAAGCGGGAGATTTGGAGGCAGAGCTGAAGAGCTTTTTTGACCTGGAGCAGAGCGGCGTGGAGTTTGTGTTTAACCTGAACTTCATCGGGACGCTGCTGCCGACACAGACCTTCGCGAAGGATATGCTGGGAAGGAAGGGCTGTAACATTCTGAATATCTCGTCGATGAACGCCTATACGCCGCTGACGAAGATCCCGGCCTATTCCGGCGCCAAGGCCGCCATCTCCAATTTCACGCAGTGGCTGGCCGTGCATTTTTCGAAGGAAGGCATCCGCGTCAACGCCATCGCGCCGGGCTTTTTCGCGACGGCGCAGAATAAGGCGCTGCTGTTCAACGAGGACGGTACACCGACGGCCAGGACGGGCAAGATCCTCGCCGCGACGCCCATGGGACGCTTCGGCGAAGCGGAGGAGCTCATCGGTGCGCTGCTCTTTCTGCTGAACAACGAGGCGGCGTCCTTTATCACAGGCGTGGTGCTGCCGGTGGACGGCGGCTTCTCGGCGTATTCCGGCGTGTGAGCCTGAGGAAAGAGGAGAGCGGATATGACAGATTTGTACCGTGTGGCGGAAGCGGAAACAGGACTGACGGAGGAAGAGATCCGTGAGGCTCTGGCGCAGTCCCTTAAGGGACGAAGCCCGAAGCAGGTCCTGATCCTGCCGCCGGACTTTACGCGTTTTCACTCAAACGCGGGCTTCATCACGAGAGTGTACTATCAGCTGCTGACGGAGATGGGCGCGGAGGTGGACATCATGCCCACCCTCGGCACCCATGACCCGATGACGCCGGAGCAGATCAAAGCGATGTTCGGCGACATCCCGCAGGAGCGTTTTCTCGTGCATGACTGGCGCAACGACGTGGTGAAGATCGGCGAGGCACCGGCGGAATTCTTGGAGGAAATCACGGAAGGCCTCTGGCATGCGCCCATTGATTTCGAGGTGAACCGGCACATCATGGACGGGCGCTATGACCTCAGTATTTCGCCCGGACAGGTGGTGCCGCATGAAGTGATCGGCATGGCGAATCACGCAAAGAACCTCTTTGTCGGGGCGGGAGGCAGTGCCGTCATCAACCGCTCGCACATGGTGGGTGCCGTTTATGGCATGGAGCGCATGATGGGAAAAGACCATACCCCCGTGCGCAAGCTCTTTGATTACGGCCTGACGCATTTTCTGCAAGAGAGACCGATATTGTTTGTGCTGACGGTCACGACGGCACCGGGCGGGCAGATTCGCACGCACGGCCTTTTCATCGGGGAGGGGCGGGACTGTCTGACAGAGGCGGTAAAGCTCGCGCAGAAAAAGAACATCGATTTCGTGGAGCATGGCATCCAAAAGTGTGTCGTCTATCTGGACCCGGACGAATTCCATTCCACCTGGCTCGGCAACAAGGCGATTTACCGTACCCGCATGGCCATGGCCGACGGCGGCGAGCTGCTCATCCTCGCGCCGGGCGTGGAAAAATTCGGCGAAGACAAAGAGGTGGACCGGCTCATCCGCAAATACGGTTACCGCGGCAGACTGACGGTCCTCGAGGAATTCGAGAAAGAAGAGAACACCGATCTGCGCGAGAACATGGGCGCGGCTGCGCATCTGATCCACGGCTCTTCCGACGGCAGGTTTCATATCACCTACGCGGTGAAGAACATCACAAGGGAGGAGATCGAGGGGGTCGGCTTCGGGAGCGCGTCCTATGACGAAATGAGCAAACGCTTTGATCCGGAACGGCTGCAATACGGCTACAACATCGTGGACGGCGAGGAAATCTACTTCATTCCGAACCCTGCACTGGGGCTTTGGATCAACCGGGAGACCTTTTTGGACAAGGAGAAGGAAGAAGTGATATGATAGTACGGTCCGGTGCGTTGGGGGACGTTTCCGGACGAAACGAAGGTTATTGCGAAAGAAGGGGTAAAACATGATTTACAGTATGACAGGATTCGGCCGGGGTGAGGTGACGGACAAGGGATACCGCATCACGGTGGAGATCAAGACCGTCAACAACCGCTACCTGGATATGAACATCCGGCTGCCGCGCGCGCTGCAATCCTTTGACCCGGCGCTGCGCTCGCTGATCAAACAGCATATTTCCAGGGGCAAGACCGAGGTCTATATCGGTCTGGAGACGGATGAGGCAAAGAGCGCGCAGGTGAAGTGCAACCTGCCGATCGCGGCGGAATATGCCGCGGCCATGCGACGGATGGCAAAGGAGCTGGAGCTGCAGGACGATATCGCGGTCTCACAGATCGCGAGGATGCCGGAGGTCTTCAAGATCGAGGACAACTCGCCGGATGAGGATACGATTGAGCGTCTGCTGACGGAGGCCTGTACCGAAGCGCTCCGGAAGCTGAAGGAAGCGCGCGCGAAAGAGGGCGCTTACCTCGCGGAGGATCTGCAGGGGAAGCTTGCGCTCATCCGCGAACACGCCGCCTTCATCGAAAAGAAGGTGCCGGAGATCAACGAGGCCTACCGGCAGAAACTGAAGGAACGCATTGCGTCCATCGTGCAGGATCATGCGGTGGATGAGGGCAGGCTGTTGACGGAGGCCGCGATCTTTGCGGACAAGTCCAGTGTCGATGAGGAGCTGGTGCGCCTGAATTCCCATATCGACGCCTTTCTGGAAACGATGGAACAGGCGAAGGACGAAAAGGACGGCATCGGCAGAAAGCTGGATTTTCTGATCCAGGAGATGAACCGGGAAGCGAATACGACGCTTTCCAAATCCCCGGACATGGAGCTTTCGGCGCATGCCGTGGAGATCAAAACCGAGATTGAAAAGATCCGGGAACAGATCCAGAATATCGAGTAAGGAGAAACGAAATGGCAAAGAAGGGACTCTTAATCGTCGTGTCCGGCTTTTCCGGCGCGGGAAAGGGCACACTGATCCGGAAGCTGACGGAGCAGCATGATCACTATGTGCTCTCGGTTTCCATGACGACGCGGGCACCGCGGGCGGGAGAGCAGGACGGCAGGGAGTATTTCTTTTCCGATGTTCCGCGCTTTACGGAAATGATCGATCAAAACGGCTTTCTGGAGCACGCGGTCTACGGCGGCAATCATTACGGAACGCCCCGTGCCTTTGTGGAGGAACAGCTGAACGCGGGAAAGGACGTCCTTCTGGAAATTGAGGTGCAGGGCGCCTTGCAGGTGAAGGGCCGCTTCCCGGAGGCACTGCTGATCTATGTGGTGACGCCCTCCGTCGAAGAGCTGCGCAGACGCCTTGAGGGCCGCGGCACGGAAAGCAAAGAGGTGATTGAGAAGCGGCTGAAGCGGGCCGTGGACGAATCGGATGCGCTGGAGGCCTATGAGTACATTGTCGTCAATGACGATGTCACGCGCTGTGCGGAGGAGATTCACGGCATCGTACAGGGGGCACGCTGTGCCACCGCGCGCAACAAAAGCTTCATTGAGGAGACGAGAAAGGCATTGCATGAGGCCTTTGATCATTGACGCCGCGCATGATTTGTGATAGCATCTTTAATGTTTTCTACATATTTTTATGATTCGGGAGGTAAGCGAACATGATTCATCCTTCGTATGTCGATCTGATGCAGGCGGTGAACAGCCAGGTGGAAGAAGGCGAAGAGCCTGTCATCAGCAGCAGATATTCGATTGTTATGGCGACGGCCAGACGCGCGAGACAGCTGATCGCGGGCGATGAGGCACTGGTGCGCGCCAAGGGCAGCACAAAGCCCCTGAGCATTGCCGTGGAAGAACTGAACCAGCAGGAGGTCAAGATCCTTACGGAAGCGGACAAGGAAGAGATGCGCCGCCGGATCGCCGAAGAGCTGGAGCTGGAGTCCGGGGACGCTGCGGATCACGACAGTGACGCGGACGCCGATACCGAAGCCGAAGCCGACGCGCAAGAGGACGGAGAGGAAGAAGAGGACGAAGAAGACGAAGCCTGATCAGGGAAAGATATTCGTTTCCAGTCTCGGCTGTGACAAGAATCTGGTGGATACGGAGCACATGATGGGCGCGCTCCGGGAAGCCGGGTTTACCTTCACGGACGAAGAGGAGGGCGCGGACGCCGCCATCGTCAACACCTGCTGTTTCATCCATGACGCAAAGCAGGAATCCGTGCGGGAGATTTTAAGACTTGCCGCGTACAAGAGCGGCGGAAGCCTCGGCGCACTCCTTGTGACGGGCTGTCTGGCCGAGCGTTATAAAGAGGAAATCCGCAGGGAGATTCCGGAGGTGGACGCGATTGTCGGCACCGCCGCGATTGACCGGATTGTACAGACCCTTCGCGCGGTCCTTAAGGGAAGGCCGAAGGACGCGCTCGCGGACATTCACCGCAGTTACAAAATGACCGCCGGAAGAGTTCTGACCACCGGCGGCCATTATGCTTATTTGAAGATCGCGGAGGGCTGCGACAAGCACTGTACTTACTGCATCATCCCTTCGCTGCGCGGGCGCTACCGCAGCGTGCCGGAGGATACGCTCGTCGCGGAAGCAAAGCAGCTTGCGGCGCTAGGGGTGAAGGAACTCATCCTCGTGGCGCAGGAAACCACACGCTACGGCCTGGATTTGTACGGGGAAAAGCGGCTGCATGTGCTGCTGAAGCGGCTTTGCGCGGAAGCGGAGGGCATCCGCTGGATCCGGCTTTTGTACTGTTATCCGGAGGAGATTACGGAGGATCTGATCCGCGTGATCCGGGAAGAGGACAAAATCGTGAAGTACCTGGATATCCCGGTGCAGAGCGGCTCCGACGCCGTGCTGAAGCGCATGGGACGGAAGGGCGTGACGGCACAAAGCATCCGTGACACGGTCACAAGGCTCCGCAGGGAGATTCCGGGTGTCTGTTTAAGAACGACGCTGATTGCGGGTTTTCCGGGGGAGACGGCTTCGGATCACCGTCAGAGCATGGCACTGGTGAAGGAATTGCGCTTTGACCGCCTCGGCGTCTTCACGTACTCGAAGGAAGAGGGGACGGCCGCGGCAAGGATGCGGGGACAGATCGAAGAACCGCTGAAGAAACGACGCCGCACGCAGCTGATGAAGCTGCAGCAGCAGATTGTGTTTGAGAAGGCGAAAGAACGTGTGAACCGCGTGTATGATGTGCTCGTGGACGGCACGATCACGGAAGAGGACGGAACGGAAATCTGCGTCGGCAGGACGTCGATGGACGCGCCCGATGTGGACGGACTGATGTTTTTCAAAGCGAAGGGACACATGCCCCTGAGCGGGGACATTGTTCGCGTCCGTGTGACGAAAGCCGCCGGATATGATCTGACCGGAAAAGAAATCTGAGGGGAGAAACAAGATGAATCTGCCGAACAAGCTCACGATCCTCCGCATACTGCTGATACCCGTCATGGTGCTGTTCCTTCTCGTGCCGGTGACGGGGGAAGCCGACCGCTGGATTGCTGTCGCGGTTTTTATCATCGCGTCTCTCACGGATTTTGCGGACGGCAGGATCGCAAGGGGAAGGAACCTCGTGACGAATTTCGGCAAGCTCATGGACCCGATGGCGGACAAGCTTCTGGTCTGTTCCGCACTGGTCTGCCTTGTGGCGCTTGCGCGGATTCCCGCCTGGATTGTGATTCTCATCATCGCCAGGGAATTTGCCATTTCCGGCGTCCGCCAGCTGGGCGCGGAGCAGGGGCGCGTCATTGCCGCCAGTTACTGGGGCAAATTCAAAACCTTTTCCCAGATGCTTATGATCATCTGCATGATCGTTGATTTGAAAACCCTTGTGCCGCAGCTTGCGATTGTCACGGACATTCTGATGTGGACGGCACTGGCCCTGACGCTGATTTCCATGATGGATTACCTCATTAAGAACCGGGATATCATCACGGCCGGGGGGCTGTAACGCGCAAACAGATAATATGCTGTTGTTTCATCCGGCTTCAGCCGATATAATGGAAGTATGGTACAGTTAATCCGGAAAAACCATTTATTGTCCGCATCACTCGGGGCCGTATTTCTGGTCTTTTTTCTTGTGCTGTTTTTATTCCGCGCCCCCGTATTCGACCGGGAAATGAAATACGAAATCACCACGCTGACGGACTGGTCCGTGAGCGTCAACGGTCGTCCCTACGCCGACGGGGAAACGGTGGAGCTGAACAGCGTCATGATTCCCGGCATGAAGGTCGGCGACAGCTGCGAAATGCGTACCGCGCTGCCGGCCGGAGACAAACTGCCGGGTGCCACGCTGTATTTTCATACGCTGCAGTCCGTTGTGGAGGTCTTCATCGACGGGGAGCAGGTCTATTCCTACGGAACCCGGTGGCATGAGGACGGGCGGATGCTCAAGCGCGGTCTTTGTATGGTGCCGGTGCCGACGGAATACGAAGGCAGGGAGGTGCTGATCCGCCTGACGGCAACCGAGCCCGGTGCCTTCAGTACCTTAGGACCCGTTCAGTTAGGCAATGAAGCAGACCTGCTGACCGAGTTCTTGCAGGAGCGCAGACTGCCGATGTTCTTCGGCATTTTCCTCTGCGTCTTTGCCATGTTACAGATTCTCTGGATGCCCTATCTGCTGCTTCGGGAAGGGGCGAGTCCCCGCCCCCTGTTCGGTGCCTGCATTACCATGCTGGCCGGGATGTACATTCTCGGATTTTATCATCTCTTTGAGATTTTTTCCGTGTATCCGGAACTGTCCACCATGGTGGAATATCTGTCCCTCTATCTCATGCCCGCAGCGATCTGTGCCTATATCTGGACGCTGATGAACGGTGCGTTGAAGCGGCTCTACCGCTATTTTGTCGTCACGGATCTGGCCATGATTGCCATGATCCTCATCCTGCATGTGATGTCGATTGTGCATCTCACGGCTTATCTGACCGTGTCCTATATTATCACCGCGCTGGAGAGCGTTCCTTACCTTTTTTTCACCAGGGGCGGGATCCGCAGCCGCGGCACCCAGAGCGGCGTGCTGGACCGGGTGGCGGACCGGCTGGTCTACGTCGGATTTGCTTTGCTTGCGGGCGGTGCCATCATTGACATGATCTTTTTTATCCGCGCGAAGTTTTTCGGCGGCGGAGAGGCAACCGTGGGCATTCCTTTCATTTCCGTCGGTTCGATCCTCTTCACCATGGCACTGACCGCACAGTATTTCCTTTACGGCGTGTCCCATCTGCGCGCGGACGTCACAAGGGAACAGCTGGAGGAAAAAGCCTATACGGACCCGCTCACCGGGCTTGCGAACCGCATCCGCTCCGAGCAGGTGATGCAGCAGCTGCGGATCGGAGAGCCCTTTGTCATCATTTCGCTGGATATGGACGGCTTAAAAAAAGTCAACGACGCCCTGGGGCATGCCGAGGGTGACCGTATGCTGACGGGCTTTGCCGCGGCGCTGAAAAAATGCTTTGAGGGCATGACGCTCATCGGCCGCATGGGCGGTGACGAGTTTATTGTCATCATGACGGGAGAACAGTGCGCGGTGCTCTCCGCAAAGCTCAACGAGCTGGAACGGGAACTCTTTGACCTGAATCTGGATGAGCGGAAGTTTTCCTACAGCGTTTCCTACGGCTACGCCACAAACCAGGAGACCCATTACGGCAGGCGCGTCCGCGATATCTACATGCTGGCGGACCGGAGAATGTATGACATGAAACGCAGACGCAAACAGGAGAAGGAGGCTGACGCATGAGGGGCCGTGTCTCCCAGAGAAATCAGATCCTGGGGATCACCCTGATCCTGTTTGTGATCGGTGCGGTCACGGTTTCTTACTTTGTGCGCTACCGTCCGGCGGATGAAATCGTCCGTTTTTCCGACGGATGGACCATGCGCTTCGGGGAGGAAATCACCAAGGACGCGAACATCGACGCACTGACGGAACTTCTGACGGATGACCGTGTGCACGGGCAGAGCGTCACTCTTTCCCGTGTGCTGGACAATGTCCCGGCGGATCTGTCTGCACCGACGCTGTTGCTGGATGTGTATTACATGGCACTGGAGGTGTATCTGGACGGCGAATTTGTGGATGCGGAACAGACGAAGCGCTTCCAAGACGGCGAGTTTCTGGACGCGCAGTATTATTTCGTGAGCCTGCCGGACGGCTATGAGGGGAAAACCCTGGAGATCCGGCTGTATGTGGATGAGAGCGGTGCGGACAATTACTTCGGTGAGCCGTCCTTCAGCTCCTACCGTGACCTGATGCGCACCCACATGACGCGCAACGCGTTTCCGCTGTTCATCGGCATTTTCATGATCATTTTCGGCATTTACTTTCTGATCGTGTCGTTGTTCTTCACGGCACTGATTCCGGAGATCAAGGGACAGATCATCAGCGCGCTGCTGTCGCTGGACGCCGGCGTCTGGACGCTGACGCAGTTCCGTCTGACGGCGCTGGTGATGCGTTCCGACGTGACGACAATGGTCGAGTACATCACCTATTTCGCCTTTGTGCCGATTTATTACCTGATGCTGTCCCAGGTGCGGTCCCATACCCCGAAGCGCAAACGGATTTACCGGATGGCCGCGCTGGTGCAGGCGCTCATTCTCGGCAGTTTCCTCATCCTGCATATGAACGGCACCCTGCATGTCACGCATGCCCGTGCGGTCTTTTATCTGTTCTGCTTCATCATGACCGTCCTCTGGGTGTTCTATGATGTCCGGGATCTCCGCAGCGGCAGCCTTTCCATGCTGAACGTGCTGCAGATGGCGGGACCGACCGTCTTTGCCTTTTTTGCCTGGATCGGCGCGTCGATTTATCTCTTCACGGGCTATGCGAAAAACGTGCCGCCGGCATTCTTTTCCCGCATCAGTTTTTCCCTGGGCGGATTTCTCTTCGTCATCATCCGCTACATGATCTATTTCTTCCTGCTGGTGGAGACGCAGAGCCGCAAGCTGGAATTTGAGTCCCTGACCAAAATCGCGAATATGGATACGCTGACGGGGCTGTATAACCGTCATTATTCCACGGACCGTTTCGCGGACTTAAACGATTCCCGCAGGGATTACTGCCTGGTCTCTCTGGACATGAATCACTTAAAATACGTGAACGATACCTTCGGACACGGCAAGGGCGACGCGCTGCTCATTGATTTTTCCGGCATCCTGCTCAAATCCTTCCCGGAGAACGCCAGATGCTGCCGCATGGGCGGTGACGAATTTCTGGTCATTCTCGAAAATGTCTCGGAAGAGCAGGTCCGGGAATGGATTGCGCAATGCAGCGCGGAATTTACGCAGCTGGACAAGACGGAGCCCATGATTCCGCACAGCGTCGCCAGCGGATTTGCCTTCAAGCATGAGCTGCCGGAGGGCGATGCCCATGCCGTCTTTCTCCTGGCAGACCAACGGATGTATGCGCTGAAAAAGGAGCAGAAGGAGAAGGAAGGCCTGGATTACGCGGCCCCCGACGAGGGCGATGCCTTTCTTCCGCTGGCACCGGCTTCCGTTGCGCTGCAGGAGATGGTGATTGACCCGAAGTCCCACATGGACAACGCGAGGAAGCGCCGTCTGGACGCGATTTTTACGGCCATTGCATCCTCTGCAGATGATGTCAGCGCCTTCCTCTGCGACATGCGCTATGATTACAGCCGCTGGGGCAAAAACGCCGTGGATTTCTTCGCGATGCCGGGGGAATACATGCACGGTGCCGGGGCGATCTGGGAACAGCACATTCACCCGGATGACCGGCAGGCGTACCGGCAGAGCATTGACGCGCTCTGGAACAGTGCGCGGGACGGCCATGACATGCAGTACCGTGCCCTGTCCAAGGACGGGAAATATGTGGTGGTCACCTGCAGGGGCGTGGCGGTCAAGGACGAGGACGGACGTCCGGAATACTTCATGGGTTCCATTAAGAATCACGGCGTCCAGAGCCATATTGATCCGGTGACGGGGCTGCGGAACCAGTTCGGGTTTACCGAGGATATCAATGATCTTCTGCGCGCGCATACGGAGGCCAGGGTGCTGCTCATCGGTATTGCGCAGTTTGCCCAGATCAATGACCTTTACGGTTACAGCTACGGCTCCCGTGTGCTCTCCAAGGTGGGGCGTCTCGTCCTGGAACACGCCGGCAATTCCGGTGAGGTCTACCGTATGGAAGGCGCACGCTTCGCGATTGTCAGCAGGGATTACACGGAGGAGGAACTGACGAAGTGCTACCGTCTGCTGCAGAGCACCGTGAAGGGAGACTTCTTTGTGGACGGCAAGCGGCAGAACCTGGTGCTGAACGGCGGGCTTCTCTCGATTGACAATTTCCGCGTCAGCGTGACGACGGTCTCGAGCTGTCTCAATTACGCGGTCAACGAATCCGCGAACCGCAAGAACGGAGATCTCGTGGTTTTCCAGAACGAGATGATGGACGAGAACCGCCGCACCATGGAAATGCTCAATGTCATCCGAGGCTGTATCGTGGACGATTTCCGCGGCTTCTATCTCTGCTATCAGTATCTCGTGGATGCGCATACGGCCGAGGTCAGCGGCGCGGAGGCATTGCTGCGCTGGAAGAATGATTTCTACGGGAATGTGCCGCCGGGGAAATATGTCCCCGTCTTAGAGCAGGATCCGCTCTTCCCGGAGCTGGGCGCATGGATTCTCAGGCAGGCCATGACGGACGGCAGACGTTTCCTGGAGATTTATCCGCAGTTTGTGATGAATGTCAACCTGTCCTACTCGCAGCTTGAGAAATTCGATTTCGTCAGCATGGTGGGAGAGATCATCGAAGAGACCGGCTTCCCGGCAGATCATCTCTGCCTGGAGGTGACGGAGAGCTGCCGCGTGCTGGATACCGCTATGCTCAAACATATCATCGAATCCTTAAAGACCATCGGCGTGCGCTTCGCGCTGGATGATTTCGGCACGGGCTTCTCCTCGCTGTCGGTGCTGCGGCAGATTCACTTTGATGTCGTCAAGATCGACAGGGAGTTTGTCATTGACATCGAGAACAGCCTGCAGCCGGAGAACACGATCCGCGCCATTGTCATGCTGGCGCAGAACTACGGTTCCGCCGTCTGCGTGGAAGGAGTGGAAACGCAGGAAGCCGTCAACCGCTTAAAGGCCATGCCCATCAAGACGATTCAGGGCTATTTCTACGCCAGGCCGCGGCCCATGGAGGAACTGATGGAGGAAGCGGGCAGATAAATTTTGCTTGATTTTCCATCGGAAATGTGGTATATTAACGGTTGCGCCTGCGGAACATGCGGGCAGGAACGGAGGAGAATACGTGTCACCTTTAGCAACGGTAGTTACGATTTTGTATATTGCGTTCTGCATCGTCATGATTGTGCTGATCCTCTCCCAGGAAGGGAAACAGCAGGGTCTCGGGACGATCGGCGGCGGCGGAGCGGACAGTTACTGGGCAAAGATCAAAGGTCATACCAAGGAGGGGATGCTCCCGCGTTTAACGGCAATTCTCGCGTCACTCTTTCTCCTGGTATCGCTCCTGATCGATATGAACCTCTTTTAAGCGGAGGGTTCACCGAAGAGGACTTTGCGGACGCCCGGTCATGCACCGGGCGTTTTTATCTTATCAGGGTGTAAATTTTGTGCGATGGAAGCGGCAAAACTGATTGCAAATAACAAAAAGGCCTTTCACGACTACTTTATCGAGGAACGCATCGAGGCGGGGATTGAGCTTTTCGGCACCGAGGTAAAGAGTCTCAGACAGGGAAAGTGCAGCATCAAGGAAGCCTATGTGGAGATCAAAAAAGGAGAGGCCTTCGTGGTGCAGATGCACATCCCGCCGTATGAGATGGGCAATATCTTCAACCGCGATCCGGTGCGGAAGCGCAGGCTTTTGATGCACAAGGCCGAGATCCGCAAGCTGGACGCGGCGTCGCAGGAAAAGGGTTATACGCTGGTACCCCTTCAGGTGTATTTCAGGCGGGGCCGCGCCAAAGTGGAGGTGGGGCTCGCGAAGGGGAAGAAGCTGTATGATAAACGGCAGACGATTGCGAAGAAGGACGCAAGAAGGGAGGCAGAGAGAGAGTATAAGCAAAGATTTTCATAAGGTAGCACTGCGACACTAGGCTCGAAAGAACCTCGCCAAGTGTCCCAGTACGCAGTGTGCACGTAAGCGACCAAAGTACGGTCGCAAGTGCTCACATGCGGGCCAGTCAAGGTTTCGACAGGGATTTTGAAGCTGGAGAAGCGATCCGCGGGATGGCGCGTCAGACCTCAAACCTAAACACAAACGCTGAAGACAATTTAGCGCTCGCCGCTTAAGCGGCGCGTCGCCCCCCGTGCACCCGCACATGGGGTAAGCGGCGTCGACGATGCGGGAAACGACACGGTCAAAGCTTTGAGACCGATGGGCGTATCATGAAGCTACCGGGAGACATGCGTGCGTGAACCCGCGCCGCCGCCCGGGAACGGAGGGAGTCGCAGTACAAAGACCTCACAACGGTTCACTATGATCGTAGAAGGACAGGGGATGAGTCTTTGGACGTGGGTTCGATTCCCACCTGGTCCACTATTTCTGCAAGGTCTGGACCTGCTGCAGCAGCTCCTGCGGGACGGGAGTGCCTTCCTTTTGCAGCTTGGTGATGAGACCGGTGAGAGGGCGGAGTTTTCCCTGCGCATGCGAATCATGTTTTTTGATGAGTTCGCGGTATTGGGGATTGTCCGCCATTTTTTCCCGCAGTTCCTTCGGGAAGGGGCAGAAGGTGAAAAGAATTTCCCGCGCCACTTTGTTCAGGCGGGGGGATTCCGAAGCCTCATAGAGAATATACGTCATATAATCCGCGATAAACACTTTCTTGTAATCATTGGAATAGCGCTTCAGCGCGGTCTTCAGTTTTTCCTTGTTTTCCTCCGACAGCTGGCGGTTCTTTTTGAAGAATTGCAGGTAATCGCAATACAGTGCCGTGAGCGAGGGATCCGTGACATCGTTCCAGTGAACCCCCTGCACCGTCTTGCACATTTCCCAGCGGAAATCACCGGCCAGCTGCAGCAGACAGTTTTCCGGTTCCTCCGTGAAGAAGACGGGCAACAGCATCCGCGCAGGCGTGCCGCGGTCCTTTCCCTCAATTTCCTGCCAGAGGGAGCCTTTGCAGCCGATGATGGGCGTCAATACCATATAGGGCAGTACCACCTCATCCAAAAAGAGCTGGTTGACGCCGATCTCGGTATTGAAATAGCTGCGCTGCCTGGAGAAGAGACCGTAATCCACACTGCGGATGCGCTGCAAAACTTCCCCGATGCGGGACGCAGTAAGGTAAGATTTTACGAGCGGGCGGGTGACGTTCAGACGGTCAAAAAAAGGAACAAAGGAAGCGGCGTGTCCGAAGGTCACACGTCCGCCGATGGTGAAGAAATTTTTCGCCTCGAAGAAAAACCGGTTTTTTCCGTCCTTCAGCAGGGCGTTCATTTCCGCTTCCTTAATATCACCGCTGTTTTTCATTTCCCGGAGATAGGTGGGATAATCCTGGTCAAATTCGTTTTTGGAGGGTTCGATTTCCATCCGGTAGATTTTGAGGAGCCATTCATAGGCGGTGAACACCCGTCCTTCGGGATCAGGCTGATAATTCTCCACCATGCTGTAGAGCAGGGAGGTGTTTTCTTCTCCGGCAAGCACCTCGTCCACAAAGCCGAACTGAAAGAGCATCCTGACGGCGGCGGGAATGTGTCCCGGCTGTTCGATGCTTTGCAGGAAGGCAGCGAAATAAACTTCATAAAAAAGCTTGCCCAGGGCACGGCGCGTGGTTCTCGCTTCATCCGTAGTGGCATAGCGGTTCGGGTCATCACGAAACGCGATGATCCCGTCGCGGAAAGAATCCGCAACGTCCGGTGCTACCGCCGCAAAGCTCAAAATCGTATCCAGGGCGTTTTCGATCACCTTACCCTGGACCTGACCGTCCGGATCCGCGTGTTCATGCTCCGCGAGCCGCGCGCGGGACAGCTGCATGGCGGCGGCAAAGGCGGCGGAATCATTGCGGAGCGACTGTTCATAGGCACGGGCCTGCTCACAGGAGGTTGTGACGGCGGCGTAATAACGGGCGGTCGAAAGAATGAAGCCGGAAGCGATATCCGCACCGAGGGAATAACAGCTTTTGCGAAGCACCTCCGCATTTTTGAACAGGGAACGCAGATAAGCCTCCTCCCATTCCGTAATGCCGTCATTCAGAACGGGAGGCGCCAGATGCGGGATGCTGTCAAAGGACTGCGGATACTCGCCAAGAGAGGCGCAGATTTCCGGATACTGCGCGTAATCATCCATGACGCGGTTGAAGGCGGCGTGATTGTATTCCAGTTTTTGTGCGCGTACGTTCAGGGCTTCGTTGGCGAGTCTGACCGCCTCCGAAGCGAGGATGGGACAGATTTTTTCATTTGAGCGGATGATTCTGTACAGGTCTTCCGGTGATTCATAGGGATACTGCATGACCTGTGCGTCCGTCTCAGCTTTATAGGTGAACAGATAAGGCTTTCCAGGCGTTTCCGCAAGCCCCAGGATTGCGCCGGCACCGGCGTGCAGCGTGTAATTCGGACTGTCAATGAGGACGGTTCCTTTGATGACGACATCAAGAACATGAACCGTATCCGCGGCGGCCGCGTGAAGCACCGCGCCCCTGCTCACTGTGGAAATGGACATAAAATCTCCTCCGTGTCACCCTATTATCCATCATTTCACACAAAAGCACAAGCCCCGGTGAAGCATTTTTGATGCGGCTGCGGAAGAACATAATAATCCCTTCATTTGGGGGGTATACAAAAACGGTCATGTGTCGTAAAATAGTGAAAAAGAAAACGTTTTTTAAGGAGGATGGAGATGAATCGAAATCTGTGCAGGCTTGTGGCGGCGCTCTTCATTGTTTGCGGGGTGCTGGCTTGCGGGAAAATGAGCGCAAAGGCGGCACCGCTGACAATGCCGGACGGAACTGTCTTTGACCCGGTCTATTATTCCGACCGCTACGCGGACTTAAAAGCCGCTTTCGGCGAGGATGTCAACAAGCTCTGGAATCATTACAAGACCTACGGCAGAAACGAGAACCGCGTCTGTGTGGATCCGGCGAACGCCGCGCCGCAGGGCAAAATCGAGATCATGGACGGGGCGGTCTGGTTTGATTATGAGTTTTACGCCAACCGTTATGCTGATTTAAAGCAGGCCTTCGGCATGGACAAGGCAAAGCTGTACCGTCATTACATGACCTACGGCATGAAGGAAAAACGTCAGGCCTATGCGGGACAGAAGGTTTCCCAGATCGAACAGGCCAAGGCCGTGGAGCGTGCAACAAACGTCAAATACCCGTATTACGTGAAGGTGAACCGCGTGGCAAACGTTGTAACGGTCTACGCCATGGATACCGCGGGGAAATACAGCATCCCGTACAAGGCCTTTACCTGTTCCACCGGCCAGAATACACCGCTTGGCACATTCAAAACCTTAAGCAAGGTGCGCTGGCTGTTCCTGATCCATAACCAGTGGGGACAGTACACCACGCAGTTCAAGGGGCCGTACTGGTTCCATTCCGTGCCCTATTCCGCAAAGGCGGAAGACACGCTGAAGTATGAGGAGTTCAACAAGCTCGGTACGATGTGCTCCGCGGGCTGTGTCCGCATGACGGTGGCGGATGTGAAGTGGCTTTATGACAATCTGCCCATCGGCACCACGATCGAGATTTATGACGATGCCGCGAATCCCGGCGCGCTGGGCACACCGCAGGCACCGAGGATTGACGAGAACAGCCCGAACAGGGGATGGGACCCTACCGACCCTCACGCAAACAACCCCTGGAGACAGTAAGGCCGGGCAGATAAATATGGGAAAAAAAATCCCCTCTCCGTTTGGGAGAGGGGATTTTTTTTGGTTGTTTGTTTGACTTATCCGATGATCTTATCCAGGATCCCGCCGTACTGTACGAAGACCGGCGCGAAGACCAGGGACACAACGGTCATCAGCTTGATCAGGATGTTGATGGAAGGACCGGAGGTATCCTTGAAGGGATCACCGACCGTATCGCCGATGACGGTGGCCGCGTGGGTATCGGAGCCCTTGCCGCCGTGATTGCCTTCCTCCACGTATTTCTTCGCGTTATCCCAGGCACCGCCGGAGTTGGACATGAAGATGGCCAGCATGACGCCGGTGACCAGCGCACCGCCCAGAAGACCGCCGAGTGCCGCGGGTCCCAAAAGGAAGCCGATGGCAACGGGGACGACAACCGCCATGATACCGGGCACCAGCATTTCCTTCAACGCCGCCTGCGTGGAGATGGCGACACAGGTGGAATAATCCGGCTTACCCGTGCCTTCCATGATGCCGGGGATGGTCTTAAACTGTCTGCGCACTTCCTCGATCATCTTATTCGCTGCCTTGGAAACGGAGTCCATCGTCAGCGCGGAGAACATGAAGGGCAGCATACCGCCGATCAGAAGACCCACGATGACGCGGTAATCCAGCAGATTGATGCCGTTTCCGGCACCGCCGTCACCGAAGAGACCGACCGCCTGCGCGTAGGAAACGAAGAGCGCCAGTGCCGTGAGCGCGGCGGAGCCGATGGCAAAGCCCTTGCCCATGGCAGCCGTCGTGTTACCGACGGAATCCAGCTTATCCGTGATCTTGCGAACCTCCGGCTCCAGCTGGCTCATTTCCGCGATACCGCCCGCGTTATCCGCGATGGGACCGTAGGCGTCGACCGCGACGGTGATGCCTGTCGTGGACAGCATACCGACGGCGGCCAGCGCGATGCCGTACAGACCGAAGGCCATATAGGCACCGATGATGCCGATGGCAATGAGCACCGTGGGAATGGCGGTGGACTGCATACCGACCGCAATACCGGAAATGATCGTGGTGGCGGGGCCGGTTTCGGACTGGGCGGCGATTTTCTTGACGGAGCTGTAATCCGAAGAGGTGTAAATCTCCGTCATAATGCCGATGATCAGACCGACCACAAGGCCGACGACGATCGCGATGCCTGCGTTGACACTTTCAAAGAAATAATAACTTAAGGCCAGAGAACCGATAACGACAAGCACGGCCGAGGCGTAGCTGCCCATCTTCAGCGCCTTGTGCGGGTTAGAATTCTCATCGCCGCGCACGAAGAAGGAACCGATGATGGAAGCAAGGATGCCGATGCCCGCGATGATGAGAGGGAAGATCGCGCCCTTGTTGCTGTAAGCCGCAACGCCCAAAGCGATGGCGGATACGATGGAGCCGACATAGGACTCAAACAGATCCGCGCCCATACCGGCCACGTCACCGACGTTATCGCCGACATTGTCCGCGATGACCGCGGGGTTACGCGGGTCATCCTCCGGAATACCGGCTTCGACCTTACCGACTAAGTCTGCGCCGACGTCCGCCGCCTTCGTGTAAATACCGCCGCCCACACGCGCAAAGAGCGCGATGGAGGAAGCACCGAGCGAAAAGCCGGAAATGACGTCCGGAGAGCCGGTAATCAGATAAATCACGCTGGCCCCCAAAAGACCGAAGCCCACAACGCACATGCCCATGACGGAGCCGCCCGAAAACGCGACGGAGAGTGCGCCGTTCATGCCCTTGTCCTTCGCGGCCGCGGCCGTACGGACATTGGCCTTTGTGGCGATGTTCATGCCGAGGTAGCCCGCGGCGGTGGAAAAGGCCGCACCGACCAGGAAGGCCGCTGCCGTCATCCATCCGATGCCGAGGCCGATACAGAAGAACAGCACCGCGACAAAGATGATCAGAATTTTGTATTCCGACATCAGAAAGGCACGCGCACCGTCATGGATGTACGTGGCGATTTCTTTCATCCGGTCCGTGCCCGCGTCCTGCTTGGACACCTTCGCAATCAGATAAAAGGCGAAGAGCAGTGCGCAGACGGCAAGTCCTGTGGCAATATAGCCGAATGTTCCCAGATCCATAATAAAACCTCCCAGTGAATCATTTATGTAACAATTATTTATTTTGCCAGTTTCCGCGCCGTTTGTCTACTATTATTTTGCAAAATGTGTTATCCTTTTTGTATGAAGTACTTGCGCCTGTTGCGGTATCTGCTATACGGAATCATCGCGCTGGCGGGCATTGTTCTTTTGCTGCCCGTGGGTCTTCGTCGCTTTTATACGGCGCCGCGTCATCCGATGACCGTGCTTTCGGACGGATGGACCGTGGAATACGAAGAAACGGTGACGGAAAACGTCTCCTTTGCGGAGATTTCTTCTTATACGCTCAACCGGGGCGAGGCACTGCTCCTTTTGCATCGTCTTCCGGAGCAGGACGCGCCGGACGCATCCCTGATGCTGCCGCTCGGCTTTTCCGTTTACCGGGTGTATCTGGAGGACGAGCTCATCGCCACCTTCGGGGATTCCGCCTCGGAGGCCGCCGTACCGCAGCATACCGCCTTTTTGCCCCTGCCTGAAGACAGCGGGGGAAAGCTGTTGTCGATCGCAATGAACGCGACGCAAAACGACGCGCTCCGGCTTTCCGGCGATGTCATTGCAGGCAGCCGCGGGGACCTGTATCTGTACTGGCTGCAGGAAAACGCCTACGGCCTGTTTTTCGGCATGTTTTTCCTGGTCTACGGCCTGCTGCTCCTTTGTGTCTCCGTCGGTGTCAGGAAGACGCCGGGGGGCAATCTTTCCTGGCTGTCCGCGGCCGCGGTGCTCGTGCTTTCGGGGCTGAACCATCTGACCTACGCGGAGGCGGTTTCTTACGCCTTTTCCGATCCCGCGCTGAACACGCTGCTCTTCGGTGCGTCGCTTTGGCTTTTCCCGGCGGCGCTGATGCTGGCCTCGGCCAGCGTTCTGCAGGGCTTTTTCCGGAAAATCCAGATGTATGTCGCCGGCGGGCATTTCGCGCTCGCGCTGCTGATGATCCTGCTTCATGTCATGGGACGGACCGGCGGCTCCTTCGGCAGCCGTTTCCGGCTCTTTATCGTGCTGGCGGTTTTGGAAACGGCGGGCGCCGTGGCGCTGACCGTGCTTTGTTACCGCAGGGAACACATCCCCTTCCAGGCCATGAGCGCCGGCTGCGGCTTTGCCGCCTGCGGGGGCGTGATTCATCTGTTGTTCTTCGGTGCCCTGAACCGGAAGACCTACGGCTTTCACCTCGGCTTTTCCGCGCTGACGGCCGGCCTGCTGGTGTTCACCGGCACCGTCATGCTGCGCTATTATCTGACGCAGGCGGATTACCGCGAGGAAATGCGGCGGAACAAAAAGCTCTCCGGCATTGCCTACACCGATCCGCTGACCGGGCTTGCCAACCGCGCCAGATGCGCGCAGTACATGCAGGAACTGGACCGGGAGAAGGCCAAATACTGCATTATCAACTATGACGTCAACGGTCTGAAGAAAATCAACGACACCCTCGGCCATACGCAGGGGGACCGTTTTCTGAAGGGCTTCGGCTATATCCTCAAGGTGTTTTTCAAGGACACGGGACTCGTCGGCCGGATGGGAGGCGATGAATACGTCGTGTTTTTGAAGGACGCGGATCTGGCCATGGGCGAGGACAAGGCGGATGCCTTCCAGGTACTGCTGTTGAAGATGAACCGCGCGGAGGGAGCGGCCTTCAAATACGAGGCGTCCTACGGCGTGGCGCATTCCGACGAGGTGCGCTCGCATAAGAGCGATGACGTCTACCGTCTGGCGGATGACCGCATGTATGAGATGAAGCGCATTGTACACCTGAGGAACGGAGGGGACGGCCGTGACTGAGAAAAAACGCCCTCTGATCCTTCCCTTCTTTTTCCTGGTGCTGTTTTTGCTGCTGCTCGGGCTGCAGAGTCTTCTGGCCGCCAGCGAAGGACTGGTGACGCTGACGAGCGGCTGGGATCTGACCTTCCGCGGCGAGACGCTGCATAACGCGGACTGGGAGGAGGTGTCGCGGCTGATGAAGCAGGAGAGCGCTGCGGGAGAGGCCGTCACGCTGTCCCATCTGCTGCCGGCCGTGTATGACGAGGAAAGCGGCGAAGCGTCGGACTTCCCGGCCCTGCTCTTGGAGACCAGGGAAAGCAGCCTGCGCGTGATGATCGACGGAGAGGAGCTGTATCTTCGGGAGGAAGAAGAGGTCGCGGTGGCCGCGGCGGACGTTCCCGTGACACAGATCATTGCGCTGCCGCGGGAGACCGAGGGGCATCTTCTGACGATACAGGTCACCGGTGAGACGGACGAGGCCGGCGGCATCCTGAAGCCCGTAACGGTCGGCAGCCGGGAGGCCATGTATAAAAACCATAACCGCAACGGTCTCGTCGCCTTTGGTGCCGGCGTTTCCATGACCTTCTTTGCCCTGGTGTCCCTGCTGCTGATGACGCTGTTCTTCTTAAGGCTCCGGCGGATTGAAACCCGTATGGCGGCCGCCGTCGTGACGGCCGACGCGGGGCTCTTTATGGCGCTGTCCACGGGGCTGCTGCGGCAAATTACCGGGAACGCGCTGATGTCGTTCCGGCCGGTGCTGCTGTTTTTGTTTGTGCCGCTGATGACGATGTATGTTTCGCGCGCGGGGACGGCGAAGAAGACGAA
The DNA here is from genome assembly GCA_017551665.1 of Lachnospiraceae bacterium. GTDB lineage: Bacteria > Bacillota > Clostridia > Lachnospirales > Lachnospiraceae > Butyrivibrio. The sequence goes on from JAFZLB010000094.1 coordinate 40,352, forward strand.
GCGGACGCGCATGCTGCAGACGGCCTGCGCCCTGTTGTCCCTGCTCTGTCTGTTCCTGTATCTGAAGAGCGCCCTTTCGCTGAAGGTATTGCTGCCGCTGTATCTTGTACCGTTGCTCTTTGTCAGCATCCGCCTCGGCATGGAGAGCTGCCCGCCCGTCTTCGGGAAGAACGCGCTGACGGAGCAGAATCTGCTTTCGCTTGCCGTTACGGCACTGTCCCTCATTCCCTGCATGGACACGATCGGGAGCATCCTTCAGATGTTTTTCGGCCTCGAGAAAAGCGGCATCAACCGTTTTGCCTTTCCGGCGGCGGCCGCAATGTTCTTTACGGCACAGACCTTCCATGACATCACCTTCTTAAGGGAATCCGTTCTGAAGCATGACGAAAACACCGTGCTGTACCGCGTGGCCTACGAGGATGCGCTGACCGGTCTCAACAACCGTACCGCCTGGGACGAAAAGATCCATGAGGTGGACGAGTCCGACCACGGCTGGTGCATCATTTCCATGGACCTGGACGGTCTGAAGGGCATCAACGATACAAAGGGACACGCGGCGGGAGACAAGCTGATCTCCGGCTTTGCCCGCGTGCTGGAAGAAGCCTTCGGCAGAAAGTATTTCCTCTCGCGCATCGGCGGCGACGAGTTCTGCGTCATCATGGAGGATGTGGACGAGGCGGAGGTGAAGCGCTGTCTGGATAAGTTGGAGGCGCGTCTGAAGGCCTGGGACAAGAGAGAAAAGAACGTGACCCATCACTGCTCCTACGGCTATGCCTTCTTTGTGCCCGGCGAAAAGGACGCCCATACGACCTATCTGGAAGCCGACATGACGATGTATGAAATGAAGTCCAAGCACAAGGCGGCCAAGAAAGCGGCGGCCATGGTGCAGAGCCATTCCGCGGACGCGAAGGTGGCGCAGATTGTGCAGGAGACCATCGCCCAGATGCGGGACGAGGAGCTGGCACAGGGGAAGGCCGAGACCATGTCCGGCACGGCGGCGCTGCTGCATGTGGCGGGGAAGAGCTTTGCGGAGGGCAGTGCACCCGAGGAAAACGCCAAGGAGCGTTCTTACGCGGAGCGGCCGATCAAACCGGTGCAGCTGAGTCCCCTTGCGCAGCGTAAGCAGACGGAAAAGCTGATGGAACAGCGCAGGCAGGCGGCGCAGCCGGTCAAGCCCGCGGCGGAGAATACCGTGGAGAGCATTGAGCAGCGGGAGATTCAGAGAGTGGCAAAGGATGCCGCCGTGAAGAAGGCGGTGAAGACGCTGGAGGAAGTGATGGCGCAGCAGGCGGCGAACAACGACGGCGGGAATACATGAGATTTGTGAGGTATCTTGTGGTATAATAGACAGACAGGAAAACAGGCGGATGACAGTCATCCACCGACCGCGTATCGCAGGGAGATTTGCTTATGATCGCAACGCTGGTACCGCTGTTTGACAATGAGATGCGCGTGAAGGCCTACACCATCCTCGCGCAGCGCAAAAACTTCTTTATTGACTCCGGGCTGATCGGCCTCGCTGCCCTGGACGGCGCGCAGTATGTCGCGGGCTTTGACATCGTGGACGCGCTGGGCATCGAATCGCTTTCCGCGGATGCGGAGATTTTTGTGGAGCTCTCCAATATCTCTATTTTTACGGATCTGGACGAGCAGTGCCACGCGCCGCATGAGCGCCTTGTGCTCCTCGTGGACGACGGCGTCGAAGCGACGGAGGTCTACGCGAACCGCCTGAAGGAGCTGAAGGATCTGGGCTATAAGCTCGCCATCCAGAAAATCGGCATCCAGCAGTTTGAACCCTACCGCAGCATCCTTTCCCTGATGGATTACATCCTGCTGGATCATTCCAAAATCGTCATCGACAAGGCGAAGATCTATTTCAGCAAGGTTTACCCGAACATCCGCCTCTGTGCCGTGAACGTGAATTCCCAGGAGGACTACGATAAGCTGACGAAAAGCGGCGGTTACTCGCTTTACGAGGGACAGTTCTTCCGCGTGCCGGTGGACAAATCGGAGACGGTGGTCGCGCCCTTGAAGGTCAACTACATTCACCTGCTCAACATCGTCAACGAGCCGGATTTTGATCTGACGGAGGCCGCGGAGGTCATCGGCCGCGATACGGCGCTGATCCTTTCCGTGCTGGAAATCGCGAACCGCCTGACACCGAACGCGCAGATCACCTCCGTGCAGCACGCGGTGGCGATGCTGGGCCAGAAGGAATTGAAGCGCTGGATCAACACGGCGGTGACAAAGGAGCTTTGCGCCGACCGCCCGAACGAGATCACAAGGCTTTCGCTCATTCGCGCGAAGTTTGCGGAAAACATGGCACCGTATTTCGACATCGCGCAGCTGTCGCAGGAGCTCTTCCTCATGGGACTGTTCTCCGCCATCGACATCATGCTGGATAAGCCGATGGAAGAGGCGCTCTCCATGGTGCAGGTCTCGGACAACATCCGCGACGCGCTGCTGAACAGGACGGGCAAGCTGTATCCGCTGTATTATTTCATGCAGCAGTATGAGAACGCCGCCTGGACGGAGGTGTTCCGGATCCTTGTCGTTGACAACAATGACATGGACGATATTTATCACTGCTACCTTGACGCGCTGACCTGGTACCGCGATCTCTTCGCGTAACCGGGGCGGCGTCCATTTATGACATTTGCCTTCAGAACCGAAGGACGCGTTCCGATATCTTTGTTGTAAGACAAATGGGCTGAACAGGAAGGCACGGTATCCACGGAAGGATGAGAATCATCCGCGGATGGTGTGCTTTTTTGCGGCCAAAAACAAAGAGAAAGGAAGGCAGGTATGAGGATTGCGGACAGTCAGATCATGATGGGAGCGGGCAGGAACTATTTGCAGCAGACGGCGGGCGGCGCGCGGGAGAGCACCTTCTCGGCCTCGCTTTCGCGTTACGCGGGCACGGCCTGTGCGAAGGACGAGGAAAGCCCGGAGGTGCTCGGGGCAAGACGCGCGAATGTGCCGGCGGAAACGGAGGAGGTGGATGCGGTCGATACGCCTGCGGAGGGCAACGGTCTTCTGGGCATCCGGGACGCGCTGCTGGAGGAGATATTGCAGCGCATGCTGTCCGCGGGGATGTTCGTCGGCTTCGGTTCCTTTATGGGATTTGCGGGGCTTGGTTTTGGCGGCTTAGGCCTGCAGTTTGACCGCGGCGGCATGACCTATACGCAGCTGAACTATATGGAACAGGAGCAGACCTCCTTCTTCTCGCAGGGCTACGCACAGACAGAGGACGGGCGCGTCATCGACTTTAACGTGAAACTGGAAATGTCACGCGCCTTTCTGGACTATACGCAGATCCGCATCCCGATGATGAACTCCGTGCTCTTTGATCCCCTGGTCATCAATGTGGGCAGCGCCTGCACCTCTTTGTCCGACAAAACCTTCCGCTTTGATCTGGACACGGACGGGGAAGAGGATGACATTTCCATGCTGAAGGAGGGCAGCGGTTTCCTGGCCCTGGACAAAAACGGGGACGGCATCATCAACGACGGCACGGAGCTCTTCGGCGTAAAGAGCGGCAACGGCTTTGCGGATTTACAGGAATACGACAGCGACGGCAACGGCTGGATTGACGAAAACGACGAGGTCTTTTCGAAACTGCGCGTCTGGTACCGGAATGAGGACGGCAGGGATGAACTGGTGGACTTAAAGACGGCGGATGTGGGCGCGATTTTTTTAGGCCACGAGCAGACGGACTTTTCGCTCTACGGGGAGCAGATGCGGATGAACGGCATGATCCGGGCGACCGGCATGTTTCTGAAGGAAAGCGGCGGGGCCGGTACCTTGCAGCATGTGGATCTGGCGCTGCAACACGGGCAGGGGCAGACGCTTTCCGGGGAAGGGTCTTTAGACGCTGCCGGGAAAGGAACGATCTACGACGTGAATCTGTTGAACGGCAGTAATCGTGGCGCGCTCGTTATCGATTTTACCGACGGCAAGGGGCAGACGCAGGCCCTGCAGTCGGGGCAGGAAGACGCAAAGGCTGAACAGGAACAAACAAAGGAAACGAAGAAGGACCCGAAGGCGGAAGCCGCTGCCAGACGCAAGGCGCAGCAACAAAAGCGCATGGAGGAAGCGGACCGCCGGAAGGCAATGACGGAGCGCTATTATGAACGCAGGCAGCTGCGGAAGGAGCAGCTGGAAAAGCTCTTTGAGGAGCGCATGGCGGAAAAGGAAGCGATGAACGACGCGCTGTATACGGAACGCCTGGAGGAAAACGCGCAGGAGCAGCAGATGCTAAGCAACGCCTTAGAGCATGAGGAAGCCCTGGGAGAGCTGGTGGAGGAGCAGATCATGGCGGTGGCCTGATCCTCATGTAGGAGCGTGTCATTAAAAAAAGCAGCGGTGCATGCAAGCATGACCGCTACTTTTTTTATGACACTTGGAATCAGATCATTCCGAATAGTAACTGATCGTCTCCGACAGCCCGCCGGCCAGCTGCTGCAGCTTTTGGGAGGAGGAACTGATGCGGCTGAAGGTCTCGTTCAACTCCTGCATGGAGGCGTTTGTCTCCTGCGCGGAAGCGGCATTTTCTTCCGAGATGGCGGAGAGATCGTTGATGATGCCGACGAGACCGTCCTTGGCCAGTGCCAGTGATTCCACCTTCGCCGTAATCTGAGCCGCGCTTTCCGCCACGTTTCCGGCATTCTGTTCGAGGCTGATCATATCCTGTCTCGTGGCCTCGAGCATCTCGGACTGGGCCGCGAAATCCGCGTTCAGACGATCCATGACCTTGACGGAGGATTCGGAGTTGGAGAGCAGCAGATCGACAATGGACTTGATCTGCTCCGCGCTCTGGGAGGACTGGGCCGCCAGTTTGGAAATTTCCTGCGCGACGACGGCAAAGCCCTTGCCCGCCTCACCTGCTCTGGCCGCTTCAATCGAAGCGTTCAGGGAAAGCAGATTCGTCTGGGAGGCGATGGATGCGATGGCGTCCGTAAATTCGGAAATCTGCTGGGAAGAGGTGTTCGTGGACCGGATGGTGCTGCCGATCTCGGAGACGGAATTCGTCACTTCCTCGCTCTGCTTGATGAGTTCGTTCAATGCCTTCATGGCCGCTTCGCAGGCCTTGCTCATCTCTGCGGAAGAGGAATCCAGATGACCGGAGTTGCTGGCGATGTCATCAATGTCGTTGCCGATGTTGTCCGCGTGGTTGGCGGCTTCCTGTACGCTGGCCGCCTGGGACATGGCACCTTTGGAGATTTCATCAATGGCACGGGAAACATGTCCGGCCGCGTCAGTTGCCTTTGTGGCATTTTTCTGCAGACCGGCACTCTCTCCGCTTAAGTGATCCGAAGCATCCCGCGTTTTCTGGATGACCCCGCGGAAGTTTTCTGTCATCTCCCCGAAGGCCCGTGACATGGAACCGATTTCGGTCCTGGAATGGATATTGAGTTCACGTTCCTTCAAATCACCTTCCGCGGCAGCCGTCGCGACGGCAGAGACTGCGAGGATGGGCTTGGAGAACCTCTGTGCGATGTAAAACCCGATGAGACCGGCACCGATCAGCATAATCACGGAGACGATGATGATGATGATGGGACCCTTCAGGGCTTTCGCCATCATGCTGTTGTAATCTGCCGTGGTGGCAATGATCCAGTTGGTCATCGGCTCCTGGCGGTAGGCAAAGAGCATCCGCGTGCCGTTGATGGTTTCCACCAGCGTGCCGCCGTCTTCGCCGCCCTTTAACGCATTCTGATAAAAGTCCGTTTCGCTGTAATCCGTACGGTCCTCTTCGCTGGCCACCTTTGTGCCGGAGAGGGACATCAGCAGACCGTTGGATTCGATGATGGCCACTTTACTGTCTCCGGTCGCAGCCTCATTGGTAAAGTCGCCGAGAACGGAAAGACCGTAGTCTCTCTGCACCGCGCCGATGACCTCGCCGTTCGCGTTGCGCACCGGCACGATGATGACGTCGATGAGAGAGCCGGTGGCGAGGGAGACCAGAACATCCGACATATTGGATTCCCCCTGCATGGCCTTTTGGAAGTAGGCCCGGCTCTCGATATTCTTACATTCGTTTTCGTCCGTCCGGATCAGCTGGTCGCCCCCCACAATGGAAAGGTGCATGGGGTTTCCGTCAGCGAAAGCATCGTTGGCGGCCATCATGACGGCACGCGTCTTGTCATATTCCAGATGCTCCGGATCCTCCAGGAAGGAAATGATTTGCTCGTTTTTCGCCATGCCCTCCAGTACCAGATAATTCTTTTCAATGATGGCTTCGATCTGCTCTAAAACGATACGGGAACGCTCCATCAGAATCTCCTCCTGGGAGGACAGGGCGTTTTTGATTGCCGCTACGGAAGAAATCACAATGGCCGCGGTGAGGGGAAGCGCAATGAGCGCGAGAATCGATGCCACGAGCTGCCGTTTGAAACTCTTGGTCTTTTGCCTTTTTGTTTTGTTTTCCATGCAATGCATCCTCCTTACGATACCAACCTCTGTTTATTTGTGCAGAAATCCCCAAAGGCACAAATCATTAAATTTTATATCGTCAGAATTATTCAAATACAACAGGTTATTTTTAAAAATATCAGAAAAAAAGAGAAGAAGAAAAAAAGAATGAAAAAAGCTGGCAATAAAATAAATATGTAATAAAATTATGCTTGACTAATAATAAATATCATGTTATAAAAGTATTATCTGAATCATCTTAACGATCATGCGCGTTTCGTGCACCGTTCGTAAAGAAGGGAGGGGAGATTATGTTCAGTACCATTACTTCGGGCACCGTCTGCGGCATGGAAAGCTACCTGATGCAGGTGGAGGTGGATGTGTCGAACGGCCTGCCCGGCTGTCACATGGTGGGGCTTCTGGCCACGGAGGTCAGGGAGGCGGCGGAGCGTGTGCGCGTCGCGCTGCAAAATGCGGGCATCGAGCTTGCGCCGAAGCGCATCACCGTGAATTTTTCACCGGCGGATGTCCGCAAACGCGGCGTCGGCGTGGATCTGCCGGTGGCCGTCGGCATCCTTACGGCCTACGGCGAAATTGAGGAAGATGCCCTGAAAAAGACCGTGGTGATCGGGGAACTCGGTCTGGACGGGGAGGTCAAGCGGGTCAACGGCATCCTGCCCGTCGTCCGCAGGGCGAAGGAGGAGGGCTTTGAGCGCTGCATCCTGCCCGCGGACAACGCACGGGAAGGGGCGGTGACCGGAGGCATGAAGATCATCGGCGTGCGCTCCCTGACGGAGGTGATCGCCTATCTGCAGGCGGAGGAAGAAAAACGGGATGAATTTCTTCCGCCGGTGATCTCTGATATCGACGCCCTGTTTTCGAAGGAGGATCTGCGGGAGGAAACGGACTTTTCGGACATTAACGGACAGACGGCCGTGAAGCGGGCCGTGGAAATTGCCGCAGCGGGATTTCATCATCTGCTGATGATCGGTGCGCCGGGGGCAGGAAAGAGCATGATTGCGAAGCGTATCCCCTCCGTACTGCCGCCGTTGACGAAGGAGGAGGCGTTGGAGGTTTCGACAATTTATTCCGTTGCGGGTCTGCTGGATACGGAAGCCGGGCTTATCACGAGACGGCCCTTTGTCTCGCCGCATCATACAATCACGGAGACGGCACTGGCCGGCGGGGGACGTATCCCGATGCCCGGTGCCATTTCCCTTGCCCACAGGGGCGTGCTGTTTCTGGACGAGATCGCGGAGTTTTCCCATACGACACTGGACATCATGCGGCAGCCCCTGGAAGACCGCAGGGTGCATATCGCAAGAAGCTCCGGCACCTATACTTATCCTGCGGATTTTATGCTGGTGGGGGCCTTGAATCCCTGTCCCTGCGGTTATTATCCGGATCGGGGCAGATGCCGCTGCACGGACCGGGAGATTGACCGTTATCTCTCGCATCTGTCAGGCCCCATCCTGGACCGTATAGATCTGTGTGTGGAGACGCCGCGGGTGGATGTAAAGGATCTGCATACGGAGCAGGAGGGCAATGAAAGTTCCGCCGACATCCGGAGACGTATCATCCGGGCGCGGGACATCCAGCAGGAGCGCTTCCGGGGAACAAAGCTGAAATTCAACGCGGACATGGGGCCGCGGCAGCTGAAAAAATTCTGCGCCCTCGGGGAAAGGGAGCAGGCACTGGCGGAGCAGATGTTTCACAAAATGCAGCTGAGCGCGAGAGCCTACCACCGCATGATCAAGGTGGCAAGAACCATTGCGGATCTGGAGGGAGAAGAACAGATTCATGCAAGGCATCTGACGGAGGCGTCCTGCTACCGGATTGCCGACGGCAAATACTGGAAAAGGGGGAGAGAATGAAGAAAGAAGGAACAAAGCATCAAAAGATGCGGGAGGAGGAGCAGATGTTTCTGCTCTGCCAGGCGGAGGGCATCGGCTGTATGTCCATGCAGAAGCTGATTGCCCGCTTCGGGAGCGCGGACGCGGTGCTGGGTGCCCCTTCCGGACAGTGGGAGGAGGTGCTGACGAAGCGGCAGTGTGAGGTGCTAGCAGGGCTTTGCAAAAGAGGGGAGGCGGCACGACGCTATCTTGCCTTTTGTCAGACGGGACTGATGTTTGTGCCCTTCACATCCGCGGCCTATCCCGCGCGCCTGAAAGTGATCCCCGATCCACCGAAGGCACTGTACGTGAAGGGGGCGCTGCCGCAGGAGGAGGTACCGGCCGTTGCGGTGATCGGCGCGCGGATGTGTTCGGAATACGGCAGGTATATGGCAAGGCAGTTCGGGGCGGAACTCGCGGCGGCGGGCTTAAACGTCATCAGCGGCATGGCACTCGGGGTGGACTCCATCTCACAGAGAGCGGCATTGCGTGCGGGGGGCGCGTCTTACGCGGTCTTAGGCTGCGGTCCGGATGTCTGTTATCCGCCGGAAAACGCGGACCTGTATGAGGAGCTTTGCAGAGCGGGCGGCATCCTTTCGGAGTACCTGCCGGGCACACAGCCGCAGCGGCAGCTTTTTCCGCCGCGAAACCGCATCATTTCCGGCCTTGCGGATGCGGTGCTCGTGGTCGAGGCAAGGCGAAAGAGCGGAACGCTGATCACGGTGGATATGGCATTGGAGCAGGGAAGAGAGGTCTTCGCGCTGCCGGGACGCGCCACGGATCGCTTAAGCGACGGCTGCAACGAACTGATCAAACAGGGCGCGATGATCGCGACCAATGCGGGAGATATTATTGAAAGCTTTTTTGACCTGAACAGGAGAAAGGAGAATACGGATGAAACAGAAAAATTCCATGGGATACCGGGCGCAGCGGGCGGGCCGCGTTTTGCCCTTAAGGAACAGGAGCGTGAGATCCTTGACGCCCTGGATGTCATACCGAAATGTGTCTCCGACGTGGAGACCGTCCTCGCGGCCCGGGGAAGGATTTACGCGCCGCAGGAGCTGACATGCAGGCTGGTGGAGATGGCGCTGAAGGGACTGGTGGAGCAGGAGGGAAGTTTTTTTTGTCTGAAGATGTCCTGAGGGAAACTTCCGTGGATTTTATCAGACGCTTATGGTATTGTATTGGAAAGGAGTTTTCACGATGGACCATGAATTGTATCTGACATTGTCAACACTGTTTGACCAGAAACTGAAGCCGATTCACCTGACGCTGGAGAATGATATTCTGCCACGGCTGCAGAATATCGAAGCCTGTTATACGGATACTTACCGCAGATATGCCTCCGGCATTGAAGAGATGGAAGCGCTCCGGACAGATGTGGAGGTGATGAAGGCAGTTCTGCAGCAACATTCCGAAAAACTGAAGATGATTTCTTAGAGGTGTGTGCGATGGCGATACTGGGGGGAATTATGGTGCCGCATCCGCCGCTGATTGTACCGGCGGTCGGGAAGGGTGAAGAACATATTGTGGATGAAACGATCCGCTCGTATGAGGAGGCGGCGGAATTTGTTGCGGCTTTGCAGCCGGAAACAATCGTGCTCTCCACGCCGCACAGCATTCTGTACGCGGATTATTTCCACATCTCTCCGGGGATGGGCGCCACGGGGTCCTTTGCGCAGTTCCGGGCACCGGAAGAAAAATTCAATGCGGATTACGATACGGACTTTGTCACGGCGCTTTGCTCCCTCGCGGACGAGCGGGACTTTCCGGCGGGAACGGAGGGGGAGCGGAACCGCAACTTAGATCACGGCACGATGGTGCCGCTGTACTTCATCAACAAAGTGTATCCTTCGTATCGCCTGGTTCGTATCGGGCTTTCCGGACTTTCGCATGCCGATCATCTCCGCTTCGGGCAGATGATCGCACAGGTCGCAAAGGAACTGGACCGCCGTGTGGTGTACGTGGCCAGCGGAGACCTTTCGCACCGCCTGCAGCCGGACGGCCCCTACGGATTTGATTCGCACGGTTCCGTCTATGATGACCGTATCATGGATGTTATGGGGCGTGCGGCTTTTGACGAACTTATGGATTTTGAATCGGATCTCTGCGAAAAGGCCGCGGAATGCGGACACCGCTCCTTCTGCATGATGGCGGGGGCGCTGGACGGCCTGGCCCTGGAAACAAATCGTCTGAGCCATCAGGACATCACGGGGGTGGGCTACGGCATCTGCACCTACCGTGTGACGGGGGAGGACGCTGCGCGGCGGATGCTCGCGAAATGGGAAGAGCGGAAGGCAGCCGAACGGAAGAAACAAAGGGAAGCGGAGGATGCCTATGTGCGTCTGGCCAGACAGTCTTTGACGGCCTATGTCACAAAGGGAGAACAGATTTCCCTTCCCGCGGATCTGCCGGAGGAAATGCTGAAACAGCAGGCCGGTGCCTTTGTGTCGCTTCATAAAGAGGGGCAACTGCGGGGCTGCATCGGGACGATCGGCCCGGTACAGGAAAACGTCGCCCTGGAAATCATTGAAAACGCCATCAGCGCTTCCACGCGGGACCCGCGCTTTTCGCCGGTGCGTCCGGAGGAAGTGGATGCGTTGGAAATCAGCGTGGATGTGCTCGGGGAAACGGAGGAGATCGCTTCCCCGGACGAACTGGATGTCAAACGCTACGGCGTCATCGTCACGAAGGGAAGGAAGCGCGGGCTGCTGTTGCCGAATCTCGACGGCGTGGATACCGTGGAGGAGCAGCTTTCCATCGCCAAACGCAAGGCGGGACTATCGGGTGATGAGGAGGGCTGCACCCTGGAACGCTTTGAGGTGATCCGGCATCATTGAAAAGTTCTTGACGCGACAGCCGCTTGTGATTATAATATTTGATGTTCGCGCAAAACGCGGACAAATAACCCGAAAGTCGCCATGCGAAACAGGGGGCTGAAGGGAGGGTGGAAGAAGATGTCATCGGTTATCGTCAAAGAAAACGAATCTCTCGACAGTGCCTTAAGGCGCTTTAAGAGGAGCTGCGCAAAGGCGGGGATCCAGCAGGAGATCCGCAAGCGTGAGCATTATGAAAAGCCAAGCGTCAGACGCAAAAAGAAGTCCGAAGCGGCACGCAAACGCAAACACAACTAAGGCATTTCAACTCCCCTTGCATTTTGCGAAATGCAGGGGGAATTCATTATCAGGGATATGATGGTGGTTTTTTTGGTCATTTGCATACTGCTTTTGTTTGCGATCTGTGTGGATTACGCCGACACACACCGGCTGAAGGTCCGGTATTACACGATCGAAACGAATCAGCCGGTTCGGTTGAAGCTCTGTCTCCTTGCCGATCTGCACGGAAAGGAATGCGGGCGGGAGAACGAAAGGCTGATTGCGGCGGTGGAGCGGGAGAAACCGGACCTGATCATCAGCGCCGGGGATCTGATGACGGCCGGCAATGAGATGGACGCCATCGTCATGAAGCCCGCGCTGCACCTGATCCAAGTCCTTGCCGCTCAGTATCCCGTGTACGCGGCGCACGGCAACCATGAGCAGAAAATGCTTTTGATCGGGGAAGAGAGCGGAAACGATCGGATGCAGCGCTTTGAAGCGGATCTGCGGGAACGCGGCGCGGTACTGCTGCGTGACGAAGCGGCAAAGGAAGTACCGCAGGGAACGGAGATTTTCGGTCTGGAGATACCGCTGCCGGTGATCAAAAAAGAGGCCGGGGCGCAGTTTACAGCGGAAGACATCCGGGAACGCATCGGGGATGCCGATCCGGAACGCTTTTCGATTCTGATCGCCCATGACCCCGCGCAGATGAAGGCCTATACGGACTGGGGCGCAGATCTTGTGCTTTCCGGGCATGTGCACGGCGGGATCATCCGCCTGCCCCTGATCGGCGGCGTCGTGGCACCGCCCTTTGTGCTGTTCCCGCGTTATGACGCCGGTTTGTTTACGGAACGTAAGGATGCGCATGAGACGAACATGGTCATCAGCGCCGGGCTCGGGGAGCATACGCTGCCCTTCCGGTTCAACAATCCGCGGGAGCTTGCCGTGATCACGGTGAAAGGAAAATGAAGTGGCACTGGAAGTGAAACTGCAGGTGTTTGAGGGTCCCTTGGATCTGCTGCTGCACCTGATTGATAAAAACAAAATCGACATTTACGACATTCCCATCGTCACCATCACGGAGCAGTATCTGGACTACATCCGGCAGATGGAGCATGAGGACATGGAGGTCACGAGCGAGTTTCTCGTGATGGCGGCAACGCTTTTGGACATCAAGTGCCGGATGCTTTTGCCGAAGACCGTCAATGAAGAGGGCGAAGAGGAAGATCCGCGGGCGGAGCTGGTGGAGCAGCTCTTGCAGTACAAAATGTACAAGTACATGTCCTATGAGCTCAAGGATATGCAGAGCGGTGCGGACTGTCATTTCTTCCGGAAGAAGGATCTGCCGGCGGAGGTCCGGGATTATGAGGTCATACCGGATCCAGCGGAGCTGGTGGCGGGGCGTGACATTGCGCTCTTAAACAGCATCCTGCAGGAACTTTTAAAGCGTCAGAAGGACCGCGTGGACCCGATCCGCGCACATTTCGGACAGATCGAGCGCGAAGAGATCGACATGGACGAAAAGACGCTCTTCGTCAAGGCCTATGTCAAAGAGCACGGGCGTGTGAGCTTCCGGCAACTTCTGGAAAAACAGCACTCGAAGAGTGAGATCATTGTCACCTTTCTCGTCATTCTGGAAGAGATCAAGACCGGCGGGATTGAGGTGGAGCAGGATGACACCTTCGGGGATATTATGATTACATTCAGGGAAAAAGAGGGAGTGGTATGAACGCAGTCAAAAAGGCCGCCGCCGTTGAGGCGATTCTGTTTACCATGGGGGAATCCGTCGAGATCAGACGCCTGGCGGAGGCCCTGGAGGAAAGTACGGAAGAGGTGCAGGAGCAGCTTGCTTACCTGCGCGAAAAGTATGATCGCGAGGATTCCGGCATCGGCATCATTGAACTCGAAGGTGCCGTGCAGCTCTGCACCAAAAAGGAATATTACGAGCAGCTCATCCGCATTGCCAAGGCACCGAAGAAGGTGCAGCTGACGGATACGCTTCTGGAAACGCTCTCCATCATTGCTTACAAGCAGCCCGTGACGAAGGTGGAGGTGGAGCGCATCCGCGGCGTCAATTCCGATCACGCGGTGGGCCGTCTTGTGGAACTGGGCTTCGTGGCAGAGCTCGGCCGTCTGGACGCGCCGGGCAAGCCCCTGCTCTTCGGCACGACGGAAGAGTTTTTGCGTTCCTTCGGCGTGCGTTCCATTGAGGAGCTGCCGAGCCTTGACGCCGTCAAGGTGGAGGAATTCAAGCAGGAAGCGGAGCGGGAAATCAATGTAAAACTGGACATTTGATTTTTTGTCTCCCGCCCCGTAAGTGTGGTATAATGTTATCTGTTACGGGGAGAGGCACTGCATTCTGTATGGAAGAGAGAAGAACCAGAAAAGAAAAACGGCAGGTTCTTGCCTTAAAGGAGGTGGACGGGTTTCGCATCCGTCCCGGCTTCTATGACGTCAACGGCGCGACGGTGATGCCGGACGGCGTGAATTTCACGGTATATTCCAACGGTGCCACCTCCATCGTTCTCAATCTTTATCACCATGACGAACAAAAGCCCTTCGCGCGGATTCCCTTTCCGCAGGATTACCGGATCGGAAAGGTGTATTCCATGTTCGTGTTCGGCTTAAACATCGAAAATATGGAGTATGCCTATCAGGTGGACGGCCCCTGGGATCCGGCGAACGGCCTGCTCTTTGACCGCACGAAGATTCTGCTGGATCCTTACGCGAAGGCGGTGGCCGGACAGCGGATCTGGGGCGATAAAACGGGCCCGGAGGACGTGTACCATGCCCGCGTCGTGAGCAGTGATTTCGACTGGAAGCATGTGCCCTTTCCGAAGACGCCCATGAGCGATACCATCATCTATGAGATGCATGTGCGCAGCTTCACAAAGCATCCGTCCTCCGGCGTCAAGGCACCGGGCACCTTTGCCGGCATCATGGAAAAAATCGGCTATCTGAAGAGCCTCGGCGTCACGGCCGTGGAGCTGATGCCGGTCTTTGAGTTTGACGAGACCCTGAACCGGCGCGTGGTCGACGGCAGGGAATTGTTGGAATTCTGGGGCTATAACACGGTCAGCTTCTTTGCGCCGAACACGAGCTACGCGTCCAAGGCGGAGTATAATCACGAGGGCGACGAGCTCAAGGAACTGATCCGCATGCTGAAGATGAATGACATGGAGGTCATCCTGGACGTCGTCTTCAATCACACGGCAGAGGGAAATGAGAACGGGCCCGTGATTTCCTTCAAGGGCTTTGACAACAATATTTATTACATGCTGACGCCGGACGGCAAATACTATAATTTCTCCGGCACCGGCAACACGATGAACTGCAATCATCCGATGGTGCAGGAAATGATCGTGCAGTGTCTGCGTCACTGGGTCACGGAGTTTCATGTGGACGGCTTCCGCTTTGACTTGGCCTCGATTCTGGGCCGGAACCAGGACGGCTCTCCCATGGAGAATCCGCCGCTTTTGCAGCGTCTGGCCTATGACCCGATTTTGGGCGATGTCAAGCTGATCGCGGAGGCCTGGGACGCCGGCGGCATGTATCAGGTCGGTTCCTTCCCCGCCTGGAAGCGCTGGGCAGAGTGGAACGGCAAGTACCGCGATGAGCTGCGCTCTTACTTAAAGGGCGATCTTTGGTGCGCGCCGGATGCCGTGCGCAGGATCATCGGCAGCCCGGATCTGTATGACTCCGGCTATGCCGGCTATGATTCCAGCGTCAATTTCCTAACCTGTCACGACGGTTTTACCCTGTATGATTTATACAGCTACAATCATAAGCATAATGAGCTCAACGGCTGGGGCGGCACGGACGGCGCGGATGACAACCGCAGCTGGAACTGCGGCACGGAAGGCCGGACGGAGGACGAGTTCATCAACAATCTGCGCTTCCGCATGATGCGCAACGCCATCACCGTCCTCATGTGCTCCCGCGGCACGCCCATGATTCTCGCCGGGGACGAGTTTGCCAACTCGCAGTACGGAAACAATAACGCCTACTGTCAGGACAATGAGATTTCCTGGCTGGACTGGAGCCTTTTGGAACAGAATAAGGATTATTTTGAGTTTTACAGAAACGTCATCGCCTTCCGCAAAAAGCATCCGGCAATCCGCCGCAACCTAAAGCCCGCCGTCTGCGGTTATCCCTTTATGAGCGTGCACGGCGCGGACGGCAACATGCTGCATATCACCGGAGAGGCGAGGTTCATCGCCGTGCGTTTTGCGGGTTACCGCTCCAGGACGGGCCAGGATGACATCGTGTACCTTGCCATCAACGCGCACTGGGAGAAGGCGGAGATTTCGCTGCCGGCCGTGAAGGGCAGCGGCATCTGGCAGCTCATCATTGACACGGGCGCGGAGGACGGCATGTACTTCCGCAGGTCCGGCAGACCGGTGACGGGGCGCTATATGATGCAGCCGCGCAGTGTCTGCGTCTTTACGGCACTGTATATCGCGGAGAACCTGCACAGAAGCTGAGGATTTCATGGAAGAAGAAAACAGGGGACAGGACGGACAAAAGAATAGCGTGAATCCGGAACTGCTCTATGTGCGCGGCTTTCATTTTCTGACGAAGGCGGACGCGGAGAAGGCGGTCGTGGACGCGGGCAAGATCGAGTATCTGGAAAGCCATGTCGGCTATGCCACGTCCTCTGCGCTTTTGGCGGTCTATGAAAAGTCCATCCAGAACCGCATTTTCGGTACGCCGGTGGGCTGGTCTTATCTTATGGATCTGCGCAGGCGTCTGGAAAAGATGGGCGTGGATCCCTCGGAGCTGACGCCCATTCCCATGACGACGTCCTTTACGCACACGCCGGGCGCGCAGGAAAGCGTGCCGGTGAAGGAAAAGAAGCGCAAACGCGAAGAGGGCGAGCCGAAGCCGCCGCTGCTCATTGTGTCCGCCGTGCTGAATCTCGTGCTCATCATCATCGTCATCATCATGTTTGTCATTGTGGCCTACGGCGATACGGACAATATGGTGAATTACAAGCGCAACATCACGAACCGCTACGCGGAATGGGAGGAACAGCTCAAGGAACGGGAGAGCATCATCCGCGAAAAGGAACGGGAACTGAAAATAGATAACACGATGTACCAGAATCCGGGAGAGACGGGGAACAACTGACATGGGCTATGTAACGGACGAAGTGGCCGCAAAGGCACAGGAACTGTATAAGCGCGGGGAATTCAAATTAGAGGCCGCCAAGCACGCGACGGGCTCCAAGAGCACCTACCGGGACTGCGCGGAGCTGGCATTTTACGCCATGCTCTTCGGTATCAAGGCGGTGCTGGCGGTGGATGACGCGCTGCCGGAAACGCAGGACGAGTGCTTTGAAATCTTCAGCGCGTTTCATGTGGGGACGCCGGAGTTTCCGGAAGAAGCCTGGGTCCGCCTGGACAATCTGATCAAGCTGCGCGGCGTGGATGTGGAGAATCCGGATTATCAGCCGGAGCTTGCCGATGTGAATACGCAGATCGAATCCGCGGAGTACATGCTGCTACTGACGAATATGTTTTTGCAGAGCAAGGGCGTGGATGTCTGAGACGGCTTCCCGCCGTTCTTATGCCTGATCCGGATCCGGTGTGCCGGCTTCGGCGGCATTATGTTTTGTCACGCCGTACTCCGTGCAATTTCCAACGATGATGTTGGCAACGTGGATGCAGATGATGCCCTCCGTGGACGCCGAAAGCAGCGTGCGGTAGGTATCCTCCACAAACACACACTGTGCGGGTAACACCGCGGCCTTTTCGGATTCCCTGCGGATGACATCCAGCTTCTCGCTGTCATGCGCGGTGAAGAAGAAGTCTTCAAACAGACCGTCATAATGCGCACGGAGGAATTTGATCTTCGCGGCGGATTCCGTTTCGGAAGCGCTGGAGGACAGGACGAAGAGCCGAAGCCCCTTTCCCTTCAGATATTTCGCGTAATCGCGGACGCAGGGCAGGGGCGCGCAGTCTTTGTAAGCGTCTTCTCCCTCCCGTTCCAGAAAGGCAAGCCAGTCCTCATCGGAGACGCCGATCAGATTTTTTCCCGGCGCGTGTTCATAACAGGGGGCACTCAGCGTGCCGTCCACATCGAAAAAGGCGAGTTTTGGTTCCATGAATGACGTCCTCCACAGGAACATCCTAACGTGAATTGTATGGAAAATCAAGTAAGGGAATGTCATATCTGTCATCGACGCTGCCGTCTTCAGGAAGGGCAGACGGGCGTCTGTCACGCGCGGGGCGTGCGGGACGGAGCACTGTGCGCGCTCAACTACGGGCAGCTGACCTCGCTGGCGCTGGACCCGATTGAGAAAAAGCCGCTGTCCCGCTACATGCCCGGCAGCTACGTGCTCTCCGTCGGGACCTTCGGCTGCAACCTACGCTGTCCCTTCTGCCAGAACTGCGAGATTTCCTGTGCGCGGCAGGTGCAATCGCCTGAGGCGGGCGAAGCGCCGCGGGTGGAGTTTACGGACGCTTCCGGCAGGAGCTATCGCATTCCGACGGAGTATTACAGTCCGGAGGAGCTTTGCGAAACGGCGCTGGCCTATCGCGATCGCGGGAATATCGGTCTCGCCTTCACCTACAACGAGCCGCTTGTCGGTTGGGAATTTGTCCGCGACACCGCAAAACTCGTACACGAAGCCGGCATGAAAAACGTGCTCGTCACAGCCGGCTGCATCACACAGGAAACGCTTTCGGAGGTGTTGCCGTATATCGACGCCATGAACATTGACTTAAAGAGCTTCCGTTCGGAGGTTTACCGGGATGTTCTCGGCGGTGATCTCGAGACCGTGCAGGCCTTCATCCGTACGGCAGCAGAGGACGCGCACACCCATGTGGAGCTGACGACGCTTGTCATCCCCGGTGTTAATGACACGGAGGAGGAGATGCGAGACATCGCTTCCTGGATCGCGTCTCTTAATGGCGGCAGAGGCCGTGACATTCCGCTGCACGTTTCACGCTTCTTCCCGCGGTACCGCTACTCAGACCGCGGCCCGACCCCCGTGGAAACAGTATATCGCCTTGCGGAAGTCGCGCGGGCGTATTTGCGCTATGTATATACGGGGAATTGCTAATCTGATACGTGCGGAGTCTGCTGCGAAAAGGGCGGCAGCTTCCGGAAACGGATGCCGTTCCTGCAGGAAGCCAGGCCGCTGCTGTTTTTGACAGCGTACAGTGCCTGATCCGCATTGGCCAGGAGATCCCAGCAGCGGTTTTTGTCACCCGGAACCGCATTACAGACCCCTGCCGAAACGTTGATGGGGATATCCTCTTTCAACCGTAAAAGAATCTTGCGAATCTCGCCATCCGTCATTTGTTCGCAGATCAGCACAAATTCGTCGCCGCCGTATCTGGCGGCAAAGATCCGGTCCTGTTTGGACAAACGATAGAGCACATCCCCGATATGGGCGAGGCAGCGATCCCCCGCAGGGTGACCGTAAGTGTCATTATAGCGTTTGAGACCGTTGACGTCCATCAGACAGACACCAAGACGGGTGTGATTGGCGTAGGCGGTTTCAAAGCGCTCCTCGAGATTGCGGTTTAAGGCGCGGCGGTTGGGGATGCGTGTCAGGGCATCCGTTTCCGCCTTAAAAACCAGTTCGTCGCGCAGGCTGCGCAGTCTGACCTGTTCCTGCCGCAATTCGTTGATCAGGCGGATCAGATCCTGTGCGTGGCGGTAGGTGTTTTTTTGCTCACGGATCAGTTTCTCGTGGATTTCGCTTTGCAGGCGATAGCTTTCCATGAGTTGTTTTTCTTTTCCGGCGGCAAGATAGTATTCGGTCTGAAAATCCACCATGATGCGGCGTGCGTTGACGGCGTCCGCAGAGATCTTCTTCTTTTTGGTGATCCGGATGATCTGTTCCAATACGTCGAATTTTTTTTGCGCGATCAACAGATCGCCGAGCTGGCTGATGTCCTCGGCATAATCCGCAAGATGCGGCAATTGTTCCATCAGGGCGACGGTTTCGTCAAGATAAGACTTTGCCCTCCGGTTCTGTTTTTCGGTCAGCGCCAGTCGTGCCGCAAAGAGGCAGACATCAAAACGACGGCCGACGGGAAGCGGCAGTTTACGCGAGGCGGCAAAGCGTTCCGCCTTGTCCAGACACTGTCTTGCTTTCCCTGTTTTTCCGAGCATGAGAGAGGCGGTGCCTTCCTCGACATATCCGCAAACGACATTGGAGGCGTAATTGGAATGTGTTTTATAGCGCCGGATTACAGCACCGCTGCTTCTGGTATGACGGATTGATTCCTTGTAATCTCCCAGCATCAGCAGGACATGTGCGACGCTGGCCCGCATGATGGCTGCGTCCTTGTCCAGTCCTTCCCGTTCCAGCAGATTGCTGGCCGTCAGAAAATAATTGCAGGAGATATCATACATTCCTTTGTTGATCGCGTCAATGGCGATCAGGTAAAACACCTGTGCCATCTGCGACTTGTCATCGATGCGCAGAAGGTGACGCATGGCCTGACGCAGGGCTTCGTGAAAGGCGCGGTAGTTGCCGCAGACAAAGTACTCATATTCCGCGAGAAGCCGGTACGAACAGCCAAGCAAGGCATCATCCCCCGCCTCAAGTCCTTTTTTCCGCAACTGTTTGATGACCCCCGGGCGTCTTGGGTCAGCGGTGCGGACGTACTCCCTGTATTGATGGAACAGTTCCTGTATGCTTTGATCGTAGTGTTCAATCGTCATGGCAGTGTGTACTCTCAGCGGCGGGATTGTTTGATCCGGTATAAGTGAACATCCGCCATGGCCAGGTGATCCCAAAACTTGGTCTTGTCCCTGGGTACGGCATTGTAACAGCCATGGGAGATGGTGACGGGGATTTCCCAAAGAAGCTGTGCTTCGATGTCGGAAATCTCAGCGTCGCTTCTGTTTTCATAAATCAGTACAAACTCGTCGCCGCCGTAACGGGCAACAAAGAGATTGTGTTCGGCTGCGATCTTTTTGAGGCCGCCGGCGACGCGACGCAGGCATTCATCCCCGCGCTGGTGGCCGTAAGTATCGTTGTATTTCTTGAAATGATCAATATCGATGATGCCGATACCGAGCATCTTTTTCCGCCGGTAGGAGCGCTCGAAGACATCCTCCAGCCGGTTGTTTAAGGCATAACGGTTGGGAAGCCCCGTCAGGGCATCCGTTTCCGCCAGTTTCTGCAGATCTTCGTTTTCCCGTCTGACCGCGTCATGTTCTGCGTCGATCTCGTTGATGAGGATCATTTGTTTCACGGAAAGGAGATAGACTTTTTTCTGTTCCAGGAAGTTGGCGCGTGACAGGGCGTGACGTTCCGCAAAGCTTTCTTTTTTTGCCGCAGTGTTCCCCGTTGCCGTGTAATAATCAATGCAAAGCTGCGCAAACTTCAGGCGGCGGAAGGTGGAGGCACCGGAAAGGTCACTCTTTTTGAGTGCAGCGATCAGACGTCCGGCACTGCGTTTGTCACCGGAAGCCATCAGTTCGCGGCAAAACCGCTGCGTATCGGATAAGAACTCGGTGTAAAACTGCGCACCGGAAATCTGTTCGATGATTTTCGTTATCATCCCGCCGGTACGTGCCTTGTCATTTTCGGCGAGGGCAAGGTTGGCCGTAAAGAGCAAATACCAAAAACCGGTTTTTTCGCTGATTTGCTCTCCGGCTTTGGAATAAATTTTATTGGCCCTCTCCAGTTCCTTGTGCGCCACGGTCAGATTTCCGGCGTAGATGCTGTAGAGGCCGAGGTTGATGCAGACATTCATCATGGTTTGCGCATACATCTCGTTCTTTTTATTGCGGTTTAAGACGGGGATGCAGCGTTTCAAATGTGTGCAGGCACCCTTGAAATCGCCTGTTTCCGCCAGGAGTTCACCGGTATTGGCTTCGAGAACGGAGCGGATCAGCGAATTCCTGTCATCCCTGACCAGGGAATTGGCCATGCGGTAATAGTTGTAGGCAATATCAAAGCATCCTGCAGACTGCGCGTACACCGCAAAGAGATTGTAGGCGCGGACGAGCCTCTCGAGGTCATCGCTGCGCAGCAGATGTTTGATGGAAAGATACAGATATTTTCGGAAGGGCTCGATTTCGTCACGGAAATAGTAGTCGTG
>JAFZLB010000095.1 GCA_017551665.1 Lachnospiraceae bacterium
CAACATGAATTACTATACACGAGAATAGACAAAAGAAGAATAAGGCGATAGGGCGTAAGAGTAATTTCCAAGTGGAAATGCCTGCAAGACTTGTTTCCACTTCGCCCCCTTCAGAGTGGAATTTACTTTTTCACTTCACGCATGAAATTAGGCTGAGAAAAGTACTTGCATCGGCCGTCGGTATGTGCTAATATATACAGGCTGTTTTGAATGAGTAGAAATGAGAGGTCGGAATTATGAAAACGGATATTCAGCCGGAGTACCATCAGGCAACGGTTACCTGCAACTGCGGAAACACCTTTGTGGTGGGGAGCACAAAGCCCGAAATTCACGTGGAAATCTGCTCCAAGTGTCATCCCTTCTATACGGGTCAGCAGAAGGCTGCGATCGCCCGCGGACGGATTGACCGCTTCAATAAGAAATACGGGATTTAAGAAGGCTTCGTTATTCCGGGGTCGGGGAATTCCCCGACCCCTTTTTCTTTTTCGAATGAGGATGGACCAATGAGAGTAAGAACGGCCGGACATTATTCCGGCATCGGCGGACTTGCCGTTTTGGAAGGCGTAATGATGCGCAACCGTGACAAATACGCCGTCGCGGTGCGCGGAGAAAACGGCGATGTCAGCTGCCGGGTGGAGCATTACCGTGCGCTGCTGGAGGGAAGCGTGCTGCTGCGCATCCCCTTTGTGCGCGGGATTTTCGTGTTCATCGATTCCATGCGCTTAAGCTTCCGCAGCATGGGCGAGAGCACGGAAATGAACGGGGAGCAGGAGGAAAGCAAGGCGCAGGGAGCGCTGACCGGGATTCTCAGCGGGCTGATGTTTCTGGTGTCCTTTGCGCTGGCGATCGGTTTGTTTATCGTCGCACCCTTCTTCATCGCCCGCTATCTTGTGACCTTTGTCCGCAGCGAATCCCTGCTTTCGGTGATTGAGGGGGGACTGCGGATTCTGTTCTTTGTGCTGTATGTGCTCGTGATTTCGAGCCTGAAGGACATCCGCAGGCTCTTCGGCTATCACGGGGCGGAGCATAAGTGCATCAACTGCATTGAGACGGGCAAGGAGCTGACGCTGGAGAACGTGCGCGGCAGTTCCCGTCTGCACAAACGCTGCGGCTCGTCCTTTGTGCTCTTTGTCATGCTGGTCAGCATCGTGCTGTTTTTCTTTATCCGCGTGGAGCATATTGCCCTGCGGCTGCTGCTCAGGATTGCGCTGCTGCCCGTGATTTCCGGGATATCTTACGAACTGATCCGCCTGGCCGGCCGCAATGACAACATCATTGTCAAGGTATTGTCCGCGCCGGGCTTTGCCATGCAGTATCTGACCACGAGGGAGCCGGACGACGAAATGATCGAGGTGGGCATCCGTTCCGTGGAAGCGGTCTTTGACTGGAAAGAGTATCATAAGGATACCTTCGGCAGGGAATATGCCTGAAACCTACCGGGAAGCCTATGACAGGGGCAGGGAAATGCTCCTTGCCGCGGGCATCGAAGAAGCGGACACCGAGGCGAGGCTTGTGCTGGAGGCGGCCTGCGACAGCACTTTTTCCGCCCTCTATGCCACACCGGAGCGTGTCCTGACAGAGGAAGAGCGGGAGAAGCTGCGCGTTCTGCTGGACGGGCGTCTGAAGCGGATTCCGCTGGCCTATCTGACCGGAACGCAGGAATTCATGGGGCTTTCCTTCTTCGTGAACGAGGCGGTGCTGATCCCGAGACAGGACACGGAGACGCTCGTGGAGGAAGCCATGCCGCTGCTCTTTGACGGCATGCGTTTTCTGGATTTATGCACCGGCTCCGGCTGTGTCGCCCTGTCGCTTTTGCGTTATTCCAACAATACTGTTGCGGTTGCAACCGATATTTCCGAAGAAGCGCTTCAGATCGCGGAAAAAAACGCGAAGGCGCTGGGATTGGAGGAAAGAATCCGTTTTCTGGCCTGTGATCTCTTTCCGCCGCTTGCGAAAAAGCCGGAAAAAGGATATGATCTCATTATGGCAAATCCGCCCTATATCCGGGCGGGGGAAATCGGTACGCTGATGCCGGAGGTGCGGGAGCATGAACCGCTGACGGCACTTTCCGGAGGGCCGGACGGTCTTTCGTTTTACCGCAGAATTCTCGCGCTGGCGCCCCGTTATCTTGCGCGCGGAGCCTTCCTTCTGACAGAGACGGGCTATGACCAGGCGGAGACGGTGGCAGCCATGTATGAAGAGGCGGGGTTTTTACACGTCCGGACACATCGGGATCTGAACGGCATCCTGCGGGTGGTTTCGGGCGCTTATCGGGAAGACAGACATGTTTGACAAACTGGCCGCGATCGTTCAGACCTACGAAGAGATTACCATGCAGCTGGCGTCTCCCGATGTGGCTGCCGATGTGCAGCGCTTTCAGTCCCTGATGAAGCGCCACAGCGACTTGGAGCCCGTGGCGGCCTGCTACCGGGAATACCGGCGCCTGACGGAAACGGTACAGGATACGGAGGAGCTGCTTTCCCAGGAAACGGACGCCGAGATGTGCGCCATGCTGAAGGAAGAGCTGCAGCAGGCGAAGGAAGGCATCACGGCGCTGGAGCAGGAAGCGAAGATTCTGCTCTTGCCGAAGGATCCGGACGATGAGAAGAACGTCATCGTGGAGATCCGCGCCGGTGTCGGCGGTGACGAGGCGGCACTGTTTGCGGCGGATCTGTACCGGCTGTATGTGCGTTACGCGGAGCGCAGGCACTGGCAGGTGGAGACCATGGACGTCGAAGAGATCGGGATCGGCGGCATGAAGAGCGTGAGCTTTTCCATCGGCGGAAACGGCGTCTACGCGCGGCTCAAATACGAGAGCGGCGTTCACCGCGTACAGCGCGTCCCGGAAACGGAATCCTCCGGGCGTATCCACACCTCGACGGCCACCGTGGCCATCATGCCGGAGGCGGAGGAAGTGGAGGTCGAGATTGACATGAACGACTGCCGCTTCGACGTGTTCCGCTCTTCCGGACACGGCGGGCAGAGCGTCAACACGACGGATTCCGCGGTGCGGCTCACCCACATTCCGACGGGCATCGTGATTTCCTGTCAGGACGAAAAGAGCCAGATCAAAAACAAGGCCAAGGCACTGAAGGTGCTCAGGGCAAAGCTGTACGAACTGGAAAAGGAAAAACGGCATCTGGAAGAAGCGGATCTGCGCAGAGGGCAGATCGGCACCGGGGACCGCTCGGAGAAGATCCGGACCTACAACTTCCCGCAGGGAAGAGTGACGGATCACCGCATCAAGCTGACCCTGCATAAGATCGACCAGATGATGGACGGTGATATTGACGAGATGATTGAGGGGCTGATTCTCGCGGACCAGACCCTGAAGCTGCAGATGACGGAGGGAGAAGGCAATGATTAAGACCCAGGTGCTCGGAAAAAACGTTGCCTTGGACTATCTCAATTATTACCTTGACATGGAGCGCGTCTACCTGATGCCGATGACGCTGGGCCAGGACGCGTACATTGTCGTGCACGGGAAGCCCTCCAAGGTTGTGGTGACGGACATCGGCATCAAGTCCATTCAGCTGTCCGGCGCCTGGTACACCTGGGAACAGTTAGAGGAAATGGGCGGCGTGTTCAATACGTCCTTTGACGCCTTGAAATCCGTCGCGGGACAACAATAGAGGCAGGAGACGGAAGGAATGTCCTATCATATCGTTGCGGACAGCTGCTGTGATCTGCCGGAAGCCGCACGCAGGGATCCGCATTTTGAAATCGTGTCGCTGACGCTGGAGATCGGCGATTACCGCATCCAGGACGACGAAAACTTTGATCAGTCGGATTTTATCCGGCGCGTTGCCGCCTGTCCGCATCCCGCGAAAACGGCCTGTCCCTCGCCGGAGGCCTATATGCGCGCTTATGACAATCCGGCGGAGGATATTTATGTCGTGACCCTGTCTTCGCATTTGAGCGGCTCTTACAACGCGGCCATTCTCGGCCGGGAGCTGTATCTGGAGGAGCATCCCGAAAAAAACATTCATGTGGTGGACGCGCTGTCTTCCTGCTGCGGCGAAGCGCAGATTGCCCTGAGAATCCAGGAGCTGTGTGAGGAAGGAAAGTCCTTTGAAGAGGTCGTGACGGAAGCGGAGGCGTTCCGCGACGGCATGCTGACGCTCTTTGTTCTGGACAATCTCGATACGCTGCGCAAGAACGGACGGCTGACGGGCGTGAAGTCCCTGGTCGCGTCCACGCTCAATGTCAAGCCCGTCATGGCGGGAGACCGCGGTGTCATCGTGCAGAAGGGACAGGGCATCGGCACGCGGAAGGCGCTGGTGAAGATGGTGGAGATTTTGCAGAAAGAAGCGAAGGACACGATCACCAAACGCCTGATGATCACGCATGTGAACTGCTATGAACGCGCGATGACCGTTTTGGACATGATTTTGGCCCGCATGAAATTCCGTGACGCCATCGTCGTGGACGCCGCGGGCGTTTCCACGGTTTACGCCGGTGACGGCGGCATTGTGGTCACCTGTTAAGGGGACTAATAGAATCTGATTTCTTCGAATCCCGTCAGAAAGATTACCGCAAGCACAATCTGAAGCAAAAGAATGAGCGGCAGGCCGAAGACAAAGCGCTTCTGCTGTGTTTTGTGCGCGTAGAGCCACATGCCGCAGATCGCACCGACGCTCCCGCCGAAGATTGCAAAGGCAAACAGCACCGTTTCCGGAACCCGGAAGGCGTGCCGTCTGGCGCGCTGCTTGTCGAATCCCATGAGAAGGAAGGCGGCAAGATTCAGGAACACCAGATAAACGGCAAGGAGCGTCAGCGTATTCAATTACACAACCTTTTTGCCGAGCACCATCGCGCGGACCTTGCAGGAAAGACCGAAGAGATTGATAAAGCCCTCCGCGTCGTGGTGATCATACAGGTCTCCGGTGGTGAAGGAGGCCAGGGATTCGCTGTACAGCGAGTAGGGGGAGGTGGTTCCTTCCTTGATGATGTTGCCCTTGTACAGGCGGAATTTCACCTCGCCCGTCACCCATTTCTGCGTGGCGGTGATAAAGGCCTGCTGCGCCTCGCGCAGGGGCGTGAACCACTTGCCCTCATAGACGAGATCCGCGAATTTATTGCCCATTTCCTTTTTCAGCGTATAGGTGTCGCGGTCAAGAATCAGCTCCTCCAGCTGCTGATGCGCGGCATAGAGGATGGTGCCGCCGGGTGTTTCATAGATGCCGCGGCTCTTCATGCCGACAACGCGGTTTTCCACGATGTCCACGATGCCGATGCCGTTTTCGCCGCCCAGCTTGTTCAGCGTGCGGATGATGTCCGCCACCTTCATTTCCTTGCCGTTGATCGTCTTCGGGACGCCCGCCTCAAAGGTCATGGTGACATGGGTGGGTTCGTCCGGCGCTTTCTCCGGAGAGACGCTCATCACGAGGATGTGATCGTAATTCGGCGCAATGGCGGGGTCTTCCAGCTCCAGCCCCTCATGGGAGATATGCCAGAGATTGCGGTCCCTGGAATAACTGGAGTCTGCGGAGAAGGGCAGGTGTATGCCGTGCTGCTGACAGTATTCGATCTCATCCGCGCGGCTTTGCATTTTCCATTTGTCACTGCGCCAGGGCGCGATGATCTTCAAATCCGGCGCGAGGGCCTTGATGCCCAGCTCAAAGCGGATCTGGTCATTGCCCTTGCCGGTGGCGCCGTGGCAGATCGCGGTGGCGCCTTCTTTTTGCGCCACTTCCACTAACTTTTTCGCGATGAGCGGACGGGCCATCGACGTGCCGAGAAGATAGGCGTTTTCGTAGACGGCATAGGCCTGCACGCAGGGTGTGATATACTGCTCCGCGAATTCGTCCGTCACATCGAGCAGATACAGCTTCGAGGCACCGGTGGAAAGCGCGCGCTCCTCCAAATCATCGGTTTCTTCGCCCTGCCCCACATCGACGCAGCAGCAGATCACTTCGCAGTCATAATTCTCATGCAGCCAGGGGATGATGGCGGTGGTATCCAGACCGCCGGAATAGGCCAGCACGATTTTTTCTTTTGCCATGAATCCTTTCCTCCTTGAACGCTCGGGTATAGCGTTAAATGTAGCATAAAGCAGAAGTCAATGCAAGCGTGGCGCTTGCACCTTGACGGCGGAAGGAGTATGATAGAACGTGGACTTATTTTGGAAGAATACAGAGGAAACAGGTAATGGCAAAGATCAAAGCAGCGATCATCGGCGTCACCGGCTACGCGGGCGCGGAGGTCGCAAGGCTGCTGCAGACGCATCCGGAGACGGAGCTGGTATGGTACGGCTCCAGGAGCTTCGCCGGGCAGCGGTTTTCGGATATTTTCGGGAATTTCCGTTCCTTTGCGGAGGAGACCTTACAGGGCGAGGCGCTGGAAGAGGCCGCAGAGGCGGCGGATGTCGTCTTCTGCGCGACGCCCCAGGGCTACTGCGCGTCCTCCCTGACGGAGGAAATTCTGAAGAAGACAAAGATCATTGACTTAAGCGCGGATTTCCGGCTGAAGGATGTCGCGGTCTATGAACAGTGGTACGGGCTGACCCACGCGTCGCCGCAGTTTCTGGAAGAAGCGGTTTACGGTCTTCCGGAGCTGCACCGGGAACACATCCGGGGGGCGAGGCTCATCGCGAATCCGGGCTGCTACACGACCTGCGCCATCCTGACCTGCGCACCGGCGCTCAGGGAAGGGCTTTTGGATCCGGACACGCTGATCGTGGATGCGATGAGCGGTGTTTCCGGCGCGGGGAGAGGGGCGAAGACGGCCAACCTCTTCAGTGAGGTCAATGAGAGCGCAAAGCCCTACGGTGTGACGAATCACCGCCATACGCCGGAGATCGAGGCGGAGCTTTCGCTTGTGGCGGGGAAAGCACTGAAGCTGACCTTTACGCCGCATCTGGTGCCGATGAACCGCGGGATTCTCGCCACCTGCTACGCGACGCTTACAAAGAACGTGACGGCGCGGGAGGTGCGGGAGAAATACCTTGCCTGTTACGGGGCGGAGCCCTTTGTCCGCGTGCTGCCGGAGGGACAGTTCCCGGAGACGCGTTTTGTGGAACACAGCAATCTTCTGGACATCCAGGTGGCGGTGGACGAACGGACGAACCGCCTGATTCTGACGGGAGCGCTGGACAATCTGGTGAAGGGTGCCGCGGGACAGGCGGTGCAGAACATGAATCTGCTCTTCGGCCTTGCGGAAGAGACCGGCCTGCAGAGCGTTCCGTCCGTTCCGTGACGGTTTTTGGGAGAGAAGAGGGCAGATGACAGTCAGAAGCATGCGCTTTGAGGATTATGACGCGGTGTACCGTTTATGGAAATCCATCCGGGGCTTCGGGATGCGTTCCATCGACGATTCCGCGGAAAATATTGAGGCCTTCATCCGCCGCAATCCGGAGACCTGCGTGGTGGCGGAGGAAGCGGGCGAAATCGCCGGGGCGATTCTCTGCGGACACGACGGCAGAAGGGGCTGTTTTTATCACGTCTGTGTGCGGGAGGAGAGCCGAAGAAAGGGCATCGGAAGGCAGATGGTGCTGTTTTGCATCGACGCGCTGAAGAAGGAGCGGATCAACAAGGTCTGTCTCAATGCCTTTGTCATCAACGAGATCGGTAATGCCTTCTGGAGGAGCCTGGGCTGGACCCTGCGCTCCGACATGAATTATTACGAATTCGCGATCAATGAGGCAAACGTAACCGTATTCAACGAATAGGAGAAAGTGACGCATGGAAACGATCAAGGGCGGAATCAACGCATCCAAAGGCTTTCGGGCGGCCGTCGCCGCCGCGGGACTCAAATATGAGGACCGTGACGACATGGTGCTCATCACCTCCGTTGTCCCCTGCCGGGCGGCGGGCGTTTTTACGCGCAATGTGGTACAGGCGGCACCGGTGGTGCGGGACAGGGCATTGCTGGCAGAGGGCTTGAATGTCCGCGCGGTGCTGGTCAATTCCGGCATTGCCAATGCCTGCACCGGCGCGGAGGGCGAAAAGAGCTGCCTCAGAAGCGCACTGATCCTGGAGGAAGCGATGGGCATTCCGGAGGGAGAGATCATGACGGCGTCCACCGGCGTCATCGGCATGCAGCTCCCGATGAAAAAAATGCGGGAAGGGATCCTGAAGCTGGTGTCTTCCGTTGCGGGGGGCGAAGAAACCGCGACGCGCGCGGCCAAGGCCATTATGACGACGGATACCCACGAAAAGGAATGCGCCGTTACCTTTGAACTGGACGGGAAAACCTGTCATATCGGCGGCATGGCCAAGGGCAGCGGCATGATTCATCCGGACATGGGCACGATGCTGGCCTTTCTGACCACCGATGTGCTGATGGACCGCGCGCTGCTGCAGGAGGCCTTGCAGGAGGCCGCGGATGAGACCTTTAACATGATCTCCGTGGACGGGGATACGTCCACGAACGACACGCTGCTGCTCCTTGCGAACGGAACGGCGAAAAACGAGGAGATCCGCGAACGGAATGAGGCTTACGGCGTGTTTTTTGAGGCGCTGCTTTCGGTCTGTCAGACGCTCGCGAAGCAGCTGGCCGCGGACGGCGAGGGCGCGACGGCGCTGATGGAAGTGACGGTGTCCGGCGCGGCGTCGGTCGAAGATGCCCGCAAGCTGGCACGGAGCGTCACGGCCTCGTCCCTGACAAAGGCCGCGCTCAACGGGCATGACGCCAACTGGGGCAGGATCCTCTGTGCCCTGGGCTACGCGGGCGTGTCCTTTGACCCCGCGCAGCTGACGCTGAGCGTCGCGAGCGCCGCCGGGGAACTCGTGCTCTATGAGAAGGGAGCCCCCGCCGAGTATGACGAAAAGACGGCCACGGCCATTTTGTCCGAAGCGGAGGTGCGCATCCTTGCGGATCTGCAGGCGGGAGAGGAAAGCGCGACGGCCTGGGGCTGTGACCTGAGCAAGGAATACATTACGATTAATGCGGATTACCGCTCGTAACAAGAGCGCGGGATGCGCGGGTGAGGGAAAGAATATGAACCGGGATTTGCAGGAAGTGATGAAAAAGGCGGAGGTGCTGATCGAGGCCCTGCCCTATATTCAAAAGTTCAACCGCAGCATTATTGTGGTCAAGTACGGCGGGAGCGCGATGACGGACGAGGCGCTGCAGCGAAGCGTCATCCAGGACGTCACGCTGCTGAAGCTCGTCGGCTTCAAGCCCATCGTGGTACACGGCGGCGGTAAGGCCATTTCATCCTGGATTGAAAAAGTCGGCAAGGAACCGGAATTCGTGAACGGTCTGCGCGTAACGGACGACGAGACCATGGAGATCGCGGAAATGGTGCTGGGGCGCGTCGGCAAGCAGCTGGTCACGATGACGGAGGCGCTCGGCGTCAAGGCCATCGGCATCAGCGGCAAGGACGGCGGGCTGCTTCGGGTGAAAAAACGGACCTCGGAGGGGGCGGACATCGGCTATGTGGGCGAGATCACAAGCGTAACGCCTGATATTCTTTTTGAACTCTTAGAGGATGATTACCTGCCCATTGTGGCACCGGTGGGGCTGGATGACGCCTTTCAGACCTATAACATCAATGCGGATGACGCAGCCTGCGCCATCGCGACGGCGGTGGGCGCGGACAAGCTGGCCTTCCTGACGGATGTGGCCGGGGTGCTGAAGAATCCGGAGGATCCGGATTCCTTCCTGTCACGCCTGTCCCTCAGCGAAGCAGAACAGCTGATATCCTCCGGTATGGTGGGCGGCGGCATGCTGCCGAAGCTGGCCGGCTGTACGGAGGCGGTCCGGAACGGCGTGCACCGGGTACATATTCTGGACGGCAGAATCCCGCACTGCCTGCTCTTGGAGATCTTTACGAACCACGGCATCGGGACGATGTTTTACAGCGATGAAGACGCGGAGCTGCCGCAGGGGCAGCAATAAAATAACAGGAGATTCGATTTGACGGAGCAGACAAGACAGCGCATCGAAGCAGCAGAACAGACGTTATTGCACACCTATAACCGCTTTCCGGTGATTCTGGACCGCGGCGAGGGCATGTATTTATATGATACCGAGGGGAAGCGTTATCTGGATTTCTTCTCCGGCATCGGTGTCTTTGCGCTGGGACATCACTATCCCGGCTTTGACGAGGCGCTGAAGGCACAGATCGACAAGCTGCTGCATACCTCGAATTACTTTTATAACGAACCGGCCATGGCGGCGGCGAAGAAGCTGACGGAGGTCTCCGGTCTTTCCCGCGTCTTTTTTACGAACAGCGGGGCGGAGGCGGTGGAGGGCGCCGTCAAATGCGCCCGCAGATACGCCCGGAACGGGGGGCGGGAGGATGCCTTTGAAATCATTGCCATGGAGCATTCCTTCCACGGCAGAACCATGGGCGCCCTGTCCGTCACGGGGACGGAAAGCTACCGCGCGCCCTTTGAGCCGCTCATCGGCGGTGTGCGTTTCGCGAAGCTGAATGACATGGATTCCGTCCGGGAACAGCTTTCGGAAAAGACCTGTGCCGTGATTTTGGAAGTCATCCAGGGCGAGGGCGGCGTAATCTGTGCGGAGGAGGACTTTCTTCGCGAGCTGCGCGCCTTATGTGATGAAAAGGATATTGTTCTGATTTTTGATGAAATCCAGTGCGGCATGGGCAGGACCGGCGAACTGTTCGCCTGGGAAACGGCAGGGGTCAGGCCGGATGTTATGACGCTGGCCAAGGGCCTGGGCTGCGGTGTTCCCGTCGGCGCGTTTCTGGTCCGGGAGGAGGTTGCGGCGGAGGGCTTAAGGCCCGGCGACCACGGTACCACCTACGGCGGCAATCCCTTTGCCTGTGCGGCGGTTGCAAGAGTCCTTGATTTATTTGAACGGGACCATATAATAGAGCATGTGCGCGAGGTCGCGCCTTATTTGACGGAACGTTTGGAGGACATCCGCGCGTCGCATCCGGGCATTACGGAGCGGCGGGGCAGAGGCCTGATGCAGGGGCTGGTATTTGAAAGGCCGGTGGCGGATGTATTGCAGAGAGCAAGAGAAAAGGGGCTGATTCTCATCAACGCGGGAGCAAATGTACTGCGCTTCCTGCCGCCGCTTGTGGTCACGCGGCAGGAGATTGACGAAATGGCCGCTTTGCTGAAAGAGAGTTTATGAAACTGTTACACAGAGTGGCCGGTGCCCTGCTTGTGCTGGCGTTGCCCGCGGTGTTGTTGTTTGCCGTATCGGGCGAAAGCGCACAGAGTGTTTGGGGACGGATCGGCATCGGAAACACGAAAGAAACCATCCGCATCTGGTACAGCGATGACGCCATCACCGACTTTCTGAATATGAAGGCGGTGGCGTACAACGAGGCCCATGACGATGTGCGCATTGAACCGACGCTGGTCTCCGGTGTGGAGTTTTTGGAAAACGTCAACCAGGCTTCCCTCACGAGCGATTTCTATCCGGATCTGTATCTGACGACCCATGATACGCTGGAAAAGGCACAGCTGGCGGGGCTGGCGCTGCCGATTTCCGCGTCGGACCGTTTTCTGACGGAGGAGAATTTTCCGCAGACGGCTCTGAACGCCGTCACCTACCACGGCAACTACGTGGCCTATCCCTTTTACTACGAGACCAGCGTGCTGATGTACAACCGCACTTACCTGGAGGATTATGCCAGGGGGACGCTGACCCAGGAGCTGATGGATGCCGGCGCGGAATCCGCCGTCGTTTCGGAGGAAGAGGTGAATGCCCGCATCGAGGAAATCGTACCCGAGACCATCGCGGAGCTGTTGCGCTTTGCGAATAACTATAATGCGCCGGAAAACGTCGAGAGCGTGTTCAAATGGGACGTGACGGATATTTTCTATAACTACTTTTTCATCGGGGATTACATGAACGCGGGCGGTCCCGCCGGCGATGACCTCGCGATGCTGGATCTGTACAACACGGAAATGATCAGCTGCATGAAGGCCTATCAGAAGCTGAACGAATACTTCGCCATTGACGCGGAGGAGGTCAGCTATGAGCAGATCATTGAGGATTTCATTGCGGGGAAAATGGTGTTCACGGTGGTGACGAGCGACGCGGAGCGCAGGATCCGGGAAGCGCAGAACGACGGCAGCTGCACCTATACCTACGGCGCGGCGCCGGTGCCTGGGCTGAATGATTATTACGGCACCCGTACCATGTCCGTGACGGAATGCATCGTGATCAACGGCTATTCGGAGCATCCGGAGGAGAGCGCGGACTTCGCGAAATACCTGATCACGAACACGGACGAAGCGATTTTCCGGCAGGCGGGCAAGCTGCCGGCCAGGAAAAACGTGGCCTATGAAATGCCGAATCTGAACACCTTTTTCGCGGTCTATGAGCGTTCCGTTCCCATGCCGAAAATGATTGAAACCTCCAATCTCTGGATGCGCCTGGAGATTGCCTTTACGCAGATCTGGAACGGCGCGGACTGCAACCAGACGCTGAAGGAGCTGTCCGAGGACGTGATGACACAGGTGGTGAAGCAGCGTTATGAAGAGATGCTTTTGCCGGAGCCGGAAATGGTGTCCATAACCGACGACAGTGCAGAAAATAACTGAATATTAAAAAATATTACAAAATTCTTGCATTTTGTTCCGCTTTTCGTTACAATGTTTTTGCCTGAGGGCGGGAACCTCCCCGGAAGAGGGGAGGAATATGCGAAATAAAGTTAATAAGTTTACGAAAAACAGTTTATTGATTCCCGTATTGTGTCTGCCGCTGTTCCTGGGCGCCTGTGCCGGGACAAAGGAAACGGTTCTGCCGGAAGAGAGCTTTCTTTCCGCGGAGACGGAGCGTGCGGAGCAGACAGCGGAGACGGCGGAGGATGTGCCGGAGCGTGTTTGCTTTGTGCATGTCTGCGGCGCGGTCAAACGGGAAGGGGTCTATGAGCTTCCGGAGGGCTCCCGTGTGTTTGAGGCCATTGCCGCGGCCGGCGGTCTTTTGGAGGACGCGGAGGCCTCGGCGGTGAATCAGGCACAGCTCGTAGCCGACGGAAGCAGACTGCGGATTCCCTTTGCCGGCGAAGATGCCGCGGACGGGGATGCCGCGGGGACGGGAAGCGGAAGCGGCGGTCTGATTGACATCAATACCGCCACATTGCAGGAACTGCAGACGCTGTCCGGCATCGGTCCCAAGCGGGCGCAGGACATCATCCGCTATCGCGAGACGCACGGCGCGTTTTTGCGCATCGAGGACCTCATGCGGGTGGACGGGATCAAACAGAAGCTGTTCGAACAGATCCGGGAACAGATTACGGTCTGAAGGAAGAGAAGAGGAAGCCATGGCAAAGCGGGCGCTGGTCGTTGATGACGAAAAGACAATCGTAAAGGGAATCCGGTATTCCCTCGAGCAGGACGGGATGGAAGTGGACTGCGTGTATGACGGCGAAGAGGCCGTGGAGCTTGCGCGGAACAACCGCTATGACATCATCCTGCTGGACGTGATGCTGCCGAAGCTCACGGGCTTTGAGGTCTGTCAGCAGATCCGGGAGTTCTCTTCCGTTCCCATCATCATGCTCACCGCGAAAAACGATGATATGGACAAGATTCTCGGTCTGGAATACGGCGCGGATGATTACATCACGAAGCCCTTTAATATTCTGGAAGTGAAGGCGCGCATCAAGGCCATTATGCGCCGGACGGAGTCCAAATCGGAGGGGCTGCAGGTCCGTACCTACGGCGCGCTGTCCATCAACGAATCCTATCGCAGGGTCACGGTCGGCGAAAAAGAGATCAACCTGACCGGGCGCGAATTTGACGTACTGGAGCTTCTGGCGCGGACGCCGGGAAGGGTCTTCTCACGGGAAGAGCTTCTGGAAACCATCTGGGGCAGCGCCTATCCCGGCGATGAGCGGACGGTGGATGTCCATGTGCGAAGGCTTCGGGAGAAGCTGGAGCAGAACCCGTCGGAGCCGGCCTTTGTCCGCACGAAGTGGGGCGCCGGTTACTATTTCCAGGCCTGATCCCGTTTTCGTATGCGTATCGGGAGTTTCTTCAGAAGTCTTCGGTTCCGGATTTTTCTGATTCTGTTTCTGATCGGCCTTCTTTCCTGCATGGTCATTAAGTATGCCGTGCTTGCGGGGTATGAGACGCATGCCGTGGAGGTGCGCGAAAACGAGGTGCAGACGCAGCTCAGGATTCTGGCAAATCACCTGATCACTTACGGTTATCTGGAAGACCCGTCTTCCGAGGTCGTGAACAGCGAACTGAATCTTCTGGCCAATTTGTATGACGGACGCGTGCTGGTCATGGACGATGCCCTGCGCGTCGTTGCGGACACTTATGAACTCCGCGCGGGGAAGACCATCATTTCGGAAGAGGTGGTGCGTTGTCTGCGGTATGGCAACGACGGTGTCACCACACGCTATGACGATGTCAACGGCTTCATCGAGATCACAACGCCCATCGTGGAGACGGTGTCGCTTTGGGAGGGAGAAAACCTGTCCCGCCCGGAGTCCGCACAGCGCGTGCGCGGCGTCATGCTGACCAGTGTGTCCACGTCCACGATTGCGGCGACACTGGAGATTCTGAACAGCAGGGCCAACCGGCTGCAGCTGATCGTGATCGTTTCCGTACTGTTTTTTGCGATCTTCGCCTCGAACCTGCTGCTGAAGCCCTTCGACAGGATCAGCCGTGCCATCCGGGAGGTGAAGGCGGGCTATACGGATGAGCCGATCAATGTCCCGGATTATCCGGAAACACAGCATATTACGGATGCCTTCAACGAAGTCTTGAGCCGCATGAAGGTGCTGGATGATTCGCGGCAGGAATTTGTTTCCAATGTCTCCCATGAGCTGAAGACGCCCATCACCTCCATGAAGGTGCTGGCGGATACGCTGATCGCGCAGGAGAACGCGCCGGTGGAGATGTACCGGGACTTTCTGACGGACATCAGCGATGAAATCGTCAGAGAGGATAATATCATCAACGATCTGCTGGCCCTCGTGCGCATGGACCGCAGCACGGCGCCGATGAACATTACGCAGGTCAATATTGTGGAAATGACGGAAATCGTCCTGAAGCGCCTGCGCCCGATCGCAAGACAGCGCAACATCGAACTGACGATGGAGAACGCGCGGGAGATCACGGCGGAGGTGGATGAGGTCAAGCTGTCGCTGGCCATTATGAACCTGGTGGAGAACGCGATCAAATACAACCGCGAGGGGGGCTGGGTCCGGACGGAGCTGGACGCGGATCACGCGAACTTCACGATCCGGATCTCCGATTCCGGGATCGGCATTCCGGAGGAGGAGCTGGCGCATATTTACGAACGCTTTTACCGTGTGGACAAATCCCGCTCCCGGGAGATCGGGGGAACGGGCTTAGGGCTTTCCGTCACGAGAGAGGCCGTGCTCATGCACCGCGGGGAAATTGAGGTGCAAAGCACGGAGGACGTTGGGACGGTCTTTACGCTGCGGATTCCGCTGCTGCATGTGCAGCCGGACGCACCCGAGGCGGACAGACGCCGGCGCGGGTGGTTTTTCCGCAGGGTGCTTCCCGTGGTCCTGTTATGGTTTATGGTGTCCTGCGGGGCTGCTTCCGGGCGCAGCGAGGCGGAGGATGCGGACGCGTTCCGTATTTACTACGTCAACGCGCAGGAAAGCGGCCTGGTCTCGGAGGTGTACGCGCCGGAAAGCGATCCTTCGGATACGGAGGCCATGCTGGAAGAGATGATCAACGTCCTGCAGACCAGTGCCGGACGCATGGAATATGAGGCACCGATGACAGGTGATATTGTATTGCGGGAACACCGCCTGGAGGAAGGGCTGCTGACGCTGGATTTCGACGTCCGCTACCTGGACCGGGACCCGGTGACGGAGATTCTGGACCGGGCGGCAATCGTGAGAACCTTTTCCCAGATTGAGGGCGTGGACGGCGTGATTTTCCTGGTGGCGGGACAGGCCCTGATGCGCGGGGACGAGCCCGTGGGTGTGATGACGGCGGATACTTTTATCTATAACGCGGGCAGCGAGATCAACAGTTATGATAAGGTGCGGATCACGCTGTACTTCGCGGAGCCTTCGGGGGAGGCGCTGATGCCGGTATACCGCAGCGTTGTCTATAATTCCAATATGTCCATGGAACGTCTGGTGACGGAGCAGCTGCTGGCCGGTCCCCAGACGGAAGAGGCAAGGGCGACCCTTTCGGAGAACATAAGAGTAACAAATGTTACCTTACAGGATAACACATGTTATATAGATTTCAGTGAAGACTTTCTCAGCCTGCTCCCAGGGATTTCCCCGGAGATCGCGCTGTATTCCCTGGTGAATTCCCTGACGGAGCTCTACGGTGTGGAACGCGTACAGATTTCCGTCGGCGGACAGACCGGGCTTCTGTTCGGAGAGCAGATTCCGCTGGATGTTCCGTTTTCCGCAAACCCTTCACTGCTGCGGCAGTAATCCCGCTGCCGTCGCCGGCCGCGCCGAGGCCGGCAATATCACCCCCTGAAAAGGAGTAAGATGCGTACAAGACCGCTGTGCCTGCTGTTTCTGGCAGCGCTGGCGTCGGTCAGTCTGATTCTGTATCTGTTTCCGGACCATGCGCCGGATCCGTACGGAGGTCTGGACCGGACGACCGTCAGTCTGCGTGGAAACGTCAGGCGTAAAGAACTGAGACAATCGAATCAGGGAGAAGCGGTGACGCTTCTGTATCTGGAGCCGGAGAAGCGAGCGGGGGAGCTCATCGCGGTGTACCTTGCCGCGGGGCAGGAGCAGCCGCTGACGGGGCAGGATGTTGTCGTGAAGGGCCGGATGTCCTGTTTTCCGGCCCAGACGAATCCGGGTATGTTTGACCTCCGCGCCTATTATGCCATGCGGGGCATCGTCTGCCGGATGAATGATGCGAGGCTGATCTCCGTATCCGGCGGCGCGGGTGCCTACCGGGAGGGGCTGTACCGCTTACGCGCCGCCTTTGCCGCGCGCCTGGACGCCGTCTTCGCGGAGGAGGACGCGGCCTTGCTGAAGGCCATGCTCTTAGGGGACAGCAGCGCTTTGGACGCGGAGGTGAAACGGCTGTACCGCATGAGCGGCATCCTGCATCTGCTCTGCGTTTCGGGGATTCACTGCGCCCTGGTGGGGACGGCGCTGTTGCGGCTGCTGCGGCGTCTGCGCCTGCCGCGCTTTCTGACCGCCCCGCTTTGCTGCTTTTTTGTGTATTCCTACGGTCTGATGTGCGGCATGGGCGTTTCCGCGCTGCGTGCGGTGGCCATGTTTGCCCTGAAGCTGTTGGCGGAGCGCCTGGGGCGCAGCTATGACATGCTCTCCGCCATGTCGCTGGTCGGCCTGCTCTTGCTTGCGGAGGAACCGCGCTACGCGCATGACAGCGGCTTTCTGATGTCCTTTTGCACGATTGCCGCGCTCGGCCTGATGCTGCCTTCGCTCTTCCCGCGGGCGGCGGAGCGGGAGGAGCGCGCCCGCCTGCTGCGCCTCGCGAAGCAAAGGCAGCGGCGCGTTCACGGGGCAGTGCCGGGATGGCGGCAGGGATTTGCCATAGGGGAGGTATTACGCGAGAAGGCGTTCTCCGGGGTGCGGGCGGGGATCTCGATTCTTTTGTTTACGCTGCCGGTGCAGATGTGTTGTTTTTATGTCGTGCCGCTGTCGGGGCTCTTGCTGAATCTGCTGCTGGTTCCGATGATGAGCGTTCTCATGCCGTCCGGTATGGCGGTGATGCTGCTTGCGGGGCTGCTGCCTCCGGCGGCGCAGCTCATGTCCCTGGTGCCCCGCCTGATTTTTGCGCTGACGCGCGTACTGGCCGGCACACTTGCGTCTTTGCCGCACATGACCTGGTATGCCG
Source organism: Lachnospiraceae bacterium (assembly GCA_017551665.1). GTDB lineage: Bacteria > Bacillota > Clostridia > Lachnospirales > Lachnospiraceae > Butyrivibrio. The sequence continues at coordinate 17,706 of JAFZLB010000095.1, forward strand.
GTGCACCCGCCGCCCGGCAGGTCATCGCGTATTATGTGCTGCTGACGGTGTTTCTGCTGCGGGGGAACGCGGCGCGGAAAGCGGCGTACTTGTTGCCGGTAATTGCACTTGCGTTACTTTCTTTCCGCGGCACGCCGTCGCTGCAGCTGACCATGCTGGACGTGGGGCAGGGAGATGCCTTTGTGCTGCGACAGGGCGATGTCACGCTGCTGATTGACGGCGGTTCTTCCACGGTGTCCGGCGTCGGCACGTACCGACTTTTGCCCTATTTGCAGCATGAGGGTATCCGGCGTTTGGATGCGGTCTTTGTGTCGCATGATGACCAGGATCACATCTCCGGTATCCTTGAATTGCTGGAGGATACGGCCGCGGGCGGTGTTGAAATCGGTCACGTGTATCTGCCGGACATCGGGAGAGACACGCCCGACGACGATGGTTACGATACATTGTGTGCCCTCGCGCAGCAGCGCGGCATCCCCGTTTCCTGTCTCCACGCGGGGCAACAGCTGCACGCGGGGGAGCTCACCCTGCGCTGCCTGGGTCCCTCGGCAGGCGGGAGGGCTGTCGCCTCCGGCGATGCCAACGCACACTCCATGATCCTGCATCTGGAGTACGGCGCCTTCTCCGCGCTTTTCACCGGCGATGTGGAGGGGGAGGGACTGACGGAACTGAATGACCTGCTGGCCACGCTTCCGGCGGAATTGCGCACGGTGGATGTGCTGAAGGTGGCGCATCACGGCTCCCGCTTCACGACGGACGAGCGTTTTCTTTCCCTTATCGACGCGCGGCTCGCCCTCATTTCCTGCGGGAAGAACAACCGCTACGATCATCCGCATGGGGAGGTGCTGACGCGCCTTGCGGCCGACGGCGCGCGCATTCTCACCACCTCTGCCGGCGGTGCCATCACCGTCACCGCCTCCCCCGCAGGTCTTGCTGGCGTCGAAAGCTTCCTGCCATAATTGATGCAAAAAAACTGATTTGCTATAATACAAGGAGATACAACATGGTGTTTGAGTGGGATCCGAATAAAGAAAAGAAAAACAAAACAGATCACGGCATAGATTTTTTGCTTGCCACAAAAGTTTTTGATGATCCGTACCTGTATGAAGACTATGACGAGGAACACAGCGGCTACAATAAATTCGGCGTTTGGGAAGACCGCTATATCGCAATCGGGAGGGTGTGTGAAGTATTGTACGTGGTGTATTCCATAAGGAATACCAAACAGGGTGAAGTAACACGCCTGATTTCGGCAAGGGTTGCCGGACGGGAAGAAGAAGAACTGTATTATCAGTGGCGAAACGGAAAAAGGGTGTGAGGTGATTATGAGACATACAACGGTAAATGAATATGGAGAAACGGTAATACGAGTCGAACAAAAAGATGTTGGTGAAATTACCACAGAAGAAATGGTTGCCGTTATGGCCGCGAAAGAAAAAGAATATGTATATGATGAGGACTGTCCGCCAATGTCGGAACTCCTGAAGGATCGCATGAGACGGCGAATCGGGGAAAATGCAAGAATGAATCAGACTGCGTAAGGGGGCTCTGAAGATCTTCACACCGGTCAGGTGGGATAAGTGATGATACGCGAATGGAAAACAAAACGGCTGCTGATCCGGCGGACAGGAAGGAAAGGAATTGCAGAAATGAAAAAAACACTTGTCGCAATCATGCTGCTGTTGTTGGGCGGGTTGACACTCTTAAGCTGTTCCGCCAAAGAAGAGTATCATGCGTCTTTGCAGGAACTGCCGAACAGCGGGGAGATTGAGTTCGGAGAGATCACTCTGACCATTCCGGAAGGCTATATTCGGGACAGTACCATGGAGGGCACCAAAGAAGGGACTGCCAGGAGATGGGAGCAGGGCAATTATCAAAAGATTGTCACCATCAGCAAACACGAAAGATATGAGATCGATGCGGTAAGGCTGGAAGCGGTAAAAGAGGGGCAGGGCAGGATCAGCAGTACCGGAGAAGTCGAGATCCGGATGATTGATTTTATGGGCGGAAAAGCGATCGAAAGCAGGTTTCCCGTGGAGGTCGGGGAGATGGCCTATCTGATCTTCAATACGGATGAGGCCGGGTATGACTTTTCCGTTCAGGGGGATACGACGGACTACGAAGCAATCAGAGATTCCATTGTGTTCTGATGCATCCCGGTCAGGGGAACAAAAGCGGACGCAGAGAAAAGGAGCACGGGAGCGTGGAAAGCTGTTTTTGTGTTCCTTTTTGGATGGGGGAGCAAAAACGGACGCAGAGAAAAGGAGCATGAAAGCCGGAAGAGTGGCGATCGTGCTTTTTTTCCATGCGCAAAACACACGGGGCGCGAAACAACGGATGCAATCCGCCCTGCGGTATGGTATGATGGAACTGCCGGAAACAGACTGTTTGAATCAGGCAGGAAGAGAGGGACGCAGGATGGCGGGAAACGGTTGTGGAAACCATAAACGGAGAAAGCTGCCGATCGGTATACAGGATTTTGAATGTTTGCGGAACGACGGCTATCTTTATGTGGATAAGACAAGGTATGTGTTTGAACTGGCACATACCGGCAAGCCGTATTTTTTAAGCCGTCCGCGCAGATTCGGAAAGAGCCTGTTTTTATCCACACTCAGGGCTTACTGGGAAGGAAAAAAAGAGCTGTTTGAAGGTCTGGATGTGGTGCGGCTGGAACAGGAACTGGAGGCGGAGGACGCGTCCTACCACGCTTTTGAACCATATCCGGTGTTTTATTTTGATTTCAACAAGGATAATTTTCAGCGTACGGATGCACTGGAAAATGTGCTGGGTGTGCATTTGCGGGATTGGGAAGAGGTGTATGGAAAACCGGACGATCCGTCTGCGTCACTTTCATCCCGCTTTCAACGGCTGCTGAAGGTGGCGTCAGAAAAGACAGGCAAAAACGCCGTCGTTCTCGTGGACGAATACGACAAGCCCTTGTTGGAGACCACGGCAAATCATGATCTGGAAGAACATAACAAAGCGGTTTTCAAGGGCTTCTTTTCCACGCTGAAAAGCTATGATCATTATCTGAAGTTCGTGTTTCTGACCGGCGTGACGAAGTTTTCCAAGGTCAGCATTTTCAGTGATTTGAACCAGCTGAACGATATCACACTGGATGCGCGTTATGCCGGCATCTGCGGAATCACGGAGGAGGAAATGAAGGAGAACTTCATGCCGGAGATTTCCGCGATGGCGGCGCAACAGGATATGACGGAAGAAGAGTGCCTTGCGCGGCTGAAACAGCAATATGACGGATATCATTTTCACCAGAATGCCGAAGGGGTGTATAATCCCTTCAGTCTGGTCAATGCTTTTGACAAGAAGGAATTCGGCGCTTACTGGTTTTCCACCGGCACGCCGACATTTCTTCTGGAAAAACTCAAGGCGATCGACTTTGACGCGAAACAGTTTACGGACGGGACGGTTTATGCGGATGCGTCAAAGCTGTCCGACTACCGTGCGGACAATCCGGATCCCGTACCGTTGTTTTTCCAGTCAGGTTATCTGACAATCAAGAGCTATGATAAGACCTTTCAGAGCTATGAGTTGGGCTATCCGAACGATGAAGTAAAATACGGATTTCTGAAAAGCCTTGCTCCTGCGTTCCTCCATGAGGAAGTGCCGGACAGTCCCTTTGATATCCGCCGGTTCGGCATGGATATTCAGTGCGGCGATACGGACGCCTTGCGTGACCGTTTTATCTCCTTGTTCGCCCGCCTGCCCTATACCACGGACGAAAAACCGACGGAAAACAACTTCCAGAATGTCGTTTATATCGTGTTTATGCTGTTGGGGCAGTTCGTCCAGACGGAGATTCACAGCGCGAAAGGACGCGCGGACGTGATCGTGGAAACGGAACGATTTGTGTATCTCTTTGAATTCAAGCGGGACGGTACGGCAAAGGAAGCGCTCGCGCAGATCGAAGCAGCCGGTTACGCCGCTCCTTACACCGCGGACAAACGTGAGCTGATCAGAATCGGCGCCGCCTTCGACTCTGAAGAACGCAGTCTGAAGGAATGGGTGAGAGTATAAAGAGTATCGTGTTCTGAAGGAGAAAGTTTTATGGCGGGGAAAAGAACAATAAGCAAAATGGCCGTGGGGATGATGCTTGCGGTGTTCCTGATGTCCTGCGCATCCGGCGGCGGTGACGTCAGTGAGAAAGGCGCAAAAAAAGGTGACATCATTGCCTTCGGCAGTTACGAACAGGACGGCAATACGGCAAACGGAAAAGAGCCGATTGAGTGGGAAGTGCTGGCGGTGGAGGGGGACGGGATTCTTGTTGTGAGCCGCTATGTGCTGGATTGTGTGCCGTACCATGAGGAATATGAGGGTGTCACCTGGGAAACCTGTACCCTGCGCAAGTGGATGAACAATGACTTTTACAACGCGGCATTTTCCCCGGAGGAGCGGGGACAAATCCTTGAATCTCACATCGAGAATCCGGACAATGCTTGTTACGGAACGTCGGGCGGTAACGCTACAAAGGACAGGGTGTTTTGTCTGAGTGTGGATGAGATCAGGGAGCATTATCGCTTTAATGTATGGTATGAAGATAATCAGTGGGGCCTCAGTGAGCAACTGCTCACGGAGCCAACGGCATACGCGAGAGACAAAAACGTATGGATATATACCCCCAATGAGGAGGATTATCAATCCTTGTTGAACAGATATGAAGATGAGAAGGATAGAGAAGCATGGGAGAGTCCTTACACAAGAGATGTCATCGGTAAGGAGGGTTGTGTGTGGTGGCTGCGGTCGCCCGGCAACCGTGAGAATAACGCGTGCGACGTGGACTACGGCGGGCGCGCGGGCTGGGACGACAACGCCCTCGTGGACGTTGGCGACGTCGGTGTGCGCCCCGCTTTACGGTTGAGCAGGTGACGAATGCGCCTGCTCCGCAGGCGCAAATCCGCCGCCGCCCCTGCGGCGGCCATCCACCAATAGCATCATCCAAAACAACCGCGAAGCCGTAAGGTAAGGCAGGCGGGGCGAAAAGCAGTAAGGAACCGGAAACAGGGAACACAGAGTTGCGGGAACAAACCCGCAGGACAGCACGAAGGACGTGAGCCATGCAAACGGATGCGGGAAGGAAAAGTGAATTAAGGGTCATCACCGCCGCCAAGGATTTATGCAGATACGTGATGACCGTAACGCACAAATCCCCGAAGGAGTTCCGTTTCACCTATACCGTCAGGCTACAGAATCTTTCCATTGACATTGTGGAAGCGCTGTACAGGGCAAATGATGTATTTGTGACAAGAGAGCACAGGGAGACTTACAGAGAACGCTATGCCTATATGCGCAAGGCGGTCAACAGCATACGGCTGATGCTGTTTCTCGCGGAGCTGTCTGTGCAGCAGAAGGCAATTCTTATGAAACAGTATGAGCAGATTGCAAAGCAGGGGACAGAGGTTTTACGGCTGACGGGAGCATGGATTGTCAGCGATAAAAAACGCCTCGGCATCGGAAATCCCTCCGGCCGCGGCGTTTCATAAAACAGCAAGTCGTCTCCGATGATATGTGCGGCGTTCTGTGCCGGGTGACGTGTCAGGGGACTTCTTACAGGGATCCGGCTGTATCGGGCGTTCCGGTTGTGTGTGGTGGCTGCGGTCGCCCGGCAACAATGAGAATAACGCGTGCAACGTGAACAACAACGGGAACGCGGGCTGGAACAACAACAACAACGTGAACAATGACAACGTCGGTGTGCGCCCCGCTTCACCCTGTCCGCCGGTACGAAACGCCAAGCGGCGCCAGCAGTGCGCAGGGGGTAAAGGAGCCGGATTCCTTTCCTGCGTTACGCAGGAAAAACACATGCCGGCAGGAGGCGGGTACGGTGTGTTGCGGATATACCGCGGACACCTTACACACCTCGAGGGAACCGCCCGGGCGGCGGTTCCCCTGCCGGTTCCTTAACAAAGCCTATGTACTACGAGCAGATTTGTTCTTTTGAAAAACTCTATCAGGCGCATAAAGTCGCAAGGCGCGGCAAACGGAACACGAAGGAAGTGATTCTGTTTGAAAACAATCTGGGAGAGAATCTCTCCCGACTTTCTCGGGAACTTGCGGAACAGACTTATCGGATCAGTGGCTACTATTCCTTTATTGTGAAAGACCCGAAAGTGCGTCGTGTGGACGCTCTGCATTACAGGGACCGCGTGGTGCAGCATTGTGTCTGCGACGAAGCGCTTTCCAACATCATCAACCCGAAGCTGGTGTATGATAACGCCGCCTGCCGCGCCGGAAAAGGAACGCATTTTTCCATGGACAGGCTGAGTGCGTTTTTGAGGGCGCATTATCGCCGTTACGGTACGGAAGGTTTTTTTCTCCGTTATGACATCCGCAGGTTTTTCGACAGTATAGACCATGCGGTACTGAAAGAAAAACTCCGGAGGGTGATCCGTGAGGAAGCGCTTCTCCGGTTACTGTATCACTACATCGACAGCTACCACACCCCCGGAACCCCGGGAAAGGGGATTCCACTTGGGAATCAGACCAGTCAGTGGTTTGCGCTGTATTATCTGGACGGTCTGAACCGGATGATCAAGGAACGCTTCCGCATCAAATATTATACGCGGTATATGGATGACGCCGTCATGCTGCATTCTGACAGGGCGTACCTGAAGGAATGCCTTTCCGCCATGACCGCCTACGCCTCCGCGGAACTGAAACTGTCATTCAACGAAAAGACGCAGATCTTTCCCCTGTGCTGCGGCGTGGATTATCTGGGCTTTCACTTTTATCTGACGGCTACGGGAAAGGTCGTCCGGAGGCTGCGGCAAAAAAACAAGCGCCGCTACAAAAGAAAACTGCGTCTTCTGAAACTGCGCTATGAGAACGAAACGATCACTGCAGATGAGATCCGGCAGAGCCTTGGCAGCCATCACGCACATCTGTCACATGGTCATACATGGATGCTCAGGACACGCGCACTGAAGGGGTTTGTGTTGACGGGAGGAGAACGGTAATGTTTTGTACGAATTGCGGAAAGCAGGTCAGAGGGGATGCTGCGTTTTGTACATCCTGCGGGATGAGGGTGTACGGGGAGCGCAATCCGTCAAAGGGGTTTACCTTCGGAACGGTTGTCATCAGCGCGAAAGCAGCGGCGGTGATCGCGGCGTCTGTCATCGGTGTTGTGTTGCTCACAGCAAGTGTGTTTGCTTTTTTGGGGAAAAAATACGATTTGTCCGGAACGTATTACACACAGGATTACTTTGTCTTCGACAGCATTACGTTTTGGAAGGACGGAAAGGTTCAGGTCAACGGCGGATTGGCGACGTCAGGTGTTGTGGGCAGATACAAGAAGGACGAAACAGGGTATTATATTACGCTTTCCGACACTGCGGACGGTACATTCGGCGGCGGCAGGGCGACGCTGATGCTTGCGGATTACTCCGTCGTGGTGATTGATGAGAATACCATCGAAGTCGAAGTGATTCCGATCAGCGCACTATATGCGTGGATGTTCACAAAGGTGAAGTTTGTCCGATGAACGCATATTTACTTTTGATGCTGTGATTCATACGTCCATGCAGTTGAAAGCAAAAGTCGATGGATACGGAGGTGTTCAGAGAAGCGTTTTTGGCAACCTGCCGTAAGCGGAATACGGACATGGATAAGGAGCGCGGCGTGACGAAATTGGAGCAGATTCAATGACTTTATTTAAAGGTGACGGAAAGGGAGCACGGAAGCAGAAAGTGGTAGTCAGGCGGCAATAAATTGCGTATAATGAAATTATGAAACGGTTTCTGCTTCGTCTGCTGATCGTGTTGGTGGTTGCGGCGGCGCTTCTTTACGGCGGTGCGCGGTATCTCGTGCGCGTCGTCACGGATTCCCCTTATCAATATGCAAGTGGCGGGCTTCTGTTGGAGGCCGCTCAGGACAGCAGGATTTCGCAATATCTGCCCTGGTTTGTGTCACAGAAAAAAATCGATACGCTGAAGAAGGAACGGACGCTGCCGGAGAACGCGGAGGTCACGCTGACCGTGGCGGCGGCAGACAGCGAGACGCAGACTCCGGATGTGGCGGGGGCGCGTGCGGACAATGACGAAGCCGTGGCGGAGGAAGGCGGCGGGCAGGACGTACAGACCGCGGAGGACGATCCGCCGGCGACGCAGAACGTACAGCCCGCGGAGGAGGAGCCTGCCGTGTATGAACAGGCGGTGGGTGTGGATGCCACGGACGCGGCGGGGAAAATCACCATCCGGAAGACACAGGAAACAACGGACGGTATCACGCTTTATAAGATCGCGGGACCGTCCTATCTCGGGGACGTGATGTTGATTGATGACGC
>JAFZLB010000096.1 GCA_017551665.1 Lachnospiraceae bacterium
CAGGCGCAGCATCGGCCCCGCCAGCAGCAGAGCGACGAGCAGTAACAAAATCGTAAAACTTTGACGTTTTTTCCCAACAACACTGTGCATCTTGTTACCTCCTTTTCCTCCAACTACACCCGGAAGATACCTGCCGATACAAGATATAGCGATTCCTAACAGGCACGATCCTTAACATAATGTAACATCCATGTAATATATTATCGAAATTGCAATCATTTGTCAACAGTTAAATGATGATAATTTCGTAAATTTCGCACCAAAGGCTTGAAAGAACGCGTTTCAACAGACTCTTTACGCAATATTACAAAACTGATAAAATGGAACAACCACGAAGGAGGAAGAAGGATGAGGGAGAGAATGAAGCTTTTTACGGCAAAAGTAACGGCACTCCTGCTGGCCCGTGTTCTTGCCTGTTCCGGCGCCATGCAGGTGCAGGCGGCCACCGTGCTGACGAAGGAAAACTTTGATTACGAACGATACGCGAATGATTATCCGGATCTCAAAGCGGCCTTCGGTACGGACCGGGAAAAGCTCTGGCAGCACTATATCCGCAACGGTGCGAGGGAAAAACGTGTTGTCTATGTGGTCGGGGGCGACAGGGGGATTCTTGATCCGAACACGGCGCTGACAAAGGAAAACTTTGATTTTCAGCGTTACGCCAATACCTATCCGGATGTGCAGGCGGCTTACGGCCTGAATCCGGACAAGCTGTGGAATCATTATCAGACCTTCGGCATCAAGGAAAACCGCAAGGCCTATGTGATCGGCGCGGGCGGCGATGATGAGGTTGTTCAGGCACCGCAGCCAAGTACCTATGCGGTTGTCGTTGATGTGCGCGCGGCCAATGCGGTGATGGAACGGAACGCGAATGCTTCCATGAATCCGGCGTCCATGACAAAAATCCTGACGCTTCTGGTGGCGGTGGAACACATTTCGGATCTGAACGCACCCGTCACCGTGCCGCAGGGCGTGATTGATTACGCAAAGGCGGAGCTTGCGAGCAGAGTCGGTTTTTCGGCGGGCGAGACCGTGAGGGTACAGGATCTGTTATACGGTACGATACTGCCTTCCGGTGCGGATGCCGCGTTGACGCTTGCGATCTATGTCGGCGGTTCCCATGAAAACTTTGTCCGGATGATGAACGAGAAGCTGGCACAGCTCGGACTGTCCAAAACCGCGCATGTGACAAACTGCATCGGTCTGTATGACGCGAATCACCACTGCACCGTAAAGGATGTGGCGGTGCTGCTCGGAGAGGCCATGAAGAATCCGCTTTGCGCACAGATTCTCGGCGCGAGAACCTACACGACAACGGGTACGGCGCAGCACCCCGGCGGCATCACCGTCAGGAACAATTTCCTGGTGCAGATTGATCCGATGGAAACGAACGGCAACATTCGTGCCGCGAAGACCGGTTATCTGAGACAGGCGGGAAGCTGTGCGGCAAGTTATCTGGTTTCCAAGAGCGGACGCCATTACATCTGCGTGACCGGAAACGCCGGCAATTCCGCCCAGGCCATCCGGGATCACGCGCTCTTGTATCAGCAGTACGCGAAATAAAACGCAGTCTTAGGCGTCCTCGCCGAGGGCGTCGCGCTGCGGCACAAGCACCTTACGTTCATAGCAGGAGAAGGCATCGTCCACGAGCGCCTTCTCCGGTTTTTTTGTGACGAGAGAGACGAGCGGCACGAGGATGAGCCCCGCGATCATGCAGAAGGCGCCGGCGTTGATCGGCGACTGCAAAAGGCGCGGGAAGGACGAACGCAGAAAGATATTGAGCAGCATCACGATTGTGGAGAACAGGAAGCTGACCCAGCAGGCGGCTTTCGTCGTGCCCTTCCAGTAGAGACCGAAGAGGAAGGGAGCGAGGAAGGCACCGGCCAGCGCGCCCCAGGATACGCCCATGAGCTGCGCGATAAAGGTGATGCCGCCGCGGTACTGGACAATGGCGATCACGACGGAAATCGCGATGAACACCACGATAAGACAGCGCATCACAAAGACCTGCTTCTTTTCCTTCATTTCCTTCACCAGTGTGCCGTTGATGAAATCAATCGTCAGCGTGGAGGAGGAGGTCAGCACCAGAGAAGAAAGCGTCGACATGGACGCCGAAAGCACCAGAATCACGACGACCGCGATCAAGAGATCCGGCAGCCCCGCGAGCATGGCGGGCACGATGGCGTCATAGCCTTCTGCTGCCACATCCACGCGGTCGGAGAACAGTCTGCCGAAGCCGCCGAGGAAGTAGCAGCCGCCGGCCACCACGAAGGCAAAGAGCGTGGAAATCACGGTGCCGGCTTCCACGGATTTTTCGCTGCGGATGGCATAGAACTTCTGCACCATCTGCGGCAGTCCCCAGGTGCCGAGAGAGGTGAGAATCACGACGCCCAGGAGATTGACGGGATCCGGACCGAAGAAGGAGTTGAAGACGCCGGGGATTTCGGAAACCTCCGGGTCCGTCACACTGGCGAGCCCGTTCAGCGCTTCCAGAAATCCGCCCTGGGAGCGCAGCACAAAGCCGATCACCGCGCAGATGCCGAAGAGCATGATGATGCCCTGGATGAAGTCGTTGATGGCCGTGGCCATGTAACCGCCGACAATGACATACACGCCCGTCAGCACCGCCATGACCACAACACAGACCGTGTAATCGATGTTGAAGGCCATGCCGAAAAGACGGGACAGACCGTTGTACAGCGAAGCGGTATAAGGAATCAGGAAGATAAAGGTCACGGCGGAGGCGGCCAGCTTCAGCGATTTGGATCCGAAGCGACGCTCGAAAAACTCCGGCATGGTGCGGGAGCTTAAGTGCTGCGTCATGACGCGCGTGCGCCGCCCCAGTACCGCCCAGGCGAGGAGCGAGCCGATCAGCGCGTTGCCGATGCCCGCCCAGGTCGCGGCGATGCCGTATTTCCAGCCGAATTGTCCGGCGTAGCCCACAAAGACCACGGCGGAAAAATAGGATGTGCCGTAGGCAAAGGCCGTGAGCCAGGGCCCGACACTGCGCCCGCCCAGAACAAAGCCGTTGACATCCGTCGCGTTTTTTCTGCAATAATAACCGACGCCGATCATTATGGAAAAGAACACCACGAGCAACAGTACTTTGATCATCATCGGTTTGTCCTCCTTAGTTTTTGTTTTCCCGACGCTTTAGCACTTCAACGCGCGAAAATTAAGCACAAATGAAAGTTTACACCTATATTGCACAAAATGCAAGACGTGGCAGGATCTTAACAGGGTTCTTTCATGAAGAGGCCTGAGCACCGCATCCCTTTGCTGAAAAGGAAGTCTTGCGTCCGCTCCGCTCCCGCAAGCCCTTTTTTTTATGATATTTCTCTCCAAATATAA
>JAFZLB010000011.1 GCA_017551665.1 Lachnospiraceae bacterium
GGAGTGATGATATCGCCCCGATGCCCGCGCCCGCGGTTGCGCCCGTCGCGGAACCTGTTGCGGCGGAACCCGTGCCGGATCCCGTAGCGGAGGCTGAGGCGGAAGTGGAAGCGCTGCGGCGCGAACTGGAAATCGCGAAACGTTACGCCAAGGCGCTGGACGCGCTGGGCGATACACCGACGGAACCGCAGGCGGAGCCGGAAGCAGAGCCCGTCGCTTCGGCAAGCGCAGCGCCCGAAGTTGCAGTGCCCGAAGCTGCAGCGACCGAAGCTGCTGCGAGCGTTGAAGCATTGGCCCCGGCACCCCTTGAAGCGACCGAGGATTATCTCTTTGAAGGGACGGAGGAGCATTTCTACGAGGGAACAGAGGAGCAGGACGTCGCACCCGAACCCGTAGCGGAAGTTGCGCCCGAACCCGAACCGGAGCCTGTGGAAGAGGAAACGCCGCCGCCCCCGATGACGGCGATGGACCGGCTGAGAGCCATGGTGGAGGAAAGAATCGGCACCGGGGATACACCGGATGACAGACAGGGAACGCCTTAAGGAGGATTTGAAACATCTCCCGCACAGTCCGGGGGTTTACCTCATGCGGGATGAAACGGACACGATTATGTATGTCGGCAAGGCGATCGACCTGCATAAACGTGTCCGGTCTTATTTTGGCGCGACCGTGCGGGGCAGGGGCGCACAGATCACGCAGATGGTTTCGCTCGTCGCGCGCTTTGAAGTCATCGTGACGGACTCGGAGCTGGAAGCGCTGATTCTGGAAAACAACCTGATCAAGGAGCACAGGCCCCGCTACAATACCTTACTCAAGGATGACAAGACTTACCCTTATATCCGCGTGACCGTGCAGGAAGCGTATCCGCGCGTGCAGTTTTCGAGGCTGGTGAAGCGGGATAAGGCAAAATACTTCGGCCCCTATACCTCCGCGCAGACCGTGCGGGACGTCATCGATCTCGTGAACCGTCTGTTTCAGCTGCGCACCTGTAACCGCATGCTGCCGCGGGACATCGGCAAGGACAGGCCCTGCCTGGATTATTCCCTGGGGCTGTGCAGTGCCCCCTGCGAGGACGGGCATATCACGGCGGAGGAATACCGGGGGCGCGCGGAGGCGGCACTGCGGCTGCTGTCCGGAGACGATAAGGAGCTCCGCGCGGAGCTGAAGGAAAAGATGGAAGCGGCCTCCGAGCGGATGGCCTTTGAAGAAGCCGCCAGATACCGCGATTTGTTGAACGGTCTCGACATGCTGCGCGAGACGCAGAAGATGACAAACGCGCACCGGGACGAGCGCGATATTCTGGCACTCGCCTTTGACGCGGCGCAGGGCGATGCCGTCGTGCAGGTCTTCTTTGTGCGGGACGGGAAGATCATCGGCAGGGAGCATTTCTTCATGCGTGTGCGGACCCTTCGACAGGCCCAGGGCCCGGAAGAGGAACCGGAACAGACGCAGGACGAGGCGCAGGTCCTCTCCGAATTTGTAAAGCAGTTTTATTCCGGCACGCCCTTCGTCCCGAAGGAAATCATGCTGCCCGTGCATCTGCCGGAAGAAGAGCTGTTGGAACGCTATCTCACGGAACGCCGCGGCACGCGCGTCCGTTTCCTGGTGCCGGAGCGCGGCAAAAAGGAAAAGCTGATGGAGCTCGCGGCACAGAACGCGGCGCTGGTGTTACAGAACGACAGGGAACGCTTAAAGCGGGAGGAAGGCCGCACAATCGGCGCGGTGCGGGAACTTGAGACGCTGCTCGGCATACAGGACGCCTCGCGCATGGAGGCTTTTGACATTTCCAACACTTCCGGCTTTGCGAACGTCGGCTCCATGGTGGTCTACGAAAAGGGAAAGCCGAAGCGCAGCGATTACCGCAAATTCCGCATCCGTTCCGTTTCCGGCTCCGATGACTACGCCTGCATGGAGGAAATGCTGACGAGGCGTTTCACCCACGGGCTGAAGGAAAAGGAAGCGCGGAAGGAAGCGGAGGAACGCTTTGATTCCTTTACCCGCTTTCCGGACCTGATTCTCATGGACGGCGGAAGGGGACAGGTCGGCATCGCGGAGCAGGTGCTCTGGCGGCTGGGGCTGAACATTCCCGTCGCCGGCATGGTCAAGGATGACAGACACCGCACCCACGGGTTATACTTTGAAGGCAGGGAGGTGCCGGTCGATCCGCGCTCCGAGGCCTTCAAGCTCATCACCCGCATCCAGGACGAGGCACACCGCTTTGCGATCACCTACCACAAGTCCCTGCGGTCGAAGGCACAGGTGAAGAGCGTGCTGGAGGACATCAGGGGAGTGGGGCCGGAGCGGCGAAAAGCATTGATGCGGCATTTTGATTCGACGGAGGACATCGCGAAGGCTACGGTGGAAGAGCTGACCGCGGTGGACGGTATCTCCGCGACACAGGCAAAGGCAATCTACGATTTCTTTCACAAAGAAACGGACGGGACATAAGAAAGAGCAGAGCGACGGAGGAAGCATGTCATGGCGGTTGTCAAACTGAGCGAACTGATTTCCAAAATGAAACTGAAGAACCTGACACCTTCGGTCAGCGTGCGCAGCGCGAAGATCACGCAGGCGGACATCAACCGCCCCGCGCTGCAGCTGACGGGCTATTACGAGCACTTTGACGAAAACCGCATTCAGATCATCGGCCATGTGGAATACGCTTACATGGAACAGATGAAGCCGAAGGAAAAGCGCGTGAAGTTTGAGCAGCTGCTGTCCCATAAGCTTCCCTGCATCATCTTCGCGAGGAACCTGACACCGGATGCGCTGTTTCTGGAAATCGCTTCTTCGAAAAAAGTGCCGGTGCTTTCCACGCGCATGGCCACCTCCGAGGTCATGGCGGAAATCATCCGCTGGCTGAACGTGAAGCTGGCCCCCAGCATCCGCGTGCACGGCGTTCTCGTGGACGTATACGGCGAGGGTGTGCTGATCACGGGCGAGAGCGGCATCGGAAAATCGGAGGCGGCGCTGGAGCTTCTGCGCAGGGGACACCGTCTCGTCAGTGACGATGTTGTGGAGATTCGCAAGGTCTCGGACGACACGCTCATCGGCACGGCACCGGATGTCACAAAGTATTTCATTGAGCTGCGCGGCATCGGCGTCATTGACGTGAAGGCGCTCTTCGGTGCGTCCAGCGTCAGGGATACGAGCAACATCGATCTCGTCATTCGTCTGGAGGAATGGGACAAGGACAAGGATTATGACCGCTTCGGCTTAGAAGAGAGCAAGACCGCCTTCCTCGGCAACGAAGTCGTCTGCCATGACATCCCGATCCGCCCCGGGCGGAATCTCGCCATCATCTGTGAATCCGCCGCCGTCAACCACCGCCAGAAAAAGATGGGCTACAACGCGGCACAGGAGCTGTACGAGCGCGTGCAGAAGATGATGGAAGAGAGGAGCAGGGAATGAATGCCGGCGCGGAGAAAAAGAGCAGAGGATGAAGAAAAAGAGCATGTGAAAAAGAAATAGAGCAGGGGATGAGGAAAGAAGGCCGGTAAGCGGTCGGGAGAATGACCGGAGCATGGAGTATAAGACGACAGAAGCGCTGGCAGAGGCGCTGCGAAAACTGATACCCGCTGCCGATATCCGCGTGGCGGAACCGATGGAGGGGCACAGCACCTTCCGTGCGGGCGGCGCTGCGGATCTCTTTATCGACCTGGAAAGCGTGGCGGATCTGCGCACCTGTGTCACGCTTCTTTCGCGGGAGGAGATGCCCTTTTTCCTTTTGGGAAGAGGGAGCAATCTTCTGGTGTCGGACAAAGGCTATCCCGGCGCGGTGCTGCATCTTTGCGGTGCCGCCTTCAAGGAGCTTGTCATCGAAGAGACAAAGCTGACCGCGGGCGCTTCCGTGACCCTGCATCAGGCGGCGCAGGCGGCGTACGAGGCGGGACTGTCCGGCATGGAAGCGCTTTCCGGCATTCCCGGTACCGTCGGCGGTGCGCTGACGATGAACGCCGGTGCCTACGGGACGGAAATGAAGGACGTGGTACAGCGCGTGACGGCGCTGGATCTCCGGCAGCTTTCGGAAACCGAAGAAGGCATCGTCCGCCTCAGCGCGGAAGAAATGTGCTTCGCGTACCGCGGCTCCGTGGCGAAAACGAGACCGCTCGTGTTTTTAGAGGCGGAGCTTGCGCTGACGCCGGGGCAGCAGGAGGACATCCGCGCGAGGATGCAGGAACTGCAGGCAAAGCGGACGGAGAAGCAGCCCCTGGAATTTCCCAGCGCCGGCAGCACCTTCAAGCGTCCGGAGGGACACTTCGCCGGAAAACTGATTGAGGACGCGGGCTTACGGGGGTATCGCGCCGGCGGCGCGCAGGTCAGCGAAAAGCACTGCGGTTTTATCATCAACACAGGCGGCGCCACGGCGACGGACATTCTGACGCTGATGCGGCAGGTGCGCGACCGTGTGCGGGAAACGAGCGGCGTCACCTTAGAGCCGGAAGTGATGATACTGGGAGAGGAATTTTAAGTATGCGTTTTGTGATTGTGACGGGCATGAGCGGCGGCGGCAAATCCAGCGCCATCCGGATGCTGGAGGATCTGGGCTTTTACTGCGTGGACAATCTGCCGGTGTCCCTGATTGACAAATTCGCGGAGGTCATCGCGCTGCCGAACGCGGAAATCCAGAAGGCGGCGCTGGGCCTGGACGTGCGCACGGACCACAGCTTCACCGGCGTGTCCGACGCCATCGACGGCATCCGTAGGAGCGGCTATCCGCTGGAGGTGCTGTTCATGGACGCCGCGGACGAGGTGCTGATCAAGCGCTACAAGGAATCCCGCCGCGCGCATCCGCTGTCGGGGGACGGCCGCATCGAGGAAGGCATTGAAGCGGAGCGGCGCGTGTTGCAGCAGATCCGCGAGCAGGCGGACTATGTCATCGACACCTCGCAGCTGATCACAAGGGAACTGCGCGGCATGCTGGAGCAGATTTTCGTGGAAGAAAAGGACTACCGCTCATTGATGATCACCATCCTTTCCTTCGGCTTCAAATACGGTATTCCCGTGGACGCGGATCTCGTGTTCGACGTGCGTTTCCTGCCGAACCCTTTTTACGTGGAGGAACTGAAACATCTGACCGGTGTGGACGCGCCCGTAAGGGATTATGTGATGCAGGCACCGGAGGCCGCGCAGTTTGTGGAAAAAATCAAGGACCTGCTGACCTTTCTTATCCCGGGCTACATCAAGGAAGGAAAGAACCAGCTCGTCATTGCCGTGGGCTGCACCGGCGGACAGCACCGTTCCGTGGCGGTGGCGGACGCGGTGTATGAGGCCATAAGAGAGGGTGCCGGCTACGGCATCAAATGCGTGCACAGGGATTACAGGAAGAACATCTGATGGCATCACGGGAACGGACGGAACAGTCTTTTTCGGAAGGCGTGCGGGCGGAAATCGCCATGCAGGAGGAAACGGCCTCTCATTGCCGAAAGGCAGCACTGCTTGCCATGACGGGGGACTTTACAAGTGCTGCCGTTGGGTATAAGATGGAGAGACGCTGCTGCAAACGCGCTTTTTTGCGTCACGCCTTTTTGAAATGCGGCACGATGAGTGATCCGGAAAAGGCCTATCATCTGGAATTTGCCTGCGAAGAGGAGCTGTACGCGGACCTGGTGCGGGCCTTTCTGAATGATTTCGGTATCCGCTCCGGACGGACGAACCGCAGGGGACGCGCCGTGGTTTATCTCAAGGACGGCGAAGACATCGCGGAGCTGCTCAATGTCATGGGCGCGCACCGGCAGCTGATGGAACTGGAAAACTTAAGGATTTACAAGGAAATGCGGGGCCGGGTCAACCGGCGCGTGAACTGCGACGCGGCAAACATCCGCAAGACCGTGGGGGCCGCGGCGGAACAGATCGCCGCCATCCGTTATCTGGAGGAACAGGGACAGCTGAAACGGCTGCCTTCCCCCTTGTACAAGGCGGCAAGGGCAAGGCTGAAATATCCGGAGGCGACGCTGCAGGAACTGGCGGAACACATGGATCCCCCCATCGGCAAGAGCGGTATGAACCACCGCCTGCAGAAGATCCGTGAAATCTACCTGGAGCAGACCGGACAAAAAGGATAAGAGGAGAAAACGTATGTCAAAGAAAAAGGTGAAGATCGGCGAAGCGGTGGTGGTGGATGCCCGCGGCATTGCCAAGGCCGTGCAGCTGGCATCGCATTACGAGAGTGCGCTGCACATCAAGGCCCGCAACATGAGCGCCAATCTCAAATCCATCATGGGGATGATGGCGCTGGAACTGGCGAAGGGCGAAGAGATCACGCTGGTGGCCGAGGGCAGTGACGAAGAGGAAGCGCTGGCCGGTCTTCAGCATTATTTCGCCGGAGTATAAATGGCACGGAAGAAGAAACTGCTCTTTATCTATAACCCGCATGCGGGCAAGGAGCGGATCCGCTCCCAGCTCATTGACGTGATCGATGTCTTTGCCCACGCGGGATATGAGGTGATTGCACATCCGACGCGCGGCCCCGGTGACGCAAAGGAAACGGTGCTGCAGTGTCCGGAGGATGTTTCCCTTGTGGTGTGCTGCGGCGGCGACGGGACACTGGACGAAACTGTCAACGGCATGCTGCACGTACCGGAGCTTCTCCCCATCGGCTATATCCCGGCGGGGAGCACAAATGATTTCGCGGTGAGTCTCAGGATTCCCGCCAGAATGGTGCCCGCAGCAAAGATCGCGGTGCGCGGCAATGATTACAAATGCGACGTCGGCGTGATGAACGACGCGCTTTTTGTTTATTCCGCGGCCTTCGGTCTCTTTACCAAAACCTCCTACCGTACCGGACAGCGCATGAAGAACCTGCTGGGTCACGCAGCCTATCTGCTGCAGGGTGTGACGGAATTTGCGGACATCCGCTCTTACCGGATGCGCGTGCGGCATGACGGGGAGGAAATCAAAGGAAGTTTTATTTTCGGCATGATTACAAATTCCGTCTCCATCGGAGGCTTCAGGGAAATCACGGGCAAACGCGTCCGTCTGGATGACGGCCTGTTTGAGGTGACACTGGTGAAAATGCCGAAGACTCCGGCGGAGCTTTCCTCCATCGTGGCGGCCTTTGTCAGCCGCAGCCTGCACTCGGAACTGATGGTCAGCTTCAAGACCTCGCGGCTCGTGCTGGAATCCGCGGAGGAAACGGCCTGGACCAGAGACGGCGAATACGGCGGCACGCACCGGCGGATGGAGATTGTGAACCGGAAACAGGCGGTTTTGTTCCGGGTGCCGCCAAAAAGAAAAACCCTACATTTGGGGGGTTGAAACTCCGCAGTGAATCAGATAAAGTAATACAGGAAGCGTTCTTAAATTGCCAGCTGACAGGAAGGACGAACAGAATGAAGTTTTGTGAAAATTGCGGCCAGCAGATTGATGCCTACGCGCCGGTGTGCGGCTATTGCGGCGCGCCCCAGGGCGGCGGCGCGGCACGTCCGAGAAAGCAGAGCCGTTCGGGGGCTTCTTCCAAATCCCGCGGCGGAAAGCGTGGCGGCAGCAGTTTTGTGAGCATGTCCCTGCCGAAGTTCCTGATGTTCCTCGGCGCGGTCACGGTGTTTTACGCGATGTTCATGCCCGCCTTCAGCATGATGGGCGCGGGCGCGGGATACCGTACCTCCGGGATGCCGGCGGTGGCGCTGGGCTGGATCGCGACCTTCGTTGCACTGATTGCCCTGATTGTGGTGCTGGTGGATGTGCTCTTTGCGGATCTCGGCATCATTACGGTGGGGGCGGCGGCCCTGCAGCTTGTATGGTTTATCGTCGTCTTCATCTGGCTTCTGGTCATCAAAGGAGATGTGGGCGCAGGTGTGGCCTCTCTCGGTGCCGGATTCTGGTTTTACCTGCTCGGCACGCTGGTGCTGACCGCCGGTGCGGTGTTTACCTTCCTCGGCGGCAGAAGACGCTGATACCTCAGCGGACAAAAGATAAGAAGGGAGAAAGAAATGAAGTTTTGTACAAGCTGCGGACAACAGATTGACGATAATGCGAATGCCTGTCCTTACTGCGGCTCCATGCAGGGCGGCGGAGGACACGCGGCGGCTTCCGCGTATCAGGCAGCGCCCGCGTATCAGGCTGCGCCTGCGTACGAAAGCGGCGGCGGCAAAAGGTTCAGCATCGGCGGCATCGTGGCGGCCGTGGGTTATGTGCTGATGCTGGTTTCGCTGTTCATCCCGATCTTGAGTTATATGGGAGTGCGCGTTTCCCTCAGTGCCGCGACAAGCGCGTCCACCTTTCTTGGCAGCGGTTATGCCTGGCTGTTTTATGTGCCGCTGATTTTCGTGCTCGTCGGCCTGGCCTGTGCGGCGCTTTCCATCTTTACGCGCAACAAGGTGGTGTTGCTGATCATCTCGATCTTCGAATTGCTCTTCGCGGCTTTCGTCATTGTGGTTCTGATCTTTACCAAATCGGAGGGCAAAGGACAGGCGAGCTTCGGCGTCGGCTTCTTCCTGTGGATCATCGGGATCGTGGTCGCGCTTGTCGGCATGATCATGGATTATTCCGGAAAAAGAAAAGGTTAATGTGAACACTCATAACAAATTCTAATACACACAAGTGATTGAAGGAGGAAAAACAAATGGCATTCTGTGGAAACTGTGGAAAACAAATCGATGACAGCGCAAACGCCTGCCCCTTTTGCGGCACCATGCGGGCCGGGGCGGCACCCGGCGGACAGTTCGGACAGGCCGTAAACCAGGCCGCGAACCAGTTCACCAACCAGTTCAACAACTTTACGGCCCAGGCCAAGAGTTCCGGCGGGCTGACCCTGGCGAACATTCTGATGCTGGCGGGCTTCGGCATCGCCTTCCTGTTCAGCTTCTTCGCCTTTGTGAAGATTGATTTAGGGATCTATGCGGAAAGTCTGAACCTTTTCGGCTGCGGGTTCCTCGGCATTCTCGGCTTTCTGATCATCCTCGGCGGCATCGCCGTGGTGGTGCTGGACAGCTTTGTGAAACCCATGGGCAAGATTCCGCTGATTCTCGGCCTTGTACAGGTTGTGTGGATGATCATTATGTTCATCTATGTGTTTGCCTCTCTGAGCAGCGTAAGCAGCTGGACGGGCGACGCCGTCTCCAAGGGCATCGGCTTCTGGTTCTACATCATCGGTTCGCTGGTTGTCGCGGGCGGTGTGGTGATGAGCTTCATCGGCGGCAAGAAATAAGCGGGAGCGAAGGACGAAAAGAAGGGAAGGGCCGTGACGTTCACAATTTGTTCAAAAGTTTTTTAAAGTCTTGTCACGGCAAATCGTTTTTTGGACATTTTTATTTGGTATATTGATAATGTCCGAAAACGAAATTACCACAAAAACTTTTTCATAATAATGCCGGGTGCGCAGAGCGCGCCCGGCATCCTCCCTAGATAGGGAGGTTTTTTTGGTGTAACACCGGCCTGTCGACGCGGCGCGTTGCTTGCGTCTTTACCAGGCCTCCCTCCCTCGGAACTCCCGCTCTGCATAGCAGAGCTTCGTCCTCGTGAGGTGGACGCTCGTCAAAGACGCATATCGTTTTGTGCAAGCACAACGACATGCGACCTTTCCTCGCTTGTTACACCACCTCAGGCTCAGGATACTCCACCCCGAAACACTCCACCGTAACTTCCTTCATCACCTGCGGCTTCAGCGGCCGGTCCTGGAAGTCCGTCTCCGTCTCCGCGATGCGGTTCACGACGTCCATCCCTTCCGTGACCTTGCCGAAGCCTGCGTAATCGCCGTCCAAATGCGGCGAGGTCTCATGCATGATGAAGAACTGGCTGCCGCCGGAATCCGGAATCATCGTCCTTGCCATCGAGAGCACGCCCGGTGTGTGCTTTAAGTCGTTTTTGAAACCGTTCGAGGAAAACTCCCCTTTGATCTCATAGCCCGGGCCGCCCATGCCCGTACCGTCCGGACATCCGCCCTGCAGCATGAAGCCCCGGATGACGCGGTGAAAGATCAGGCCGTTGTAATAGCCTTTGTTGATGAGCGAAATAAAGTTGTTGACGGTGTTCGGCGCGATCTCCGGATAGAGCTCCGCGTTGATGACGCCGCCGTCTTCCATGGTGATGGTGACAATGGGATTTTGTGACATGGTGTTACCTCCTTGTTAAGATTGTAACAGTATACCATAAGTGTTATAGTAATACCATGTTAAGCGAAGTCGTGTTTCTGCTCAGCGAAAATGCCATGGTGAAGGAGCGGCTTTCCTGCGGGGAGGCCTGCCGGATGCTG
The DNA here is from genome assembly GCA_017551665.1 of Lachnospiraceae bacterium. Classification (GTDB taxonomy): domain Bacteria; phylum Bacillota; class Clostridia; order Lachnospirales; family Lachnospiraceae; genus Butyrivibrio. The sequence continues at coordinate 10,193 of JAFZLB010000011.1, forward strand.
CGCGCGCAGGGCTTTGCCGCAGAGGTGCACAAGGCGGCGGAGCTGGCGGACGAGCTGCTTTCCGGACGGGACGGGCTTTTGGTGCTGACGGACGATCCCGCGCGTCTTTCTTCCCTGAAGGAACAGGGGGTTCCGGTCATCGCCTACCGGCATGAGGGCTGTGCGGATCTTCCCTTTTCCGGGGCACTCTATGTTGTCGAGGAACCGCAGGAGATTGACGCGGATTCTTATATCAAGGTGTATCAGCGCGCGGCGGGGGAACCCTGGGAGATTCTGCGGACGGAGCGGCTTCTTTTGCGGGAGACGACGGTTGCGGACATCGACCGCCTCTATGAAATCTACGGGGATCCGGACATGACGCTGTATCTGGAGGGACTGTTTGAAAACCCCGCGGACGAGATGCGCTACATGGAGGACTACATCCGCAACGTTTATCATTTGCTGGGCTTCGGCGTCTGGACGGTGATCGAAAAAAAGAGCGGAGACATCATCGGCCGCGCGGGCTATTCCATCCGTGCGGGCTTTGACCGGCCGGAGATCGGCTTTCTCATCGGCAAACCCTGGCAGGGGAAGGGCTTTGCGAAGGAAGCGGTGGAAGCGGTGCTCGCCTACGGCCGTGAGCTGCTCGGCTTTACGGAGGTGCAGGCACTGGTGAAGGAAGGCAACGATGTATCCGTGCATCTGCTGGAATCCCTGGGGTTCCGGGTCCGCGAAACCGTCGAAATCGAAGAGGACATTTACGGCGGCGTGTATCCCTCGGCTGCCGTGGGACGCGCCCGCAAGGGGGCCTATAAGGAAATGTATGTATGTTTGTGATAGATTTTGGACAGATTCTGTGATAGAATGTCAGCAAAGGAGGAGAGTATCATGGCAGGATTTATGGACAAAATGAACAGCTTTACGGAGTCGAGCAAGTTAAACGGGGAGTTGAAGAATCTGCAGCAGCAGCGGCAGAATCTGATGGCACAGCTGGGCCAGATGGTGTATGACCACAAAAAGAGCGAGAGCGGGGATGAACCGGATTACTCGCAGATGATCGAAGCCATTGATTCCGTCAACGCCAACACGAAGGCGATCGAGGAACGCATCGCGATGCTGAAGGGCGGTTCCGTCTGCCCGAGCTGCTCGCAGGTGGTGCCCCAGGGCAACCGCTTCTGCCCCCACTGCGGAACGGAAATGCCACAGCCGGAGCCGCCGCAGATGCAGGCGGGGGGCGGCGGATTCTGCGCGGGATGCGGCTCGCCCCTGCAGGCCGGCATGAAGTTCTGCGCCAAGTGCGGCACGCC
>JAFZLB010000097.1 GCA_017551665.1 Lachnospiraceae bacterium
GGCGCGACAAGCGCGGCAACGGGAAACAGCTCCGCGACCGGCGCGACGGCTGCTTCGACGGCGGCTTCCGACACGGGTGCGGCGGACGCTTCCAAACCGCCGGCAACCTCCGGCATCGACGCGGCAGGGATGTACGGAAAGATTTCCGCTGCCATCGGACTGCCCGGCATGTCGCCGGTGGACGCGTATAATGTCTACGGCGTCAGCACCAATCTTTGCGACAGCGCCGTGTTTTACCGCGCGATGGACGTGATGGACGCGACAACCGTCGCCGTCTTTTATGTGAAGGACGAGGCGGATGTGCCGACCATCGTCGGACAGCTGAACAACGCGAAGGAACTGGATACGAACAGCGTGGAAAGCTATAATCCGGACGCTGCAACCTTATTAAAAGCAAGCCAGGTGGGGAGCATCGGCCATTGGGCCTACTGGATCGTCCACGCGAATCCCGGCGGAGGTGTGGCCGTCATCCAGGCAAATCAGTAAGAGATGGTTTTTTCGGGTTTACCTTTTTTATTCTTTTTCTTACCGGCATTTTTGCTGCTGTATACGATTGTGAGAGGCAGGGCGAAAAACATCGTCCTGCTTCTGTTCAGTTTGTTTTTCTATGCCTGGGGGGAACCGCTGTACATCATCCTCATGCTTGTGACGACGCTGGTGGATTATACGGCGGGACGTCTCATGGGACGGCTGGACGACAAGGCGTCTGAGGCGGACGAAGGCAGTCTGAAACGAAAGCGCCGCCTGATTCTGTTTTGCGCGGTGCTTGTCGATCTTGGTCTGCTTGGTTTTTTCAAGTACGCGGATATGGCGGTGCGCGCCGTCAATCTGCTGACCGGTTTCTTTTCTTCGGAGCGCGTGCCCTTTGATCTGCCCGGCATCGCGCTGCCCATCGGCATCAGCTTTTACACCTTCCAGTCCATGTCCTATACGATTGACCGCTACCGCGGCAAGGTGCCCGTGCAAAAAAACTACGCGGATTATCTGACCTACGTTTCCATGTTCCCGCAGCTCATCGCCGGTCCCATCGTGCGCTATGCCGATGTGCAGCGGGAATTAAAGGAGCGTCACGCGGGAAAAGAAGCCTTTTTCATCGGCTTCCGCCGGTTTCTTGTGGGGCTCTTCCGCAAGGTGCTCATCGCCAATCAGATGGGGGCGCTCTGGGACGAGATCCGCACGGCGGAGCAGATTTCGATCCCCGCGGCCTGGCTGGGCCTTGCCGCCTTTACGCTGCAGATTTACTATGACTTCTCCGCGTACTCCGATATGGCCATCGGCCTCGGGCGCATGATGGGCTTTCATTTTCTTGAAAACTTCCGCTATCCCCTGGTGGCGGATTCCGTCACGGAATTCTGGCGCAGATGGCATATTTCCCTGGCCACCTGGTTTCGGGACTATGTTTATATTCCGCTCGGCGGAAACCGCAAGGGACTGCCCAGACAGGTCTGGAACATGTTCATCGTGTTTTTCTTAACCGGCCTCTGGCACGGCGCCTTCCCGAACTACATCCTCTGGGGGCTGTACCAGTGGTTTTTCCTGATGCTGGAAAAGTTTTTCCTGCTGGACAAAATGAAACAATGGCCGAAATGGTGCCGGCATGTCTATGTGCTGCTGCAGGCCCTGCCCGGCTTCGGTCTCTTTTACTTTGAGGACTTATCCGCCTACGGCGCGTACATCCTGAAGCTCTTCGGCGCGGGCGCGGGAAGCAGCCTCTTTACCACGGACATCCTCTGGTACGCGGGCAACTACCTCCCGCAGCTTTTGATCGCCTGCGCCTGCGCTTACCCGCTGGTGCCGTGGCTGAAGACGAAGATTGCCGCGTCGCAAGAACGTACACAGAGAACGATATCGATTATCTGCGCCATGGGGCTGCTCCTGTTTTTCACCCTCAGCGTGGCCAGCCTTGTGCGTGATACCTACAACCCCTTCCTGTACTTTAGGTTTTAAACATGGAAAAAACAGGCAAAGCCGAAAACTTCATCATGTGCGCAATCCTCGCCGCGATGGCCCTCTTCGGCGTCCTGTTTTTGCTGCTGCCCAAAAAGACCTTCTCGGAAAACGAGAACCGCAACCTCGCGCGCTTCCCGGAGTGGAAGACGGAGGAGCTCAACGGCGGCGTCTATACCGGGAAGATCGAGAAGTATCTGGCGGATCATTTTCCGGGGCGGGATACCTGGATGATGATCGTATCGGAAGCGGACCGCCTTGGCGGAAAGCAGGAAATCAACGATGTGTACCTCGCTTCGGACGGCAGGCTGATCGATATTTATCAAAGGCCCAAGCAGCCGGAGCGCCTGGTCAATTCCGTCGTGCGCTTCGCGGACGCGCTGCCGGAGACTAACATCGCGCTGATGCTTGTACCGACGGCGCAGCAGGTGTATGAGGATCTGCTGCCGCAGTTCGCCCCGGAGGAAAGGGACTGGCAGCTGAAGGCCATCGCGGAGATTTACGGGACCGTTGCGGAAGGGACGCAGGGAAGGGTCCGGACGGTGGACCCTGCCTGGAGTACGGAGCGGACGGACGCGGACAGCTATTACCGCACGGATCATCACTGGACGGTCCGGGGCGCGAAGCTTGCCTTTGACGCCTGGTGCAGTGCCACGGGCAGGCCGGAAAAGACGGTGGACGAGGCGGGACTCAGCGCGGTTTCGGACAGCTTCCGCGGGACGACATGGTCAAAGCTGAACGATCCGCTGATCGCACCGGACACGATACTTTCTTATTGGGACGACAGCTGGGACCTGACCGTGACCTACACCGACACCGGCGAGGTGACGGACACGCCCTACGGGGAGGAGTGGCTGTCCAAAAAGGATAAGTACGCCTATTATCTGAACGGCCTGCATCCCCTGCTCATCATCGAAAACAAGGCGGTTCCCGAGGAGCAGGGCGCGATTGCCGTCATCAAGGATTCTTATGGCAACAGCATGATTCCTTATATGATCTCCGATTTCCGGACGATCTATGTCTTTGATACGCGCTACTGGCAGCAGGGCGTTTCTTCCTTCGTCCTGGAGCATGAGGATATTCAGGAGGTGCTCATCCTTTACAGCATCTCCATGATCGACACCGACGCGGGCATCGGCGGAATTTTCTGAAAATAACCCTATCAATTTTTCGTGAAATAGTGTATAATATATCGTGATACCCTGTGGCGCAAGCCGTAGTATCACGATACAGAAAGGGAATCTGTATGCTGCGCGAAATTTTATTGATCGCGGACAAAGAAAACTTCGGAATGAAATCCGTCGCGAACGCGTTTCGGACGCGTGGCGTCGCGGTGCGTAACGTCGGCATGTCCTTCAGCGCCCTGCCGCGCCCCGCGGACTGCCCGCCCGTGATCTTCCTCTTTCTGGACGAATGGGATGTGGACCGCCGCGGCGTCATGGGAGAAATCCGTGACCTCGTGCAAAACGCGGACACGCTCTTTTTTGTGGCGAGCGACGGGAACTATTTTCTTTCGGACGCCGCCAAAAGGGACCTGGGCGACCGCGTGACCGGCACCTTCTCGCGCCCCTTCAACGCCAACGAAATCGCGGAGCGGGTGCTGCGGGTTTTAGACGAAAAAATCAGCACCGGCGAAGTCGTCATACAAAAGCCGCAGCAAAAGGAAGAGCGGGCAAAGCGCATCCTCATCGTGGACGATGACCCGACTTCCCTGCGCGCCCTGCGCGGCGTGCTGCACAATGCCTATAAGGTTGTCATGGTGGACTCCGCCATGAGCGCGCTGGTCTATCTGGAAGACCGTCATCCCGACCTGATTCTTTTGGACTACGAGATGCCGGCCATCAACGGGCCGCAGTTTCTGGCGATGCTGCGGGCCAGGGAAAAACTGAAGGACATTCCCGTCATGTTTCTGACGGGCAAGAGCGATAAAGACACGGTGATGACGGTCATGGATCTGAAGCCCGCCGGCTATCTGCTGAAGAGCACGCCGACGGAACAGATCCTCGAAAAGCTATCGGACTTTTTTCTGAGCAATGAGTAATTTCTGGCCGGAGGCGGGCGCGGCGGTCTTCGGACTGATTCTGTGCATCAGCCTCGCAACGAAATACAGGGACGCGAACGAGGCAAACAAGTACTTCCGCGAGCTTGCCTATGCGGTGACGTCCGTCGCGATCATCGACGTGGTCTCGGTGCTGTTTCATATTCTTCTGCCCCCCGCATACGCGGGACTGTTCCTGTTCATCTCCACCCTGTACTATATCCTGACGGCGCGTTCCGCTTACTGTCTGCTGCGTTATGTCGCTTTCCGGGCGGAGCGGCAGAACGGTAAGTTTTACCGCGCGCAGAAATACATTTTCCTGCTGGACATGCTGCTGATTCTCAGCAATCTGCCCTTTCCCTGGCTTTTCCGCTGGGGCGCGGACGGACAGGTGATCTACGGGACGCTGTATCTGCCCGTCACCTACGGCGTCGCCCTGTATTTCCTTCTGACCGCCTGCATCCTGCAGGGGGTGGACCGGGAAATCTATACGCTTTTGCAGCGCATCGTGCTGCGCATGGCAGGGGCGTTGATGCTGATTGCCTTTCTGATTCAGTTTTTCATCCTGCGTGATTTGTATTTCAGTTTTGCGGTGGGCATTTTCAGCGTGTACATTGTGTTTTTTGCGGTGGAGGCGCCGGTGTACCGGAGGCTGGAGGAACTGACCGGACATCTGATTCTCACAAGACAGGAATCGGACGAGGCCACGGTGCGCGCCCATCACGCGGCCAACGCAAAGAGCTCGTTTTTGGCGTCCACCTCCCATGAAATCCGCACGCCCATGAACGCGATCATGGGCATCAACGAACTGATTTCGCGAGCCACGGCGGACGAGCATATTAAAGAGGTTTCGGAGGAAATCCGCATCGCGGGCATCAATCTGCTGCAAATCATCAACGATGTTCTGGATTACAGCCGCATCGAATCCGGCAAGATGGAGCTGGTGGAGGATGTGTTCAGTTTAAGTGACGTTTTGATGGAAGTGGAGCGCACCTGGCTCGCCCGTGTGGAATCGAAGCAGCTGCAGTTCCAGATCGTCATCGACGACAAGGTGCCGGATGAGCTTTACGGAGATCAGGACAAGCTCCGGCAGGTGCTGACCAATCTCGTGTCCAACGCCGTGAAATACACGGACCAGGGCTCCGTCATCCTCTATGTCAAGCGCGTCCGCAAGGACGGCAGGGATCTGCTGGAAATGAATGTCGAGGATACCGGCGCGGGCATCCGCGAAGAAGAGCTGGGCAAGCTCTTTACGGTCTTCACCCGCGCGGCGCTCGAGGAAAACCGCAACAAGCCGGGCGCGGGCCTCGGCTTAAAAATCAGCGAAGAGCTCACGCACATGATGGGCGGCACGATTTCCGTCGAAACCGAATACGGCAAGGGAAGCCGCTTCATTCTGCACATTCCGGTGGATGTCACGGAATCGGATACGAAGGCAAGGCCCTTATTCTGGGACAAGGAAGCCAAGCGGCGCGAAGAGGAAAACAGCATTTCCTTCGGCGCACCGGGACGAAGGGTTTTGGTGGTGGATGATACCGTCGTCAATCTGACGGTGATGCGCGGGATGCTGCGCCCCACGCAGATGACGGTGGATGAAGCCATGAGCGGCGCGGAAGCCATCGCGATGGCCAGGCAGACCCGCTATGACATTGTCTTCCTGGATCACATGATGCCGGAAATGGACGGCATTGAGACGCTGCACGCTTTGCGCAAGATTCCGGAATACGGCCAGGGCGAGGCCTGCATCGTGGCGCTCACCGGCAACGCGGACGAAAAGGCAAGGGCCTTCTATCTGGAGCAGGGCTTTAACGATTATCTCGCAAAACCGGTGAAGGAGCGGGAGCTGTTCCTTGTGCTTCGGCGTCACCTTGCGGATTACGCGGCGGAAGGAGGTGGCCTGTGAGCACCCCTTATATCGTCGAACTGAACGCGGTGGCCCTCTTCTTCTCGCTTGCGCTGAGTGCGTTTTTGTTTATCCTGCGCCGGCGCGCCCACAGCATCCGCCCGTCCTTCCTGCATCTTTTGATGTTCGGCTCCCTCGTCTGCGCGGCGGAGGTGGTGAACGGCCTGCTGTATAATTACAGCATTTCCCATCCGCCGGGATTCTCCTTCCTGACCGTCAGCAATATGCTGGTGGAAGTGCTGGAGCTGGCCAATGTCGTGTTTTACATGCGTTATATTGTGGATCTGTCGGGGGATGAACAGCGGGGCAAAAAGGTGCTCCTGCCCTTTTACGGCATTCTGATTGTGCTCACGGCGGTGCAGCTGTTCAATGTGATGACCGGCTTCTTCCTGCGCATCACCGGGGACGGCGTCATGCATCACGGCACGGGCATGTATTTCATCAGCTACATCATCCCCTTCGGCACGCTCACGGCCGTGGTGGTGATTTACTTCATTCTGATTCCGAAGGAGCTTCCGTCCAGACGCTTTGCGGTGCTGAGCACCTATGTGCTGCTGCTCGTCGCGGTGCTGATTCAGGTGGTCTTTGCGCCGCAGCTGACGGCCGTCGGCTTTGCGGTGGTGGTGAGTGATTTCATTATCTATTTCATATACGAGACGCCGCCCTTCAAGCAGCTGCAGGAAAAAATTGTGCAGCTGGAGGAAGCGGCACAGCTGGCGGAGGAAGCCAAGGCCAAGGCGATGGAGGAAGACCGCGGCATGAACGATTTCCTCGCGAACATGTCCCATGAAATCCGCACGCCCTTAACCGCCATCTTAGGCTACAACGAGGTCATCCTCATGGACGCCCAGGAGGAGGATGTGCAGGATTACGCGATGGACATCGCCAACGCCGGCAATTCCCTGCTGCATATCGTGAACGACATCCTGGACTTTTCGCGCATCGAATCCGGCGAGATTACGCTGGCGGGCACGGAATATCTGCTGACGGATGTGTTGGACAATATCGAAAACATGATCCGCAAAAAGGCCGGGGACAAGGGGCTGGAATACCGCAGGCAGATCGACGAAAAGACGCCGAACGAGCTCTTCGGCGACAGCGTGCGCGTGGGACAGATTCTCATCAACCTGCTGAACAATGCCGTGAAATACACGAGGCGCGGTTTTGTGGAGCTGCGGATCCGCGAGGAAAAGGACCGCCGGGCGAGGGACCGCATCGTGCTGCACGCGGAGGTTGTCGACAGCGGCATCGGCATCCGCGACAAGGACGCGGCGAAGCTGTTTGAGCGCTTTGCGCGACTGGATACGGAAAAGAACCGCAGCATCGAGGGCAGCGGCTTAGGCCTTGAAATCACCTCCCGTTACTTAAAGCTCATGGGCGGCAGCATCACCTTCAAGAGCATATACGGCGAGGGCTCCACCTTTATCGTGGAGATTCCGCAGGAGATTACGGGCACGCGCACCGTCGGGGATTACGAGAGCGGCGTTATGAAGCGCATCCGCAGACATACGGAGATTCTCGCGCCCGACGCGAAGGTGCTGGTGGTGGATGATAATGAAACGAACCGCACCGTGGCCAAGGAGCTGCTCCGGGATACGCTGGTGCAGGTGGATTTGGCGGATTCCGGTGCCGCCTGTCTGGAAGTGATTACCGAAGAAAGCTACGACCTCATCCTTTTGGACCAGATGATGCCGAACTTGAGCGGCCCGGAAACGCTGGCCTACATGAAGGCCATGAAGGACAACAAGAGCGCGCAGGCCCGCGTCATCGCCTTTACGGCGGACGCGATCGCCGGGGCCAGGGAGCGGCTGCTGGCGCAGGGCTTTGACGACTATGTCTCCAAACCCGTGACGCGCGGCGATCTCTGCGGTCTGCTGTACCGGCATCTGCCGGAAGACAAGCTTCTGATGCCGGGGATGAAGGGCTATGACGAAGCTAAGAGCAGGGAGGACGCGCTGCACCGCGAGCAGGAAAAGAGCGAGGCGCAGACGATGCTCGAACGCCTGGAGGGCATTGACCTTGCGGAGGCGCTTTCCATCTGCGGAACGAAGGAAGTGCTGCTGGCGGCGGTCAGGGATTTTTATCTGACGATCGACCAGCAGGCGGATCTGATCGAGCAGTACCTTGCGGCGGATGATCTTGCGAATTACACGATCAAGGTACACGCGCTAAAGAGCGCCGCCCGTTTCATCGGCGCAAGGAAGCTTTCGGAAGACGCCGCCGCGCTGGAGGAGCTCGGAAACCGCAAGGAAAAAACGCAGATTGAAGAGCGGACACCGGAGCTGCTTTCGATGTACCGCGCTTACAAAAAGCATCTGTCCGCCATTGACCCGGACGCGAATGCCGGCGAGGAAGACCCGCGGGAGGAGATTTCTTCGGAAGAGCTGGCCGAGGCCTTGTCCGAGATGAAGGCCTTCGTGGATGACTTTGACTTCGACGGCGTCGATGCCGTGCTGGAAGCGCTCGAAGCCTACCGCATGCCGGAGAGCGAAGCGGAGCGCTTCAAAAAAATCCGTCTGGCGGTCACAAACGTGGACCGCGAGGAGCTTTTGAAGCTGCTTTGAACCTTCTTGTAAGAAACGTGAAAAAAGCCTGTCTTATAGTACAAAGGAACCCGAATGGACGACACAGCCATCATTGAATTATATTTCGCGCGCAGTGAGAGTGCCATACAGGAGACCATGCAGAAATACGGCGCGTATTGCATGCAGGTGGCCAGGAATATTCTGCGCTCCGAAGAGGACGCGGAGGAATGCGTGACGGATACCTGGATGAAGGCATGGGACGCCATTCCGCCGCAACGGCCGCAGTTTTTGAAGCTGTTTCTCGCCAAGATCACGAGGAACCTCTCCATCAACCGTTACAAGGAGCAGCGCAGGCAAAAGCGCGGCGGCGGCGAAGCGGAGGCGGTGCTGGACGAACTGGCGGAGGTGGTGCCCGCGGCCGGCGGCGTGGAGGATACGGTGACGGCAAAGGAGCTGCACGGTCTCATTGACGCCTTTGTGCGGGAGCTTCCGGAGCGGGACGGCAATCTGTTCATCCGACGTTACTTTTACACGGAGCCCGTGACGGAGATCGCAAAGCGCTATAACCTGACGCAGACCAACGTCTCCGTCATTCTGAACCGCACGCGCGGCAAATTGAAAGAGTACTTGCAGAAGGCAGGGTACGAGGTATGAAACGCATCGATAACGAAAACTTATATGAGGCAATGGGCGGCATCGGCGAGGATCTTCTGCAGCGAAGCGAAGAAGCCTCTTATACCGGTAAGGCCGGGGAACTGCGCCTGCAGCGGATGGAAGAAGAAAAGAAAGCCGCCGCGGACAAGGTTGTGCCGTTGCCCGGTGCCAAACGCCGCGCCCTGACGACGCTCGTGCTGGGGCTGGCCGCCATCGTGATCTTGGGCATTGCCGCCCGCACCATCATGCGGGGCAATACGCTGATGAGCCCTTCCGCGGATTCCGCGCAGAAGGAAGTACAGGCCGTCAAGGACGCAATGGAGACCGCACAGGAAAGCGCCGCGCCGCAGATCGCACAGGAAAGTGCGGCGGCGGAGGAAGGTGTGGCGTACGAGGCCGCGGAGGAAGAGGCTGCCGCCGTCGCGGAGGATGCCACAAGCCCGGAGGTCCTGAAACCCGCGCTGGGGGCGAGAAAGGGCGGATATCCGGAGGAAAAGATCGAACTGGATGACGGCAGCGGTCTCCGCCCGGAGGGGATGCCCAAGGAACCGCAGGATACCTCTGAAAAAGCCGTTTATCAGCGGCCTTATCGCGGGAGCGCGGAACAGCGGGAGAAGGAAGCGACAGAGCGTCTTGTTGAGCTGCTGTCAGCCTTCCGCGAGGAACATGATGTGACGGTTCCTGTCATCAGCGAGGACTTATCGTTCTACGCAAGCGTCAGGGCCGAGGAAACCGCCATCCGTTTTTCCCACGAGCGGACGAACGGGAATGCGTTCTGGACGGTGGAAATGTTCGGCGAAACCGCCGTGGCGGCGGAGCTCTTTGCGAGAGGCGAGGCGACGCCCGAAGCGTTTTTCGAGGCCTTTTGTGAATCCGAAGCCCACAGGGAACTGCTGCTGAACCCCGCGTTCGGGCAGGCGGGGATCCGTGTGTATGAGGACAATCAGGGATTGCTGCATGTCGTGATTCTGTTCGCGGAATGACAAAATCTATTGAATCCCGTTCAAAAAAACGATATAATTTAGAAGACTATGGGGTTTTGCGCGCGTTGCGCCGGAAAGGAGCAGCATGTTAGCGACACTGATTCCGTTATTTGATGCCGAAATGAGCGTCAGCGGCTATTCCGTGTTTGCCCAGAAAGCCAATTATTTCTTAAAGCCCGGACTGAACGGCACGATCCGCCTGGACGGTGCCGGAAATGTGACGGGCATGGATCTGATTGATTCCATGGGAATCGAGACGCTTTCCGGAGAAAAAGAAGTCTTTGTGGAGATCAACAACATCTCCATTTTCGCGGATCTGGACGCGCAGTGCAGCGCCCCGCACGAAAAGCTGGTGCTGCTCATGGACCACACGGTGAAGCCGGAGGCCATGTACATCAACCGCGTTAAGGAACTGAAATCCTTGGGCTACGGCCTGGCCGTCCGCAAGCTGCAGATTGACCAGTTTGAGCCTTATAAGCCGCTGTTGCAGATGATGGATTTCATTCTTCTGGATCACAAAAAAATCCGCATCGAGAGCGCGAAGATTTATTTCAGCAAACAGTACCCGAACATCCGGCTCTGCGCGGTCAACGTGGACACGCAGGAAGAATATGACAAGCTCGTGGCGCACGGCGGCTATGATCTGTACGAAGGCGCCTTCTTCCGTATGCCGATCCAGCAGTCCGAACGTGAAATCGCGCCCTTAAAGGTGAATTACATTGAGCTGTTGAACGTCGTCAATGCGCCGGATTATGATCTGACGGACGCGGCGGATGTCGTGGGCAGGGATACGGCGCTCGTGGTTTCCATGCTGGAAATGGTCAACCGCATGACGGTGGCGGGCGGCGTTTCGAGTGTGCGCCACGCGGCGGCCATGCTCGGTCAAAAGGAACTGAAGAAGTGGATTAACACGGCCATCACAAAAGAGCTTCTGGCCGACAAGCCCTCGGAAATCATGCGGCTGTCGCTGCTGCGGGCGAAGTTTGCGGAAAACCTCGCGAAGATTTTTGAGCTCGCGCAGATGTCGCAGGAGCTGTTCCTGATGGGCCTGTTCTCCGTGCTGGACATCATGCTGGATAAGACGATGGAGGAGGCCCTGGAAATGGTCAAGGTATCCAAGCCCATCCAGGACGCGCTCTTACGGGACGAGGGTCCGCTGGCACCGGTGTTGAACTTTGTCAAAGAATACGAAAACGCTTCCTGGCAGGAGGTGTCCCGCCTGATGGTGCTGTCCAACATTGACATGGATCCGGTGTATGAGGCTTATACGGATTCGCTGAAGTGGTACCGGGAGCTGTTCAAATCCTGAATTTATCGCAAACGAAATCGTAGATTTCGTTTACGATAAACCACCGGGGGATGCGCACGACCGCAATCTGTATGTATTGCTGCTTCGCAGCAAATGCGGTCGGCGCGACGCAAACGCCAAAACGAAAAGAGTTTTGGCGTTTACGATACGGATGAGTAATTATTTCTCAGACGTTTCCTGAGATAGAAGAAGCAGATCAGGTGCACGAGACCGGTCACCGTCCAGCTGACGGGATAGGAAAGATACAGCACATAGAGGCTGTGGTGCGCGGGCGCGGAAAAAATCGTGACAATCCAGAGAATGCGCAGCCCGCAGGCACCCAGGACGGAGACGATCATCGGCAAAAAGGACGCGCCGAGGCCGCGGATGGAGCCGCAGATCACATCCATCATACCGCAGAGAAAATAGACCCTGCAGATCACGCCCATTCGGGTCAGCCCGACGGCGACGGCCTGCGGGTCTTTGTTATAAATGGAAAGCAGGGGGTTCGCAAAAAGGTAAGCACCGTTGCCGAGCAGAAGCCCCACCGCAAACACCAGCGCAAGACAGGTGATGAGCACCCGGTCGATGCGCTTTTTTTCAAGCGCGCCGTAGTTGGCACTTGTGAAGGTCACGCAGGCCTGGTGAAAGGAATTCATGGCCACATAGACAAAGCCCTCGATGTTGGCCCCGGCAGCATTGCCCGCCATGGCCAGCGCCCCGAAGGAGTTGATGGAGGACTGGATCAGCACGTTCGAGAGCGAAAACACCGTGCCCTGCAGCCCCGCCGGAAGGCCGATGTGCAGGATGCGCTTCAGCTTCCCGCGCGTGATGCGGCACTGCGAAAGAATCAGGCGGTAGCTTTCCTGGCTTTTCGCAAGGCAGCGCAGCACCAGGAAGGCGGAGAGCGCCTGGGCTAAAATCGTCGCGAGGGCAACGCCCGCCACGCCCATATCAAAGACCAGAATGAAGACGAGGTTCAGCCCCACATTGACCAGTCCCGCGAGCGTCAGATAATACAGCGGACGTCTGGTGTCGCCGACGGCGCGCAGGACCGCCGCGCCGATGTTGTAGAGCAGATTCACCGGCATCCCGGCGAAATAAATCCGCATATACAGCGTGCTTAAATCAATGACCTCCGGCGGCGAGTCCATGAGACTCAAGAGCGGGCGGCACAGCGTAATGCCGAAGACCGTGAGAAAGCAGCCCGCGAACAGTGCCGCGGTGAGGGCCGTATGCACGGTTTCCGAAACGTCCTTGTCCCGCTGGATCGCGTAGTAATGCGCCACCATGACATTGACGCCGACGCTTAGTCCCATAAAGAGCGCCACCAGCATATTGATCAGCGAACCCGTTGAGCCGATCGCCGCCACGGGATAATCATTCACCGCGTTCAGCCGCACGATGATGATGTCCGCCGCGTTGAACAGCAGCTGCAAAATGCCGGACAGCATCAGCGGCAGCGTGAACAGCAGAATCTTCCCCGTCAGGGCGCCGTGGATCATATCAATTTCATAACTTTTCTTTTTTGAATGCATAAAGTCCAGTATAGACCTTTCACCCAAAAAAGCAAGCCTTATTCGCCCGAATGAATGATTCAGACCTATCTGATTCTGGAAAGAAAGATATCAAAGCTTTTTCCTTCCAAGCTCACACGGACAAGACGCGCGCCGTTGCGGACCGCGGGAAGATTGCAGGTTCTGAGAAAAATGCCGTCGGAGTACGTGGAAGGACGGAGGCTCGTCACGCCATAGGATGCGTCTGTTCCGTCCTCATAATACAGGGTCAGCTCGGGGAGGGAATTATGCCACTCCCGATAGACAATATACCCCTGTTCCAATTCGTCCGGTGAAAGAACGCTGGCGTTAAAATCCAGCCCTTCCAGCGATTCCATATCCGGAAAAACGAAACCCGCCCACACAATGCCGTCAATGATCCGAAGCTCTGTCAGCCTGCCTTCCTCGCCGTTGGTCTCATTGATAAAGGAAACACCTTCACCGAGCGGGATGATCTGCATGTTTATATCCGTATCCTCCGACGGTTGCAGCGTCAGCGTTCCGTGACAGATCTCATCAATACCGATGCGCCCCTCCGCCGTTTCCTTCTCCGCAAAGTGCGCGGGACCGCCGACCAGTTCCACTTCAAAGGTTTCCCTCAAATCCCGCGGGAGCGTATAGTCGGAACCTTCTTCGCTTAAGCCGAAACGGACATGCAGTAATATGGACTGCGTTTCTTTGCGCCAGGAAGTGAGCGGATCCAGAGAGGGCCAGTTGGCATGCGGCGCATCAATCAGCACGCCGTCTTTTTTGACCGCCCAAGTGAACTCACGCGCTTCCTCTTTGGAAACCGGGGAAACGGAGAGCGTAAACGACTGCTCCCCCCATCTGCGCCAGTCGCGAACAACGGTCGCAGTGACTTCGTGTGCCATAAAGCCGCCCGCATTCACTTCTGCCGTGGCTTTGGCCCCGGTTTCACCACTGCCCTCCTTTACAGCGTTTTCCGTCATCGCCGTTGCGGGTTCCGTATCGACGGAAGACGGCGTTTTGGCGCAACAGGACAGGATGAGCGGACAAAAGAGCAACAGCAGCAGACGACGTGCCGCGGATGATTTGTAAGCAGTGCTGATGAACTTGTGATATTTCATGGCTTCCTCCTGTTGAAAATTCAATTTCCGATACCTTCCGCAATCTGCAGCATTTCTTCCGGACTTGCATATCCGTCAATCAAAACGGGAATCCCGTCAACGGAAAACACAAAGGTACCGTAGCCTTCTCCGCCCGTGACAAGATAAGCGATTTCATCGTGAAACAGCAGTGTTTTCATCTCCAGTCCCTGCGTGTCGATTGAGCTGATGACACCGGGAATCTGTAGCGTGATGTCCAGCATCTTTGCCTCGTCATCCTGATAGCCGTACACAATCCAGCGCTCCGCTTCCAGCGTTTCCACAAGACGGTAGCGTTCGGGCATATACGACGGTCGGTATTCCCTCAGGTGTTCCATCGTGACGGCGTCGTCCGTTTCCGGTTGCACGACGCTGTTCTGGCGGAATGTTGTCAGATACCAGTTGATCACTTTTCCCCGGAACTCCGCGTTTGTGGTGAATGCAAGAAGAAAACCCGCGGAGATGACGATAAATACGGCAGCAACACTTTTCCACACCTTTGACAGGATGCGTTTTTGTCTTTTCTTTCTCTTCTTTTGTGTCGTGGTCACAGGTTCTTCGACGGGGATGTCCCGTTGTAACGCTGCATGACACGCCCTTTCAAAGGAATCAGCAGAGATTCGTTTTGTGTCATCGGAAAGCATTGCGTACGACAGGAAATTCTCATAGCAGCGCAAACGTCCATCCGGCCTCTCCGCATCAAGGAGCGCGATCATTGCCTCGCGATCGAGGTGAAAGCAGTATTTGCTAAAAAAAAGCGACCGGATGTCTTCACGCAGGAGTAGAATCCGTTTGCAGAGATCCGCAACCTGATCATCCGTCAGCCTTATCTCCTCGCGGGGATCATCGGCGCTCCCGTCAAGGAGACGCACTTCTTCTTCAAAGACAGCGTTTACGGCATTTCTTATAACCGAATCCTGTAGTTGCTCTTTATCCATTGTGCCTGTCCTTTTTTAGCAGTTCACGAAGTTTTCTCAGTATGCGCTCCGTGCGTTTTCTTGCGGTTTCTTCGGTGATCCCGAGAATGTCAGCAATCTCTTTGTAGTTTGCGTCATCCACATACCTGAGCTGCAACAGCATCCGCTCCTCCCTTGACAGTGCACGGATGATGTCTTGCAGCTCCTTCGCCTGCTCCTGTTCAAGGAATGCTTCTTCCGGCTGAATCAAGGAATCATTTACAGCAATACTCATTTCTGTCGGAATCTCGCCTGCCTTTCTGAATCTGGCTAATGCGCAGTTTCTTACTATTACAATGCAATACGAGCGTATTTTGTGACGCGGCAGGGCGGAAATTTTATCCAGATTTGTGATGATCCGGATCATGGCCTCGGAAACAGCATCCTCCGCTTCCGCGAAAGAATCAAGGATTTGCCTTGCAACATTCAGAAAAAGCGCCCTATGTTCTTTGAATAATTCTTCCACAAACGACCTGTCATCGTCTGTTAATGGAAATGTCAACAGCATGCGTATTCCTCTGATGTATGGTGCGAATCCCTGTTTCAGAACAAGGATAACAGAAAAAAGAAGGCATTTCTATGATGAAAAAACAATAAACTATGTCACAAAAGGCACGGGTCTTGCATAGTATTAATGAAACACAATGATGCACCCGTCTTACATGAAGGAGGTATATGGGATGAAGAAACTGAAGAAAAGGTTAATTGCGGCACTATTGTTGTTTGTTCTTTGTTCGACAAGTATTACGACACATGCGGCTGTGCCGCCTCCGGAAGATGAGGCACAAGAGGAAGTACAGGTTCGCGCCGGAATCCCCGGCGTACATACCATTGTCGGTGACAACGTGGCTCTTCGCTCTGCACCCGGTCCGCTGAATAATTCTACCTTTATCGGAAGTATGTATTCAGGAGGAAAATGCAAGAGGGATGCTTCCGCGATCAGGCGCAGTACACCGGAAGTCTCCAGAACAGATACAGGGGCAACTGTATCATCCGGACGCCGTTGTGATCGGCGATGCCGATGTTTTTCATGGACACCTTGACAGCAAGGCGCGGTTTGAATGTTTTACAGTACAGGGCAAGGCTTTTGGCACGCGTATGCGTCGCGCTTTTGACCTCGACGGGGATGATGTCCGCGTGGTGTTCCACTAAAAAATCCACCTCCGCGGTATGTTTGCTTTTCCAAAAACAGGGATGATAACCGGAGGCAATGAGCTCTGTCAGAACATAGTTTTCCGTGATGGCACCCCGGTAGGGCGAGAAGCCGGAAGGCGGCAACAGCAGGGCTTCGCAGGAGATACGGGACAATCTGCGCATCAGCCCGACATCGCACAGATATACCTTGAAAAAGGAATCGTCCGCACAGCCTGACAGAGGGAGTGCCGGAACGGTTACCCGGCATTGTTTATAGACGAGCCCCGCATCTACAAGCCACTGCATGGAATCTTCCAGATCGCGGGCGCGTCCCCCTTCGTGCACGTGGGAAAAGACAAACTTCTGATTGTCCTTTGCAAGTTGTTGGGGTACGGAGGTCCAAATCTGCGAGAGTCTTGGGATGTCAATGGCGTCCGCGTGTTTGGAAAAATCATCCCGATAGTCCTGCAACAGCGTGTCCAGTGCTTTATCAATGACATGATAGTCCCGGGTTTCAAACCATCGCCTGACCACATAGGGCATTCCGCCTGTCAGCAGATACAAACGCAACTGCTGTTCCAGGCGGTGGGAAACGGCTTCCGGGAGCGGGCGCGCGGGATCAAAGCCGCTGATGAGGGTGTGAAGATCTTTCTCTTCGGAGGCAAGCAAAAATTCTTCAAAGCACATCGGATACATTTGCAAGCGATCCACCTTGCCGACAGGAAAGGAGACATTTTTCCGCTTCAACTCCACGCCAAGCAGGGAGCCCGCGCAGATCAGCCAATATTCCTTTTCATCCTCACAAAAATATTTCAGGGAGGTGATGGCGCGGGGACATTCCTGAATTTCGTCAAATACGATGAGCGTCCCGGCAGGGTCAATCGGATGCCCGCAGGTCAGAAGACCGAGCTCGTTCAGGATGCGCTCCGTATCAAAATCATAGTCAAAGACGGCTGCGTAATCCCCGGACTCCTCAAAGTTGATGTAGGCGATTTCAGGAAAAAAAGCCTCACCGAAGGCCCGGATGGTGTAAGTCTTTCCGCATTGCCGGACGCCTGTAATCAGCATCGGTTTCCTCTGCGGTGTATTTTTCCAGTTTTCCAATTCATCTTGTATGCGCCGGTACATGTTGCCGCCCCCTTATCTTTGAAGCAAAACCCAAAACGGCCAAATATTATACGAAACAAAACCAAAATTGGAGAAAGTTCAAACGAATCAAGACCATCATATACAAAAATCTCCCGTTTGTCAATGTGCGGTGCAACAATTAACGAATATGCAGGAAAACGGCAAAATAAATTTGACGATGTTGCAGGAAATCACGTAAAACCCCTGTATACATGGCGGAGAAGGAGGGGAGTTGCTGTGGTATGTGCGCACGGATGCGCCATGCCACCGAGCCGACTGTTTTTCGTTCCGCCAGGGATGGCAGAAAAGGGAGATGATATGTTACAATAACGGACATGAAGACAGCAGCTGTTTTTGTGGATATTGACCATACGATCTGGGATTCGCAGCGGGTCATACCGGACTCGGTGCCGGAGGCCTTTGCGCGGCTGCAAAAAAACGGGCATCTCGTGTTTTTGAACAGCGGGCGCGCCCGTGGGCATATCTATGACGAGCGGTTGTTGGCGCTGCCGATGAAGGGCATTGTGGCGGCCTGCGGCACGCATATCGAGGCGGACGGGGAGCTTTTGTACGCGCGTTACCTTCCCTGGGAGACGCTGCAAAAAGCGCTTGCGCTGCTGAGAGAAGAATCCATGCCTTATATTTTGGAAGGCAGGGAATACCACTGGATGAACATTGAGGACTTTGCCGGCGACGCCTATGTGGAGCGGCTGTACCGCGAAATGCGGGAAAAGGTCAGGCGTCTGGAGACGCTGCAGGAAGGCGACGAGGTCAACAAGTTTTCCGCGGCCGCCACTGCGAACACGGACATTGAACGTATCCGGCGGGAGCTGGACGCGGACTTCCGGCTGTTGTTTCACAACGAAACCGTCGCGGAGTTTATCGCAAAGGACAGCGGCAAGGCCAAGGGCATGGAACGAGTCTGCGAACTCTTTGACATTCCGAAGGAACAGACCTATGCGATCGGCGATTCCGTCAATGATCTGGATATGCTGGAATACGCCGCCCACGGCATCTGCATGGGCAACGGCTCCGAGGTGGCGAAGGCCGCCGCGGAATATGTGACGGATGCCCTGCACGAAGACGGTCTTTACAAGGCAATGGAGCATTACGGACTGATATGAACAAACGCGCACTGACCGTATTGGAATATGACAAGATCACCGCAAGGCTCGCGGAACACGCTTCTTCGGAACCGGGGAGGAAGATGTGCGAGGCGCTTTTGCCCTGTGCATACGAAACGGACGCCGAACGCGCCCTGCAGGAAACGGCGGACGCCTTAAAACGCATCGGCGTCAAGGGCGGAATTTCCTTCGGTTCCAACTTTGATTCCGCGGCGCTCAGACAGTCCCTTGCCATCGGCGCGACATTGGAGATGCGGCAGCTTCTGCGCGTCGCTTCTTTTTTGGAAAACACGGAGCGCGTCAGAACCTACGGCGTTCGGCCGACGGACAAAGACGACGGCGCTTCGGACGACAGCCTTTCCGATTACTTCCGCGCGCTCGAACCGCTGAAGGACATTTCTTCGGAGATCCGGCGCTGCATCCTCTCCGAAGACGAAATGGCGGACGAGGCCTCGCCGGCATTGAAGCAGATCCGCAGGCAGCTGGCCCAATCCTCGGAGCGCGTGCGGGAAACCTTAAACAAAATGGTGAACGGCAGCATGCGCGGGTATTTGCAGGACGCCGTCGTGACGATGCGCGGCGACCGCTACTGCCTGCCGGTGCGCGCGGAGCACAAGGGCAATGTGAACGGCATCGTGCATGACCGCTCTTCCTCGGGTTCCACGCTCTTCATTGAGCCCGCGGCCGTTGTGGAGCTCAACAACAAAATCCGGGAGCTGGCCTTGCAGGAAGAAAAGGAAATCGCAAGGATTCTCGCGGAGATCAGCGCGTCCCTGACGGACCGCATCGACGCGCTGACGGACAACGCGACTTACATGACGCTGCTGGATTTCATTTTTGCGAAGGCGCTGTACGCGCAGGAACTCGATGCCGTGAAGCCGGCCTTTACGAAGGACCGGGGCTTCTGGCTCTTGCAGGCAAGGCATCCCCTGATCGGGAAGGACCAGGTCGTCGCGACGGACATTTGCCTCGGCGAAAACCTGCCCTGGGAGCGTGCCCCCTACCGGATGCTCATCATCACCGGCCCCAACACCGGCGGCAAGACCGTGACGCTGAAAACCACGGGGCTGCTCATGCTCATGGGCATGTCGGGTCTCATGATTCCCGCGGACGAAAAGAGCCGCATCGCCTTTTACCGCGAAATCTACGCGGACATCGGCGACGAGCAGTCCATCGAGCAGAGCCTGTCCACCTTTTCCTCGCACATGACGAACATCGTGCGCATTTTGCAGGAAGCGGGCAGCGAAGACCTGTGTTTATTTGACGAACTCGGCGCGGGAACGGACCCGACGGAGGGCGCGGCACTGGCCATTTCCATCCTCTCCGATCTGCTGAACCGCGACGCGGCGGTGCTCGCCACCACCCATTACGCGGAGCTCAAGGTCTTTGCCATGACGACGGAGCGCGTGGTCAACGCCAGCTGTGAATTTGATATTGAAACCCTGCGCCCGACCTACCGCCTGTTGATTGGCACCCCCGGCATGTCCAATGCCTTTGCAATTTCCAGAAAACTGGGGTTGCCCGAAGAGATCATTGACGGAGCACATGCGCAGATCGATACGGATAAGGCGCGGATGGAGACGCTGTTTGCGGACCTGGAAACCAGCCGCAAAACCATCGAGGCGGAACGCGAACGCATTGAGCAGTACAAGCAGGAAACGCAGGCGCTGAACGCGAAGTTAGAGGAGCAGTCGAGGGAATTCGACAGCCTCGGCGAGGACATCCTCGCGGACGCGCATGAAGAAGCGGAGCGGATTCTGACGGAAGCGAAACGCTTTGCGGACGACACGATCCGGCTCATGCGAAAGAGCGGCGCGGATGAAGAGCTTCTGGCCGTCATGGAACGGGAGCGCACGAAGCTCAATGAGCGGATCGGGGCGCAGCGCTCTTCCGGGAAGAAGGCAAAGGAGAAGGCCGCCCCGCCGCAGGAAGGCGAACGCCTGACAAAGGAACAGGCAAAGAAGGGCGAGCGCGTGCACATTGTTTCCATGGGCTTAACCGGCATCATCGAATCGCTGCCGGATAAGGACGAGAACGTGTATGTGCGCTGCGGTGTGATGCAGGTGAAGGCAAAGGTCTCCGATCTGTCGCCCGCGCCGGAAAAGGAAGAGAGCGCGCAGGAAATTGCGAAGAAGTTTTCCATGAAGCAGGCCTTTGCGGCAAAGGAGAGCGGCGGCGGCAAGGGCGGCGGAAAGCGGCACAGTGTCTTAAACGACGAATACGTTTCCGCCGAGATCAACCTCATCGGCAAAAACACGGATGACGCCCTGCACGCACTGGACAAATACTTAGACAACGCCTACCGCGCCCATCTGCCGAGCGTGCGCATCGTACACGGCAAGGGCACGGGCACCCTGCGTAACGCGGTGCGGACGCACCTGAAAAGCGTGCGTTACATCAAGAAGTTCCAGGAAGGCGAGTACGGTGAAGGCGACGCAGGGGTAACGGTGGCAACGTTTAAGTAATGTTGAGTAAGACTCAAAACGTAGAAGCGGCGACCCCTGCGGGCTATTTGTGGCAAGGCTGCGATTTGTTGCGAAGCAACTCATGGAGCAGCCGGGCACAAATCTCGCAGGGGGAGCCGGACAAAGGGTGAATTTATGATCAACAAACAAAAAATCCTCATCGTAGACGACGACGAAAACATCGCGGAACTGATTTCGTTGTACTTAACGAAAGAGATGTTCGACACGAAGCTCAGCGCGGACGGCGAAGGCGCGCTGACGGCCTTCCGGGAGTACCGGCCGGATCTCGTGCTTTTGGACATCATGCTGCCGGGCATTGACGGTTACCAGGTCTGCCGCGAGATCCGCAAGGAATCGCAGACGCCCATCATCATGCTGAGCGCGAAGGGCGAGGTCTTCGATAAGGTGCTGGGGCTGGAGCTCGGCGCGGACGATTATATCGAAAAGCCCTTTGATTCAAAGGAGCTCGTGGCCAGGGTGAAGGCGGTGCTGCGCCGCTATCATGCCGTGCCGGAGGGGCTGACGCTGACGCCCGAGGTGCAGATGGTATCCTTCCCGGACCTCGAAATCAATATGACGAATTACAGCGTGACCTGTTACGGCGCGCGCCTCGAAATGCCGCCGAAGGAGCTGGAGCTTTTGTATTACCTCGCCAGCGAACCGAACCGCGTCTTTACGAGGGAGCAGCTGCTGGATCATATCTGGGGCTATGAGTATGTGGGCGACACCCGCACGGTGGACGTGCACATCAAGCGCATCCGCGAAAAGATCGGCGATCACTCCAAGTGGGCCATCGCCACGATCTGGGGCGTGGGCTATAAATTTGAAACCTTTTGATTGTTTATGAGAAAACGCAGTCCCTACAACCGGACCATTTTCTGGAAGTTCCTGCTGGCCTACGCGCTCTTTGCCGTCTTCGGCGTGATCGCGACGGCCACCGTCATTCGCTCTCTGGTGCTGACACAGCTGCGCACGGAGCAGAGCGAACGTCTCTATCAGTTTGCCACGGAAATCTCCAACACCTACGCGGCGGATCTCTATGACAGCCGCACGTCCATCGAAACCGTGCATACCCAGCTGAACGCGCTTTCCGCGTATCTGAACGCGGAGGTGCGGATCATCAGCCCCTCCGGGCGCGTGGTTGTGGATTCCGGGCGGATGATTCCGGAGGACGAGGAAGTCATTGTGGAAGGCTTTGATCCGGCGGCAAGGGGCAACAGCAATTACACCGTGGGCGATTTCTTCGGCAGCGAGGAAGAAGAGGTGCTTTCGGTCTTTGCGCCCATCACGGCGGATTACCGCGTGCTGGCTTATGTGGTGGCCCAGGTGCCGATGTCGCGCATTGAGACCAGGGTGGACAGCTTTATGAAGTTCTGCTACATCCAGCTTATCATCGTGCTGCTGCTCTCGCTCATCATCCTCATTTTCTTCGCGGAAATGGTCTATGTTCCTTTGCGCAGAATCACGGAGGCGACGGAGCAGTATGCCGCCGGCAACATGGAATACAAGGTCAGCGTGGAATCGGACGACGAGATCGGCTATCTCGCGGCGACGCTGTCCTACATGGCGGGTGAAATCGCGCGCTCGGAGGAAGACCAGCGCAAGTTTATCGCAAATGTCTCCCATGACTTCCGCTCGCCCTTAACCAGCATCAAGGGCTATCTCGAAGCCATGCGGGACGGCACGATTCCGCCGGAGGCCTATGACAAATACTTAGGCATCGTGCTGAACGAAACGGAGCGTCTGTCCAAGCTCTCAAACGGCCTGCTGACGCTGAACAACCTGACGAGCCAGGGCATGTACATGGAGCTTGCGGACTTTGACATCCATACCGTCATTCGCGAGGCGGTGGCTTCCTTTGAGGGGGCCTGCCGCGGCAAGGGCATCACGGTGGACCTTGTGTTTTCCGAGGATGTGGCCGTGGTGCACGCGGACAAGGAGCGCATCCGCCAGGTGCTCTACAACCTGACGGACAACGCCATCAAATTCAGTCCGGAGCATTCCGTCATCATAATCGAGACCACGGCGTCCCGGGACAAGCTCTTTGTCTCGGTCAAGGACACGGGCGTCGGCATCCCGAAGGAAGATTTGCCCTTCATCTTTGAGCGTTTCTACAAGTCCGATCATTCCCGCGGCAAGGACAAGAAGGGCACGGGACTGGGGCTTTCCATCGTGCGCGACATCATCAAGGCGCACGGGGAAAACATCGATGTGATTTCCACCGTCGGCGTCGGCTCGGAATTTGTCTTCTCCCTGCCGATGGTGGAGACGGAGGATTAGAAAGGGCGAAGCGGATGGCACTGCCGGTATCGGAGTTTCTCTCAATCGGAAAGGGTGTGACCGTGCTGCTTGGCAGCGGCGGCAAGACCGCGCTCATGCAGACGCTGGCAAGAGAGTTGCCGGGGCGGGTGCTTCTGTGCACCACATATTACTTCTTTCCGCTGCCCGGCACGGCCTTTTTGTCCATTTCCGACTGCACGGAGGAAGAGGAAAAGGACAAGCTGAAGATGCTGCTCTCCGAAAACCGCGTCGTCTGCGCGGGGCAGATCGCGGGGGGCGGGAAGCTCTCGCGTCCCTTTACCTCCTTTGACCGCCTGCGGGAGCTGGCCGACTATGTGCTGGTGGAAGCGGATGACGCGCGGGGCCTACCGCTGAAAGCACATGAGCACAATGAGCCGGTGCTGCCGGAGACGGCGGACGATACGGTGTTGGTGATCGGGGCGAGCGGCTTTATGAAGCCGGTGAAGGAAGTCGTGCATCATCCGGGCGTCTTCAAGCTGCTGACCGGCTGCGCGGATGACGCCCTCGCGAAGCCGGAGCTTGTGGCAAAGGCCTATCAAAATGAGCACCTCGCGAAAAAGGTGCTCATCAATCAGGTCGAGTCCCGCGAAGCGCTCGCGCTTTCGGAGCGCTTTCTCAACGCGACGGATGTGGCGGTGACGGTCGGCTCCTTACAGAAAAACGCCTTTAAGCAGTATCTGTGAGCTTACCAGGTGACCGCGATGTCCAGCTGATACGAATCCCACTGCGTAAAGAGACCGGTGTCACAGACGATGGCCTTGCCAAGCGAGGTCTCGACGATGGTGCCGATGGGGCGTAAGTCAAAATCCGCGGCGCACATAATGTATTCGCCGAACATCTTCACGCCGTCCTCGCGGACGTGATACTCACCGGAAAACCCGAGATAACGCAGGCGCTCAATCACGCCCGTCATGTCCAGATTGTAATAGGTATCTTTGCCGGAAGGGCCGTGCACCCAGCCGTCGTAAGGCGAAAGCACGGGCTGCCCCTCGGCGTTATAGAGCGAGCGCAGCTTTGCCAGATGGATGACCTGTTCCGTGGTGAATTCTGCGAAGCGGTCCCATTCCGTGATAACGGTGCCGCGCGCGCCGGCGGTTGCGATGAGTTCTTCCCGGCCCTGTCTGCGCATTTCCCGCTTCAGTGCCAGCTGTGTTTCCTGCGGCGTGACGGGCACGGTTTCTTCCGAACCGCTGCTCTCGTCAAGCGCGTAGACTTCCCGTGACGGTCCGGCCAGCACAGCAGCCAACAGCAGCGGCAGCAGGAGCCGGAGTAATCGAAACTTTTTCATAATCTCCCTCCAAAAACCATTAAATGTTACACAAATATTGCGGTTTTGTCAAGCCTTATTACAAGATGTTGTGTTTATTTATAAAACAGCCCCGCTCCGCCCGCTACCGCTTATTTGCTCCACATGCAGAGCAGTGATATAATATGAGATGTTTACAAACCATCAACCACAGTTGTATTTGTAAAGGAGGACGATATGAAAAAGAGATTTTTGGCAATGGTCGTCGGGATGTCGATGCTCGCGCTGACAGCCTGCGGCTCGACGGCAGTGACCGACAGCGGCAGCTCCGCATCTGCCGCGGCATCAACGGCCGGCGCGGAGAGTTCGACGGCAGCGGCAGAGACCGCGGAATCCGTGTATGAGCTCTACAACCGCACCGGTGATGATCTGACCGAGGTATTCATCTACGAGGCCGGTTCTTCCGACAAGGGCGAAAACCTCAGCGATCAGTTCCACGGCGGACACGCACACATTGACAAGGGCCAGCTGCCCACCGGTGTGGACTTCATCCTGGAGTTCACGACAGCGGGAGGCTACACGGCGAAGTTTGAAACCCTGCATGCCGAGGTGGCGCCGATCACCCTGCTGGCGGAGGATGCGCTGACCGGCCCTACGGTCATCGCCTTCCAGTACCCTGTGGAGCCCGCGCAGTACGAAGTGCACAACCGCACCGGCGAGGCCGTCACGGAGCTGTATATTTACGAAGTCGGCTCTGCGGACAAGGGAACGAATTTCGCGGACGGCGGCATGGACGCGGATGCGAAGGTCGATATCGATTACGGCGATCAGAGCGTGGAGATCAAGTACACGATCGAGTACACGACAGAGAGCGGCCGCAACGCACAGTTTGATACCCTTTCGGTTGAGGTGGCACCGATTTATCTTCTGTCCGAAGATGCCATGACCGGCGCTTCCCCGATTTCCTTCATGGAGCCGTAAGAAGTATCGTTCTGCCGTATGAAAAAAGTGCTTCAAAAAACAATGCTATTGTTACTTGTCTTGTGTCTGGGTGCCTGCGGTGCCCGGACACAAGCCGTTTCGGGGACATCCGCCGGGGAAGAAGAAACGAAGATGCGCCGTTTCGAAGAGACCTGGCTGGATCTCTTTGACACGGTCACGGTCGTCAAGGGCTACGCAAAAGACAAAGAGACCTTTGACGCGGAGGCCTCCAACATCTACGACAGACTGCTGTATTGCTACCGGCTCTTTGACATCTATGAGAGCTACGAGGGCATTAACAATCTGAAAAGCGTGAACGACAACGCAGGAGTGGCCCCGGTGGCGGTGGATGCGGAGATCCTGTCCCTGCTGAAGTTCGGAAAAGAGATCTATGAAGCCTCCGGCGGCACGGCGGACATCACGCTCGGTGCGGTGCTTTCGGTCTGGCACGAGGCAAGGCTGACGGGCATGGAGCATCCCGCGGAAGCATACGTGCCGGAAGAAGCGCTTCTCTTAGAAGCAAAAACACACACCGGCTGGGAACTGCTGGAAATTGACGAGGCAAAGGGAACGGTGTTTCTGACGGACCCGGAGGCCTCGCTTGATGTGGGTGCGATCGCCAAGGGCTATGCCGCGGAATATGCCATGAAGGACGCGCCGGAGGGATATCTTTTGAGCCTCGGCGGCAATGTGCGCACGAAAGGGATGCGCTCCGACGGCACCCCCTGGGTGGTCGGCGTGCAAAACCCGGAGGCCCCCGATTCCGGCTCCCTCTTTTCGATCTACGCGACGGACTGCTCGGTGGTGACAAGCGGCGATTACCAGAGATACTATACCGTGGACGGCGTCAACTATCATCATCTCATTGACCCGGACAGCTGTATGCCCGCGGCGTACTGGCGCGGCGTCACGGTGCTGTGTAAGGATTCCGGCGTGGCGGACGCGCTTTCCACGGCGCTGTTTTTGATGGAATTGGAGGAAGGGCAGGCACTGGCCGCCCGTTACGATGCCGAGGCCGCATGGATTGCCGCGGACGGCAGCACCGTCTTTACGGAAGGCTTTGAGGCACTGATCCGGCAATGAGCCCGCTCAGTGCAGAAAGCGCTTCATCAGCGGCAACAGCCGCAGACTGATGACCCCTAAAAGAAAGCCCGTGATTGCCCCGGCGATGAGCAGGGGCGGCACAAAATACCAGACGCTGTAGGTTTTGACAATCCAGGCCGCGCAGGCGGTCTGTCCGATGTTGTGCAAAATGCCCCCCGCACAGCTGACGCCCGCGGCGGAAAAGCAGGGCAGCCGCTTGAGCAGCAGCATCCCGGCAAAGCTCAAAAGCGCACCGGAGAGACTGAACAGGATGGCGGAGAGGCCGCCGAACAAAAAGCCCGAGACGAGGATGCGCATGAGATTGATGCTCAGGGCCGGAACGGGACCTCTGGTGTAGAGCAAAAGCACCGTTACCAGATTGGGCAGCCCCCATTTCATGCCGGGCACCGCAAAGGGAACGGGAATCATGGTTTCGAGATAGGACAGCACCAGCGCAAGCGCCAGCATCATGCCGTACAGGGTCACCGGTATGCTGCCGCTGTTTTTGTTATCTGGCGAAGACATCGACATCATCCGCCTCGCCTCCCTCCACGGTAACAATGACACGATGCGGCAGACAGATAATGCTCTGCCCCTCTTTGGAAATTTTGCCGGTTTTGACACAGGAAAGATCCGGACAGTCGGCGTCCTCCAAAAAGGCCTGCCCGTCCCGGATGACCAGATTGTTATAGCCGCCGTCCGCGCCTTCGATTTGCAGACTGGTTTCTTCGGAAAGCGGATAGCGCCCGGACAAAGCGCCGTCAACGGTCACGACAACGAAGCCGCCCGAAGGCTTCCGGGATAACACAAAAAACAGAATGACCGCGACGAGAAGCACCGCGGGGAGAAACAGGAGATCACCCTTGCGCATCGGACTTAAATCAGGCCGCTCAGCACCTGGCTCGCCAGGTAGATCACAAAGGCGTTGACGAGAAGCGCCCCCTTCGTTCCCTTCACCGCTTCCGCGCGTTGTGCCATGCCGTCAAACATCAGCCCCGTGACCACAAAGACGAGGCAGCCGAAAAGACCGGTCAGGGCCGCCGCACGGATGCCGCTCACAAAGCCCGCGCCCCAGAGGAACAGGCCGAAGGTCAGGAAGGAAAACACAGCGCACAGGAGGGGATTATGAAACTTTTCCCTGCCCGTAAAGGCCTCGATCAGCATGGCAACGAGGCTGATGGCGGTCATCATCGGCAGATCCGGCTCGGGATACATGACCAGCGGTGCGATCACGCGCAGCAGAATCCCGATCAGGCAATAAGCCCCCAGCACCGCCGCCAGACAGGTTTGGATATGCAGTCCGCTTTTTTTGCTCATTCTCCCTCCTCCCATTCCGAGGCACCGGACTCGGTATCCTCTCCGGTCACGACGGCACGCGCCGCGTTGATCGCGCGGGCCACCGCCTTGCTGGATACGGTCGCACCCGTGAGCGCGTCAATATTCTGACCGACCGTAACACTTGTTTTTTTACCGAGAAACTGTGACAGGAAGCCGGTGTCGTTTTTGACGCGGCCGCCGAGCCCCATTGTCTCCGACACCTTGCGGGGCGCAATGCCTTTGATCGTGCCGTCCGCGTCCACGGCGACCCAGAGGACGATGCTGTCCACATAGCCGTCCGTTTCGACTTCGATGATCCTGCCCTCTCCGGCGCGATAGACCGCGCGGATGCCGGCGTCATCCCCCTCATAAGGGAGCTCTTCGTAGGAATCCGCGGGAAGCATCGTGCCAAACATCTGCTCCCGCGCGAGAATCTCTTTTTCCGCCGCGGTGGAACGCAGCCCCGCGGAAAGCGCAAACAGGAGGACAGCGCAAACCGCCGTGACCACTCCGCTTTTCATCCATCGATTCAGAGACATGTCCGCTCCTCCCTTATCCTTTCTTTGCGCCGTAGATGCGCCGCGCAAACAGCCTGTCCAATAACGGTGCGATGCCGTTCATCATCAGAATCGCGTAGGTGACGCCTTCCGGGAAGAGCCCGAAATACCGGAAGACCACGGTCAGAACCCCGCAGCCCGCGCCGTAGACGATCTGCGCCGTCTGTTCCACCGGCGAAGAGGCGTAATCCGTCGCCATGAAAATCGCGCCGAGCATCACGCCGCCGCTCAAAAGGCTGTACGCCATCCAGGCCACCACATTCTCGTCCTTGGCAAAGATCAGCGTCAGCAGCGCAACCGTCAAAAGATAGGCGCCCGGAATCCGGAGGCTGATGACCTTGCGGAACACGAGGTAAGCACCGCCGACGAGCAACGCGACCGTGCAGACCTCCCCGATGCAGCCGCCGGTTTTGCCAAGGAGCAAGTCCGTCAGTTCCACACGTGGCAGCGCCGGCATCTGCATTGTGTGCAGGGGCGTCGCGCTCGTGATGATGTCCGCGGGGTCAATGTTGCCCGCGGGCAGAATGCCGAAGGGGGCGGTAAAGCGCACCATGCCGACCGGAAACAGCAGCATCAGAAGGGCACGGGACGCCAGTGCGGGATTGAAGCAGTTGTGTCCGAGCCGGCCGCCGATGCCCTTGACGACAAAGGTGGCGAAAAAGCCGCCGACGAGCGGGATGTGATACGGCACCGTCACCGGCAGCGTCAGGGCGAGCAGCAGTCCCGTGACGACGGCGCTCATGTTCTTTAAGTTCCCCGGCTCCCGCGAAACCAGATGATACACAAATTCTCCCGCCAGCGCCGCGAGGACGGAAACGGCGGTCACGAGCAGGGCCCGATAGGTAAAGATCAGGGTACCGGCGATCAGGGTCGGAAGCAGTGCGATGATCACATCCGTCATGATCCGCCCGGTGGTATCCTTTCCCCGGATATGGGGCGATACAGTCACTCTCAGATTCACGCCTTGGTTTCCTCCTTCAGAAAGCGCTTTCCTTCTTTGAAACGCGCGGTAAGCGGCAGCTTTGCGGGGCAGACATAAGCGCAGCAGCCGCATTCAATACAGTCGTTCAGATGAAGCTTTTGCAGCTCCTCCGCGTTTTTGGCCTCCGCGTACAGATACATGTTCAGCGGCTGTAAGCGGATGGGGCAGACGGTCAGGCATTTGCCGCAGCGGATGCAGACGGGGTGTTCCACCTCGCGGTTGTCTTTTCGGGAAAGACAAAGCACGGCGTTGGTGCCCTTGGTGACGGGCGCGTCCAAAGCGTTTTGCGCAATGCCCATCATGGGTCCGCCGGAAATGACCTTGTCCGCGTCCTCGGTCAGACCGCCCGCCGCCTCAATCAGCGCGGAAAAAGGCGTGCCGATGGCGGCAATCACATTTTTGGGCTCCCGGACCGCCTCACCCGTGACGGTGACGATGCGCTCCGTCAGGGGCTTGCCTTCATACACCGCCCGGCAGACGGCGGCAAGCGTTGCCACGTTAAACACCGCGCAGCCCGCGTCGGCAGGCAGCCCGCCGGAGGGAACCTCACGGCCTGTCACCGCCATGATCAGCTGCTTTTCGGCCCCCTGCGGATAACAGGTGGGAACAGGCAGGCAGACCATGCCCGCAAAGGAAGAAAGGGCTTCCGTGACCGCGGCGATGGCTTCTTTTTTATTATTCTCCACGGCGATCACAATCCGCTTCGGCTCCAAAACAGAGGCGATGCAGCGCAGCCCGCGCAGCACATCCCGTGCCCGTTCGCGCAGTAGCAGATCATCCGCCGTGATATAGGGCTCACATTCACAGCCGTTGGCAATCAGCGTATCCACCTTGCCGATGCCGGAGCGGATTTTCACATCCGTCGGGAAGGTCGCGCCGCCCATGCCGGTGATGCCGGCTTCCCGGACGATACGGATGAGCTCCTCCGCGGAAAAGACCGTATCTTCGGGATGTGCCGTGAGCGTGTTATCCTTCACATCCGTAAAATTGTTGCGGATGATGACGCTTAAGACCGTACCGCCGCCGGGGTAAGGCATTTCCTTTATGTCTTCCACGATGCCGGCGACCGGCGTGTGCACCGGCACGCACAGCCCCTCGCCGTCCCCGATCTTCTGACCGGCCTTCACCAGATCTCCCACGGAGACCAGCGGCTTGCAGGGCGCACCGATATGCTGACGCAGCGGTATTGTTAAAATGGCCGGTGCGGCAAGCGGCTCCGGCGTTTTGAGACACAATTCTTTTTTTTGCGGGGGATGCGTTCCCCCATAGAACAGAGATTTCATTCAAATCCCTCCTTCCCTCACATTATACTCCCCGCAAAAGGAAAAGAAAACAGGGGATCGGAAAAAGCGGTTACGGATGGCGGAAGATGGCGGAAAGTGGTATAATGATAAGGTTATTTTCCCCGTCGAAGGAGAGCACAGGATGATCATCGGATTCGGTAACGATCACGCAGCGGTGGCACTCAAAAAAGCCATGATGGAACACGTCGCCTCTCTCGGGCACGAATGCATTGACTACGGCGCGCAGGATGGCGAAAAAATGGATTACCCCGTACCGGGAAAAGCGGTGGCGGAGGCGGTTTTGCGCGGCGAAATCGACAAGGGCATCCTCATCTGCGGCACGGGCATCGGCATTTCCATTGCGGCCAACAAGGTACCGGGCATCCGCGCGGCGGCCTGCTCCGAGCCTTTTTCCGCAAGGCTTTGCGTGGAGCACAACAACTGCCAGATCGTCGCCTTCGGTGCGCGCGTGATCGGCGAAGGCACGGCCAGGGATATCGTCGATGCGTTTCTCTCCGCGGAATTTGAAGGCGGAAGACACGCGGCAAGGGTGGAGCTCATCGGCGCGATTGACGCGGCATACTGCAGGACGGAGGAATGACCGTGAACGGTCGGTAATACAGAACAGAAACGCAACAGAAAGGATCGAGGCTATGGACAATCTTTCGTTACAACAACAGGCGAATGACATCCGCAAGGGCATTGTCACCGCCGTGCACGCGGCAAAGGCCGGGCATCCCGGCGGCTCGCTTTCGGCGGCGGACATGATGACCGCACTGTTCTTTGAAGAAATGCGGATTGACCCGGAAAAACCGACGGACCCGGAGAGGGACCGCTTCGTGCTTTCGAAGGGGCATTGCGCACCGGCGCTGTATTCCGCCATGGCATACCGGGGATACTTCCCGGTGGAAGAGCTCAAGACGCTGCGCAAGATCGGCAGCCGTCTGCAGGGACATCCCTCCATGCAGTATCTGCCGGGCATTGACATGTCCTCCGGTTCCCTCGGGCAGGGACTGTCCGTGGCCTGCGGCATGGCGATGGCGGGACGCCTCGATGGCAAGGATTACCGCGTGTACTGCATGTGCGGCGACGGTGAGATCCAGGAAGGGCAGATCTGGGAAGCGGCGATGTTTGCCGGCTTCCGCAAGCTGGACAACCTCTGCGTCATCGTGGATAACAATAATCTGCAGATCGACGGCGCCATCGACGAGGTCTGCTCGCCCTATCCGATTGACGAAAAGTTCAAGGCCTTCAATTTCCATGTGATCAATATCGACGCGCATGACTTTGACGCCATCCGCGCGGCGCTGGATGAAGCGAAGAATACAAAAGGCATGCCGACGGCCATTGTCATGAAATCCTTAAAGGGCAAGGGCGTTTCCTTCATGGAAAACAAAGCCGGCTGGCACGGCAAGGCACCGAATGACGAAGAATACGCGCAGGCGATGAAAGATTTGGAAGCCATCGGGGAGGGACTTGCTTAATCAGTCGGCACGCACTTGCTGCGGGACGACGTATGAACGAGTGAAGCAGGCCGAGTGGCGATGCAGCCCATCCGCGATGGCGGATTTGGAATGGGATGCATCGCAAAAGAAAGGAGCGAAGAATGAGCGACTTTATAGCAACACGTGAAAGCTACGGTGAGGCACTGGCGGCTCTCGGCGAGGAATACCCGGATCTGGTGGTTCTGGACGCGGATTTGGCCGGTGCGACAAAGACCAGCACCTTCCAGAAAAAGTTCCCGGAGCGGCATATTGACTGCGGCATCGCGGAATCCAACATGACGGGCATCGCGGCGGGTCTTGCCACCTGCGGCAAGATTCCCTTCGTGTCTTCCTTCGCGATGTTCGCGGCGGGCAGGGCCTATGAACAGGTGCGCAATTCCATCGGCTACCCGCATTTGAACGTGAAAATCGGCGCGACCCATGCCGGCATCACCGTCGGCGAGGACGGCGCTTCCCATCAGTGCAATGAGGATATTGCCCTGATGCGGACGATTCCCGGCATGGTGGTCCTGAGCCCCGCGGATGACATCGAGGCGAATGCCGCGGTGCGTGCGGCGGTGGAGCACAAGGGGTCGGTCTATCTGCGCTTCGGGCGTGCGGTCTCGCCGGTAATCCATGACGAGAAGTATCAGTTTACGATCGGCAAAGGCGAGGTATTAAAGGAAGGCAGCGATCTCACGATTGTCGCGACCGGTGTCTGCGTGGATTCCGCCTTGCAGGCGGCGGAAGCGCTGGCCGCGGACGGCGTTTCGGCGGAGGTCATCAACATCTGCTCCGTAAAGCCTCTGGACGAGGAGCTGATCACCGCTTCCGCGAAGAAGACGGGGAAAGTCGTGACCGTGGAAGAGCACAGCGTGATCGGCGGTCTGGGAAGCGCGGTCTGTGACGCGCTTTGCGCACATCATCCCGTGCCGGTGAAGAAGATCGGCGTGCAGGATGTCTTCGGACAGTCCGGCAGCGCGAAGGCGCTCATGGAAAAATATGAGCTGGATGCCGTGGGTGTGACGAAGCAGATCCGGGCATTTCTCGGAAAGTAAGACGGGGGGAGGAAGATGAAACGGATTCTTGCCCCGTCGATTCTCTCGGCGGACTTTGCGAATCTCGCCTCCGATGTGAGAAAGGCGACGGACGCGGGTGCTGCGTGGCTGCATGTGGATGTGATGGACGGGATTTTCGTGCCATCGATTTCCATCGGCTTTCCCGTGATCGAGTCCCTGCGGAAGGCGACGGACGCGGTGCTGGACGTGCACCTCATGGTGACGGACCCGCTGCGTTACATTGACCGCTTCGCGGACGCGGGCGCGGACATCATCACCTTTCACCAGGAAGCGGCCTTTGACTGCGATGCCGTGATTGAACGCATCAAAGCAAAGGGGAAAAAATGCGGCATGACCATCCGCCCGTACACGGATATTTCCGCGCTCTTCCCTTATCTGGACCGGCTGGACATGGTGCTTCTGATGAGCGTGGAGCCCGGCTTCGGCGGACAGGCGTATATTGAGAGCAGCACGGAAAAAATCCGCGCGATGCGGGCGGCACTGGATGAGAAGGGGTATGCGGATACGGATCTGGAGGTGGACGGCGGCGTCAAGAGTACGAACTTAAAGACGGTGCTGGACGCCGGGGCCAATGTCATCGTCGCGGGCAGCGCGATTTTTTCGGGCGACATCGCGGCGAACACGAAGGCGTTTTTGGAACAGATGTAAGGAAAAACTATGGCTTATCGAAAGATGCTTGCCAACTTCCCCTGCTGGTGCGGGAGCGGCAAGAAATACAAAAAATGTCACGAGGCCTTTGACGAGCGCATCATCGCGGCGGAGAAGGCGGGGCATGTGGTGCCGGATCGCAAGCTCTTCAAGACGGCGGCGCAGATTCAGGGCATCCGGGACGCGGCCGTCATCAACCGCGCCTGCCTGGACGCGGTCGCGGAGAAAATCTGCGTCGGCATGAGCACGCAGGACATCGATGACATCGTTACCTCCGTCACGAAGAAGATGGGCGGCATTTCCGCGACGCTCGGCTACGAGGGCTTTCCGAAGAGCTGCTGCACCTCCATCAACGATCAGGTCTGTCACGGCATCCCTTCCGAGGATGATATTCTGGAGGACGGCGACATCATCAACGTGGACTGCACGACGATTTTGAACGGCTGCTACGCGGATTCCTCGCGCATGTTTCTGATCGGCGATGTGGACCCCGCCTGGAAGAAGCTGGTGGAAGTCACGAAGGAATGTGTGGACATCGGCATCCGGGAAGCGAAGCCCTGGCGCTATCTGGGCGACATGGCGAGTGAGATGAACAAGCACGCGCGGGCCCACGGCTATGAAATCGTGGAAGAAATCGGCGGGCACGGCTGCGGCAATGACTTCCACGAAGACCCCTTCGTGAGTTATGTGACGGAAGCGGGCACGGAAATGCTCATGGTGCCGGGCATGGTCTTTACGATTGAACCGATGATCAACATGGGCGAGCATCATGTCTTTGTGGATGAGGAAAACGACTGGACCGTATACACCGAGGACGGTAGCCCCTCCGCGCAGTGGGAGGTGGAGGTGCTGATTACGGAAGACGGCAATGAAATTCTTTGCTGGTGACAGCGGCTTCCTCCGTGCCGGGGGAGAACAAGAAAATTTTTCATGACAGGTATTGACAACACAGGGAAAAACCATATAATCGCCCTGGACTGGACTGGAC